>NZ_CP108804.1:0-239185 GCF_045207415.1 Streptomyces sp. NBC_00873
GGCCTGCGGGGTCGTTCCTCACGGCTGGGCTTGCTTCGGCAAGGTGAGGATTTCGGCTCCGTCGTCGGTGATAGCGATCGTGTGCTCACTGTGTGCTGTCCGGCAGCCTGTCGCACTTCGGAGCGTCCACCCGTCGGCATCAGTGACCAGTTCAGCGGTGTCCGCCATGACCCACGGCTCCAGTGCCAGCAGCAGCCCAGGGCGCAGTTTGTATCCACGGCCAGGCCGTCCGGTGTTCGCAACGTGTGGGTCCTGGTGCATCGTTGATCCGATGCCATGCCCTCCGAACTCGGTGTTGATCGGGTACCCCGCCTCGCTGAGGACTGTGCCGATGGCATGGGAGATGTCGCCGATGCGGGCCCCGGGCCCGGCAGCGGCGATCCCTGCGGCCAGCGCGCGTTCGGTTGCACTGATCATCGCGACGCTCTCTGGGGGCTGTGCGTCGCCCACGATGAAGCTGATGGCAGCGTCTGCAGCGACTCCGCCTTTGGAGACGGCGAGGTCGAGTGTCAGCAGATCGCCGTCGGCAAGCGTGTAGTCGTACGGCCGTCCGTGGAGCACGGCGTCGTTGACGGCCGTGCAGATGTAGTGGCCGAACGGGCCGCGCCCGAAGGAGGGCTCATAGTCGACGTAGCAGGACGACGCTCCCGCCTCGACGATCATTTTCTCGGCCCACCGGTCGATGTCCAGAAGGTTCGTGCCGATCGTGCTACGGCTCTTCAGCGTCTGCAGGATGTCACCGACCAGGGCGCCGGTGGTTTTTGCCCGGACCAGCAGGGTGGGGTTAAGGATCTCGATCATGCGGCGCCCTTCTCACGCAACCAATAACTATACCGGCCTTACTATACCGGTATTACAATTGGAGCCATGGCCGGGTTGCCACTCACTCCCGCAGAGGTCGAACGCGGACAGCGCCTCGGCGCCCTCCTACGTCGGGCCAGGGGAGAGCGCTCGATGCTCGATGTCGCGCTCGACGCATGGTCGGGCCTCGGCCGTACGCGCCGCTGCGGCAACGTCCAGCACGCCCTGGATGACAGCGGGGTCCTGGGTACCGTCGGCGCCCAGTCGGAACTGGCGGGCGATGTCGACGGCGCTGACGGTGCCGACGGCCTTGATGCGGTGGTCGGTCGCGGCGGCAGGAAGCACATACCCGCCGGAGGCGCAGATGCCCAGCGCCCCGATACGGTCGGGGTCGACATCGTCACGGCTGGTGAGGAACGACACCGCGGCCTTGATGTCCTCCACCCGATGGGCAGGATCTTCCAGGCCGCGCGGGGTGCCCTCGCTCTCGCCCTGGTAGGCGGCATCGAACGCGAGGGCGACGAACCCCTGCTCAGCCAGGCGCCGCGCATACAGGCCGGCAGCCTGCTCCTTCACACGTCCTGTGGTCGGCGCGACAGTTGGCCGGTGAGCGCCTCACTTGGCCAGTCTGTGCGTCCAGCTTGCCAGGTCGGGGCGACTGTCCCATGCCCGTACACCCGAGACGCCAACTGGGGCCTGCTGGGCTACCGCTTGATGCGGCCACGGATGGCGAGGAGAGCGAGGCCGAGGAGTACTGGCTCGGCCAGCCGTGATGCCATTTCCATGTATGTACCGGTAGTGGTGAGGTTCTGGCCCGAGGAGCGGAAGATTACCGAGTTGAATACGACCTGCAGGCTCTTATCAAAGCGTTCTATCGATAGACGTTGGTGCCACGACCCGCTTGGGTTGACGGGGGCAGACGTTTCCGCCGTAAGTGCGATTTCTGCCCCCCTGAGCCTTCCTTTAGTTTCGGTCTTTGGGTCATTGGTCGGCAGCCCCCACAGCATCATTGCCAGCAGCGTCACGGTCATGGCGGTCAGCAGCCAGATAAGCGCACGGGTGGCCCGTAGTCCGTACCCTGAGAGCCCCCAGTAACCGGCCAGCAGCCACCGTTCCGCACGCGGCGTTGCGGGATCATGGCGGCGCATTTCCATCTCGCCGTAGTAGAAGTCCGCAGCACCGGGCTCGTTTTTGCTGTCCTCAAACGACTTGCGGAGCTGTCGATAAACCGAGGCAAGCGAGGCCGGCCCAGTGTGATCTGTACCCGCAGGAGCGGCACTCCACCCAGCCCCGCCACGGGCGGCCCGCCAATGGTGCTCCTCGGCCAGGGTGCGTCTCGGGGTCCACCGCACTGGGAGTGATCCCCGCCGCCGTATCCCCTCTGGAACTTGCGCCAAGGGGCACACGCCTTCCATCCGGACCTGGTCAAGGTGGACAGCGCCACTGAACAAGCACTCTGTGAGATCGACATCGCTGAGCACCAGGTGCGCGCAGTCGACACCACGCAGTGAAAGTATCCGCACGGTCGGGTCGCCGAGCGTCACGACCGACTCGTCCAGCAGGGAACCATCTCCGGCGTGAAACGGGCTAGACCGAGACGAAATCTTCAATGGGTACTCGAACACGGCATCGCTGAGATCGACGTCGGCCAGCCTGAGCCGCATGACTGCTGCGGATTCCCACCGGGTCCGCGTGCAGTTCAGTTCGGCGGCTGCGGCCTGAATGACGACGGGGCCTGTAAACGACGCCTCACGAAAATCAATAACTGTGCTGCAGGCCAGCGGACCTACAAGTGTCGCTTTCTCGAACGCGGCGCGGAAAAACATAGCGATTCCGTCGAATATTGCGCCGTCGAACCGGACATCGCCACCGAAGACCGCTCCGCTGAACCTCGCATCTCCCCCGAATATTGCATGTACGAACCAGGCGTCAGTGCGGAATGTTGTCTCTAGAAATTCTGCACCGTAAACGAAGGTGGCCCCGCCGAACCAAGCACCTTGACAGAATATCGCCTTGGTGAACTCCGCACCCGAGGTAAGTGTCGCCCCATCAAACCAGGCCTCGCCGTAAAAGGTGACTCCCTCGAATGAAACGTCGCATCCGAAGGTCACTTCGTCGAACCGGGCTTCACCGATGCGTGCGTGGCCAGTGGTCGGGTCGTGTAGGGCGTCGAGCAGCTCCATGAGCAGTGTTGCGTCGAATTCGGTGCCCCGGTGATCCACGTCATTGCCGGGCGCAAGGGATGCGAGATAAGTGCCGCGGTCGCCGTCAGCGAGGTGCGCCAGGCAGGATGTGTTCGGTTCGACGGAACGGCCACGGCAGCCGACCGGGCCGCCAGCAGCGAGGTCGGCGCCGTGGCCACAGTACGGCCAGCGAGGTGCGGAGGGATCAGAGGTCATGGGGAAAGGGGATACCAGACAGCCGGTCAGCTCGCTGCCTTGTCCGCCCAAGAATGCGCTCAGACTGGCCAACTGTGGCGCTCAGTCACAGTAGGTATGGCCGTCGGCTCCCTGACGGGCTATGCACTCGGATTTGCGCTCGTTCTGCCTCCGGTGTTCCTGGGAGCTCCGGCCGCCGGACGCAGATATCTGGCGTTCGGGATCATCAGCATCCGGACATTCCCCTGCCGTCTGGGCGTGTTCCTGGACTGGTGCTGCGACGCCGGCTTGATGCGGACCGAGGGGATCTCGTATCAGTTCCCGCACCGTGAGTTGCAGGCGTGGTTCGCGGAGCTACAGGACCAGTAACCCTGCGAGGTGGTCTGTCGATAACGCGGAGCAGCGCTTCAGCAGCAGTTTGTGAGGCGCCACGGAGGGCGGCTTGCTGCAGATATCGACGACGCAGGACAGCGATCCTCGGTGCCGTTCGCCGTCGCGGGCTCAACCGGGTGGGGTTCGATGTGCGGGCAGTGCGCCTTGCAGGCCTCGTCAATGTGCGGGTCGTCGATGTAATACGGCAGGGCTGTCATGGGGCTCCTCGGTGTGTGACGAGAGGCCGGTTCGCCGTGCCGGGTCCGTCTCGGCGTCGTAGGGGTCGCTCGGGAGAATCGTTCTGAGCGAAGAATCGAACTGTTCGAACCCGCTCCCCTGCATCACGCTTCACCTTAGTGTCGCGCGATTAGGATCACCTAACCTCCTATTCCTGGCAGAATAGGAGGTACATGAGTGCCGGTCAGGCGGCGCCAAGGGAGGGGAAGTTGAGAACTTGATAGTTAGCCAGGGCAAGGAACTGTGCGGCTTCGGTGGCATCGGCGTGAGTGGGAACCCCCGGGCGGCCACTACCGAGAGCAGTCCCCAGTGAGCGCGGCCCAGGCGGACATGAACTATCCGCCAATCCAGAACGGCATGGACTATCTGCGCAGCGTCGTCGGCCACCTCGACCACGAGGAACCCGGGCCGCGCGATCTGAAGTACGCCGTGCTTCACCTCCAGGCGGCCACTGAGGTGCTCCTGAAGGCGCGCCTGGTTTCCATTGACTGGCGTCTGGTCTTCATGAAGCCGGATGAGGCTGCCGAAGTCGCCTACAAACAGGGTGACTTCAATAGCTGCAAGGTCGACGACGCGATCAAGCGGCTCCGTGCGGAGGGCGTCCAGATCTCGCCGGAGGCCAAGGGGCACATCACCAACCTTGGCCAGCAGCGCAACCGGCTCCAGCACTTCGGGCTGACAGCCACCGGCCCGGCAGTCGAGGCCCGAGCTGCCCAGGTGCTCCACTTCCTCATAGGGTTCGTCGACGAGTACCTGCGTCCCGGCCTCGATGGTGCTGATGCGCAGCACCTGGAGGAGGAGATGCGCGTCGTTCGGGAGGCTCTGCCCCGGATCCGGGAATACGCCCGTACCCGGATGGAACAGCTCGCTCCCGCCCTGGACCCACTCAAGGGATGCACACTCCGCTGTCCGGACTGCGGCATGTGGGCGCTAATCGCGGACGGCGGATCGCTGGAGTGCCGCTTCTGCCCACAGGAGTGGGATCCAGACACGTTTCCCCTGGCCTACGCGGTCTGGGTGCTGGGCCACTCCTTTCGGGAGTACCGAAAGACTGGGCAGCCGGCCAAGTACTGCCCGGAATGCGGCGCATACACCCTCATGCACGAGGTGTACCTCGCCGACGATCCGGATCGGCAGCGGGAGTTCTGCTTCAGCTGTTCGGAAGTCTTCGACGGTCTGGAGGACTGCCTGCGCTGCACCATGCCATTCCAACCGAACGGAGATGATGATCTTGCATGCGGCGATTGTTGGTCGTCTGCCATGGCCAAGGACTGAGATCAGATCACGGGGGGAGCGGCCGTGACCGCCGCAGCACCCGACCCAGACGACGTCGTTGACGCCGAACTGGTCGACGACGACGCGCCTGTCCGGCTGCTGCCCGCCATCGTCGTCGACGGGGCCGCTCCCGTGTACCGCATCACCCGGGACACGCTGCTAGTCGAAGGGGAGCTGCCGCCGCGCGTAGACGAGCAACCCGTCTTCACCGAGCGGGACTTCATCGTCCCTCCGTCCGCCAAGCGCCGGGCCGAGGAGCGCGGCGCGAGGAACACCCGCGTCAACCGCGACACCACGCGAGACCGGTTCGAGGAGTGGTGCGTGAAGGAGGGGCGGATCGCCCGGCCGGCCACCACCACGGCGAACGTCGTCGCCTACTTCGACCACCTGATAGAGAGCTGCAAGAAGGACGGAAGTCAGTACAGCCCGGACAGCCTGCTCGCCTACCTCTCCCGCATCGTCGGTTGGTACCCCGCGGGGGAGCGGCCCGACGGCTCCCTGGTCCGGCAGATGGTCGAGGACTACCGCCTTGAGGAGTACATCCCGGCCGGCGGGGAGCGGGACCGGGCCGCGGGCCTCACTCTCTTCTACCTGGTCCAGGTGCTCGACAAGATCGACGAGAGCACCCGGATCGGCCGCCGGGACGCGGCCATGCTCGCCGTCGCGTACGGCAAGCTGTCCCGCGGTATCGAGGTCGCCGACCTGCTCGTAAAGAACCTCCGCGTGACTGACCACGGGGTGTGGGTCTACACCGCGAAGTCCAAAACCCGCCGCGACGGCGAGGGCAAGTGGCGGTTCATCCGCGACCGGGCCGACCTGCAGATCGTCCGGCGCGTACGGGCCTGGCTCGGCGACCTGCGCGAGCTCGACGCCGACAACCCGGTCCTTCCTCTCTTCCGGGCCCTGTCGACGACGGGCAACCTGAAGGGGCGCAGCAACGCCACAGTGCGGGGCCTGCACCTTTCCGGCAGGGCGATCAACGAGATCGTGAAGAAGCGCGCGGCCGCCGCCGGGGTGACGTACATCAACGGCTTGAAGGTGACGAGCCACTCTCTGCGTGCCGGCCCGAACACCGACATGAAGCGCGCCAAGGTCCCCCTCGCCGACCGGCGCGAGGCGGGCGACTGGGGCGAGAGGTCTCCGCTGCCCGACTCCCGCTACAACCGGCCGGACGACACCGTCGAGTCCACAGAGACCGATCCGCTGGACGCCGTGCCGCTCTTCGGCAAGTTCATGGAGGCCCCTGCTTCACCATGAAGACGCAGGTCAGCGACCCAGGGCGGCTTCGCCGCCTGCCGTGGGGCGGGTAAATGGGCGCGCTGAACACCCCGTGGCCCTTGATCAACACTGCATCGCGGGGGCGGCAACGCAGGAGGCGGAGGTCAGCTACCTGCGGTCTTGCCCATGCGGGTCGGTATTTACGCGTCAGTAATCCAGGCCCGCTGCGCGGGCCTCCGTGGAGGCGGGAAAATGGGCCCGTGTCCGTCCGGCACGCCGATCTATCTGTGATGCCATCGAGCTCGCGCGTCAGTATGGCGTTGGGGGCCGCTGACAGGGACCGTCAATTGTTGCTGCAGCACGCGGACCAGACTCTTCAGCCCTGTGGCCCCTCCGGACGGCGCCTCGTCGGCTAGTCGTGTCGTCGCCCGGGAGGGGTTCATGGACGTGTTGCACGAGCGGTGCGCCGCTTTGGACATCGGCAAGAAGGACCTCAAAGCGTGCGTACGCACCCCCAGCCCGAGCGGGCGACGCTCGCGCCGACAAGAGACCCGCACGTTCGCCACCACCACCAACGCGCTCCTGGAGCTGCGTGACTGGCTGATCTCCGAACAGGTCACCCTGGTGGTCATGGAAGCAACCGGCGACTACTGGCGCGGGGCGTTCTACCTCCTCGAAGACTGCCTGAACGTGATCCTGATCAACGCCGCACACGCCAAGGGCCTGCCCGGGCGCAAAACCGACGTCGCCGACGCGGCCTGGCTGTGCCAGCTGGGCGAGTGCGGCCTGCTGAAGGCATCGTTCGTGCCACCGGAGCCCATCCGGCACCTGCGCGACCTGACCCGCTACCGCTCCACCCTCGCCGCGGAACTCGGCCGCGAGGCCCAGCGGCTGGAGAAGGAACTGGAGGACGCCGGCATCAAACTCTCCGCGGTGGCCACCGACATCCTCGGCGTCTCCGGGCGGGCGATGCTGACCGCGCTCATCGACGGCGAACGCGACGTCCACGCCCTGGCCCAGATGGCCAAGGCCCGCATGCGGCCCAAGACCCCCGCCCTGGTCGAGGCGCTGACCGGCAACTTCGGCGAGCACCACGCCTTCCTGTGCCGTCTGCACCTGGAACGCATCGACCAGCTCAAGGCGGCCATCGCCGAGCTGTCCACGCGGATCGAGGAGGAGCTGCTCCCTTTCGCCCGCCAGCTTGAACTGCTGGAAACCATTCCCGGAGTCGGCCGCACCACCGCCGAGGTGCTCATCGCCGAGACCGGCGGCGACATGTCCCGCTTCCGCACCGCCGGACACCTGGCCTCCTGGGCCGGGGTCTGTCCCGGCCACCACGAGTCCGCCGGCAAGCCCAAGTCCGGCCGCAGACGCCACGGCAACCGCTGGCTGGGCGCCGCCCTGGGCACCGCAGCCATGGCCGCCTCCCGCACCCGCGACACCACCTACCTCGGCGCCCGCTACATGCGCCTCATGCCCCGCCTCGGCAAGAAGAAAGCCCTGGTCGCACTCGAACACTCGACCCTGACCGCGGTCTGGCACATGCTCACCCAGGACACCGCCTTCCACGACCTCGGCGGTGACTACTACGCCAAACACGACCCCGAACGCGCCCTGCGCCGGATCACCCGCCAGGCCAACGCCCTCGGCCTTACCGTCCGCTTCGAACCCATCGAGGCCACCTCAACCCACCTACCGGGCTGATGCTCAGACGTTATTTTCGGACCAGAGGGCCCTTACCGAGTCGGTGAGGGCCCTCTGACTTTGCTGCGTGTCTATCTGCGTGACTATCGATTTTTTTGAGTGTCTACGGGCGTCGCGGGTCGGCGCCGAAGATCCCGTCCATGACCACGGCGCCGGTCTGGATCACGGGCCGGATCTGCTTCCGATAGACCTCCTCGGTCACGGCGGTCCCGGAGTGCCCGACGAGCCGGGAGATCTCCTCCAGCGGGACACCACGGTCGGACAGCAGAGACACGAAGCTGTGCCGCAGCTCCCTCGGCGTCCACTCGTCGGCGTTGATCCCGTCGATACCCTTGAGTGCCTGCCGGAAAGCGCGGCGGACGTTGGCAGCATCGAGCGGCTTGCCCACGGCCGACGAGAAGACCAGGCCGTGTTCCTCCCACTCGTCATCAGCGGCGAGCCGGTCCCATCCCTGATCTTCGAACTGCTGCCAGAGGGCTTCGACGCAGCGCGCCGGCAGAGCGAGCGTGCGCCGGGACTTCCGGGTCTTCGTGTCACCACTTCGCCGGACCGACCGCCAGACGGCGACGCTCCAGCCCAAAGCCGCTCCGCCGACCACGTGCCCAATTTCTGCGAGCCAGAGGCGGTCCGGAAACCTCTCAACGGGTGATAAAACACCTCTTAACGAGAGGGGTGACAGGCAACGGGTAAACCTTGATTAGACCCAAGCGCCCGGCATGAGGCCGGGCAGACAGGCCACAAAAGGGGATAGGAATGGAATTCTTCTATTGGTTCATCCGCTGTCAACCTGACTCTCATCTCGCCATTTCGACTGTAAACGTTGGGAACCGTCCGGCAACCGTCCAGATCTCGCTGAATCGCGTGGACCCCGGGGAAAATACGGGAGGAACTAATGCCTGTGGCATTGACCACTTCTCAGGCATCGAAGACGGCAAACCCTTCACCGACCGCAACCTCCCACCCTTCGAAGAAGGTGCCTTCTACCACCCACAAGTGACCTCTGCGACTGTCTACGCAATGGCAAGCGCTCAAGAGGCAATCACCCACGCTTGGTCAGTCATCTACCTGTTCTGAAATGAGTGCAGCATGAACCTCGCAACTAACAGTAATATCTCAATCGCATCCGTCAGGTCTTGCATGATGTACGACCAGGAAGGAGTAATCCGGGTCGTGCACGAAGAGGTAACGCTGCAAGGCGGTCAACAAAGAACCGGCCAGGAGCTGCAGCGAATGACCCGCGATCTGGCCCAGAAACACCTCGGCGAGGTAGATGGCCTCGAGATTCTCCTGCATGATGGGCGCCTAGAGCCCGGGGTCTCCTACAGGGTAAATATCACCGAAAAATCCCTCATTCAAGACTCAGGCCAACCAGCACAGCCGCCCCCTGCATAGCGAGCGCTGCTCTGCAGGTCTGTAAGAGCAAGGTCCAGGAGCCAGCGGCGATTCTTCTCACCGCACACTGCCCTCTGAGCATTCCCTGCCTGAGACAGCTCCGCTACCGCACCACAAGCGCAACAGATCGAGCGGGGAAAAGCCGGGAATAACGGTGAAAGCAGCCGGTGCCGACGAGGCAATACCACGGACGTCCGCACGGCTCAACGCGCGAACCATCCCCCAGATGATCGCAGCTTCCCAAGCTGAGGGCTCCGGCACCGTCGTCACGGGCCAGCCGTCGTTACTTGCCCTGGTCGACGGGACCGGCAGCGCGGTTGAGGCCAGCGGGGGTGCAGCGAGGCATACGCGCGCGTGACCGGTCGACGTCCTCGCCGTCGTGGCTGACTGTCGTCGGCTGAGGTTCAGACGGGCCGCATCTGAGGTGACCGCCGTTCCAAAGCTGGGCCGTCTCTGGGCCGCCCGAGGCCGCTCAACAATGGCGAGTGACGACCAATGACGACTACTAGACACACGGGCCCACTGCGCCTGACCAGCCCAAAACCAGTCCACCAAGATGCCCCGGCAAGACCCAGGGCAAGAAGACAGGTTTTGACTCACCCAATTGAGACTCGGCCGACCGCGACGAAGACAACCGGATACTAAAATCCAACAGGAAACTAGTAGAAGGCTTTCCAATTTGGATCGGTGAGCTGCCTAATCCCTTGAGAAAGTGCGGCACACCAGGTCAAGGCCAGGCCCTCACCCAAGTTGCTTCGGGACGAAGAGGTCGTGGGTTCAAATCCCGCCACCCCGACAGCTGAAACACCAGGTCAGCGACCCAGGGCGGCTTCGCCGCCCGCCGTGGGGCGGGTAAATGGGCGCGCTGAACACCCCGTGGCCCTTGATCAACACTGCATCGCGGGGGCGGCAACGCAGGAGGCGGAGGTCAGCTGGTCAGCTACCTGCGGTTTTGCCCGCTCCGGTTGGTATTTACGCGTCAGGGCCATTCTTCGAAGCGGGTAGCCAGAGCGGTATGCCCGGCGGCATACTCGAACCATGGCAGACACCAGCGTCAAGATCGACGACATCACCAGGGACAGGCTCAAGGCCCTGGCCGACGGGGCGGGCATGTCCATGAAGGATTACCTCGCCCAGGTGGCCGCGGAGAAGGAGCACGAGAAGCTCCTCGACTCCGCGACGGCCGCGTTCCGCCGCGTCATCGGCGAGCCCGGCATCCTGGACCGGTTCGACGCCGACTTCGGCGGGCTCCCGCCGGCGTCCGTACACGAGATTCCGCGGGCGGCCTGAACCTGTGGAACTGCTCGTCGACTACCGATGGCTTCTGGCCCGGCAGGAAGACATCCTCCGCACCGACCTCACCGTCAACGACCTGTCCGTACTCGTCGGCATGGCGGCCCGGCACCGGGTGAACACCCCACGCCTGGATCAGGCGGACCCGGATGCCTTCTGGCGGGCCGCCGTGTTCCTGGAGGAGTGCGTACTGCTGCGCCCGCTCCCCGCCCGCAATGAGGCCTACGGGTACGGCGTCGCCATCGCCTACCTGCAGGCCTCTGGCGAACACGTTGATACGACGTACGAGCCGTGGCGCGACCTGATCAACGACATCCGCGCCCTGCGCGTGGACTCGTACGACATCGCCGATCGTCTTAGGTCCTGGCGCGGGCTGTGATCATCCAGGCTCAGGCCGCGCGCAAAGCATGCGCGCCGAGCTGAGCCGTAGTGGTCTCGGGATACGTCGCCGGCGGGGTCTCGTTACCCGGCTGCGGCGACGGGGAGTGAGGGTGCCAACTGCTCGGTCGGCGCCCAGTTCTGTAGCGCCAGGTCAACTTCGCTTCGGACGCCGAGCCGGGCACGTACCCAGATTTCCGTGCCTGGCAAGGCGCCGCGCTTCTGGCCGGTGGCCATCATGATCCAGGTCGCCACCGGGACGAGGATTTGGCCGTTGTACCAGGCGGGCAGGGCCACGAGCGTCGTCTGACGGTCGGCGCGGACCACGGTTGCACGCGTCATGCTGTGCGGCGATATGCGGCTCACCTGATACCCCTTTGCATCGTTCTGTGTGGGGTCGAGTGATCATCCCGCATGCCGGCCGTTCTGACCAGAACTGCGCGGATTGCGCCTTGCTTCGCTCGTCAGGAGGATCGCAGGTCAGTCGCAGCCACAAGTTCGCGTACGCCCGGGGTCCGCGGGTGGCGATCGTGCAGCTCAGCGACGATCCGCCGGATAGACGGACGGTCACGCACTTCGCTCGGCGACACTCGCATCGCGGCCAGGAGCTCGGTCGCGGTCTGCTCCGGCTTGCCCCACAGCCACAATGCGCGCGCCATGTCCGTGCGCATCCGCCCCTTGCGCTCGCCGGTCTCGAACTGTGCTTCATGTAGCCCGCGGCCGGCTTCGACTGCGGCGCCTGCATCACCCAATGCCCAGTGGACGCCCACGGCGTACAAGCGGACAGACGCGGGCGTGATGCGGAACAAGCGGGCCGCCGGCGCGGTGTGAGGCAGGTCGCGGGCCGCCCGCGAGGCATCTTTGATCATCGCGAGTGCCTGGTCCCGGTCGCCCGCGACCGCCGCGGTGTACGACGTCGTGCAGAGCATCTGTGCGTATGCCGAAGCCTGCGCAGCCGTCTTGAGTCCGGTTGCCTCGACCCGTGACACTGCGCCCAGGATGTGTCGTTGCGCTGCGGCCGACTTGTTCTGGTGGCGCAGCACGATGCTCAGTTCGCGGGCTGCGGCGGCGGATGCAAGCGGGGAGCCGGACAGTTCGGCGTAGATGTTCGCGCGGTCTGCGGTCAGCCGGGACTGCTCGTAGCGGCCGATCTTTGTGAGTAGCTGGGTAGCAAGGCTGTAGGACGCGGACAGGCGCGCGTACGCCATGTCGCTACGGCTGCTGGTCGCGTCGTGCGCATCAGCGAGAAGACCGGGCAGAACCTTTAGCAGCTCGTGGTTCTTCCCGGCGTCGAAGGCGCCGCGGGCCTTCGCGAGGCGTGTGTCGAGGGGTACGGCTGAGCCTGTGGGGGCGGGCATGCTCGCCAGAGCGTCGTCCATCCCTGCGAGAAGGTGAGCAGGGGCTGCCAAACCGGCTGCTGCAAGCAGTGTGCGGCGGCGCATCGGGTCCTCCTCGGCTCGTGGACCTACCGCCGCAACTCTAGTGGTCGGCTGCTCCGTTAGCCCCAGAGCCGCGGCCAGGACTGCTGTAGGCATGCCCACCTCTAAGGCAGCCTGCCGCAGTAAGCGTAGGTCGGCGTGTCTTCCCCGTTGTTCCAGTCGGGAGACGGTTGACGCAGAGCATCCGATGCGGGCGCCAAGATCTGCCTGTCGCCATCCCAGGCCTACGCGCCCCATCCGGATGAGACCGCCGAGATTCTTGCGGTCGATGAGGGCATCGATGTCCGGAGAGTGCCATAGCGGGTCGATGGTTTGCATCGCGCCTCCCACTGGCCAGGGTCCGAGCGGCCGTCTCCCCACGGTAGGGGGACGAAGGCGTGCCGTATATGGCGCATGCAGTACCCGCAAACGGCGTGCAGAACACGGGCGTTGACAGCCGATCTTTTCCGGTCTGCGGTGTGCTTCTGTCATCGCCCCCGACCGGGGGTTCCGACCATAGGAGGCCCACGATGACCGCAGTCCTTGAGACCCCTGTCCGTGGCACCACCGATCCCCTCGCAGCCCCGCGGGACCCCCGCGCATACATCCCTACCGAGCAGTGGACGAAACTGGTCGGCCTGCTCATGCGCGACTACCCGTTCGACAGCGTCATGGCGGAGAGGGTGCTCGGCCAGGGCATCGCCTACCTGATCACCGCCATGGAGAACAAGGGACGACGGCTCGGCATGGGGCCGGGCCGGATCGTCGACATCGGCGTCCACATGATCATGCTGGACACCAAGGCGTACTTCGAGCTGTGCGAGAAGTACAACGGCGGGGAGTACCTCCACCACGTGCCGCTCGTCGAGATGAAGGGCGACGGATCCGTAGTGCGCACCGCCGACCTGCTTGCCAGCGCCGGATGGGATGTCGACCACCCGCTCTGGGCCGCGGACGCCTCCAACTGCACGCCGTGCCGGCCCGGCGAGGACGGTCACTGAGCAAGGGCGTCGGCTCCCGCCCGGTCGGACCGCGCGGGAGCCAGCCGACGGGCATGGTGCACGTCATACGGGTGAAAACCCAGGGCCCACCACGTCGATCATGACGGACAGGCCAGTATGTGCCCGTGAATCCATCCCCATTGACCACACCGGCGTCGCCCGACCTCTGGCACCTCTACGGATCGTCAGCGTCAGCCAAGGAGCACAGCGCCCCTTCTCGCCTGTACTGGGACTGGTACCAGCGCACGGGCCCCGGCGACGAGCTACTGGGCGACGTCGCTGGTTGTACGGTCGCCGAACTCGGCGCTGGGGCGGGGCACCAGGCCGCGTACGTGGCCCGGATCATGAATCCCGCCCGGGTCATCGCGATCGACAGCTCCCCCACCCAGCACGCCCGCGGCCGCGACCTGTACGGCCATGTCCATGGCCTGGAGTTCGTCCAGGAGGACGCGGCTGCGTACCTGCCTGCCACGCCGGGCAGCCTCGACGTCGCCTACTCGATGTTCGGCGCACTCGACTTCTGTGATCCGCAGCTCCTGCTGCCTGCCGTGGCGGCCGCCCTGCGGCCCGGCGGGCTGCTGGTCTTTTCTACCCTCGGCCACTACAAGAACGGCGCACCGGCTGAGACCGAGTGCCGGCCCGCGAGCATTCCCACACGCCTGCCCGATGGCAGCCCAGGCACGATGCAGCGCTGGGTTCTCGACACGCCCGTGTGGGACAAACTGCTGGATCACTACGGATTCGACCTTGTGGAGCAGGACACCGTTCGCGATCCGGGTCCGGAAGGCGCGACGCCGATGGCCACCTGCCACTTCCGGGCTCGGCTTCGAGCATCGCGGGTGCCCTTTCGTTCAGCAACATCCACGGGGCAAGATCTCTGAGCATGAGACTCCTGGTGATGGGTGGTACCTGGTTCCTGGGCAAGCACATTGCCGAAGCGGCCCTGCCCAGAGGGTGGGACGTGACCACCTTCAACCGGGGCCGCTCCGGGAAGGACGTTCCCGGGGTCACGCCTGTTCACGGGGACCGAACCGTCATCGACGATGTTCGGACGCTCGCAGCGCACGGCCCATGGGATGCAGTCATCGACACGTCGAGTTCCGATCTGCCGCCACGGGACGTGCTGTTGCTACCTCGACGCTGAAGGACTGTGCTGCCCGCTGGATTCACGTCTCCACGGTGTCCGTATATAGGGGCTGGCCCCACAGCCACCTGAAGGACGACTCCGAGCTGTTGGAGTGCCCGGCGGACGCGGATGAGAACTACGGCCATACCGGCGAGGACGACAGTCCCACCATCTATGGCTTCCAGAAGGCGGGCGGCGAGCGTGCCGTGACCGAGTCGTTCGCCGGCCGAGCCGTGTTCCTCCGCCCTGGCGTGATCCTTGGCCCCGGCGAGTACGTGGGACGCCTTCCATGGTGGCTGCGCCGTGCGCACCAGGGAGGCCCCTTTGTAGCGCCAGCACCGGCCCAGCGGCTGATCCAGCCCGTGGACGTTCGCGACGTTGCTGCGTTCGCGCTGAACCGGGCCGCTGGCGAAATCGAGTCTGGGAGCTACAACGTCGCGCACCCGGACGGCATCACGTTCGAGGACTTCCTGGGTGCCTGCCTGGAAGTCACGGGCGGAGCCGGGCGCCCCGTATGGGTCGACCCCTCGGTCCTCATCGACCACGGTGTGAAGCAGTGGACCGAACTCCCCCTGTGGCGCACCCACAGAGGTGTCTGGTCCGTGGATTCGAGCCGGGCCGTTGCCGCAGGGCTCCGCTGCCGGCCGCTGCACGAGACCATCCGCGACACCTGGAACTGGCTGCAGAACGACGGCCGTCCCGTGGACCACCCTCGGTGGGCGGAACACGGGATCGCCCCCGAGAGGGAGGCGAAGATCCTCGCCTCCCTCTGATCAGGCATCCAGCGCCAGCATTCCGTACGGGGAACAAGCTGACGCTGGCCCGGAAGTCGGATGAAGTCCTCCAACTGCAGGATGAGGACGCCCTACCAGTGGTGCCAGACCTCTGCGGGGGCGATATCCCAGGAGGTGCCCGCGATCTCCCCCGTGTTGAAAAACAGGGCCCAGGTCACGACAGTGTCGCCGGCGCGCTGCGTGCCCAGCTCAATCTCGAAGCTGTCGACGGAGAGGTCTCCTCCAGGGCTGGACCGAAGCCCTGTGTCGTGCTCGATCACGTACGCCTCCATCTCCCTGGAGAGCTCCGACGGCACACGGCCGATCAAGCGGATCCCCTCATGGGTGACCTGCGGACCGACTAGTCCGTCGACCAGCACGCATGTCAGTCCAGCGCCTTCGACGAAATAGCATTTCACCGCCGGCCGGCTCCAGCGTGGGCTCAGCTTGCCGAACTCGACACGCCACTGAATACGTCCCGTCGAGTGCCAACCCCCCATGTTGTGCTGCTCTGCCGTAAAGCCGTGCTCCGCCATGGCGGTGGCGGCATCGTCCCGGTCCATTCCGAAGTCCAGCGGTCCGATGGTCTGACGTGGGACGTACTCCCACTCATCCCGCTTGGAGTCTTCGAGCACCGCCCAATAGTCCGTGTTCACGACCTGATGATCGTCCACACCGCCCTGTTCTGCACAATCCGACCGGAAGATCCGAAAGACAGGACCTAGCCTCACGTCGCTCACGCCAAAGCAAGGCGCTGAACTGCGCAAACCTGATCCACATCTAGATAAGGATTTGTCCGTTGCACCAGGCGGGCAGGGCCACAAGCGTTGTGCGGCGGCCAGCGCGGACCACAGTCGCACGCGTCATGCTGTGCGGCATTGCCGGACTCATGCGACCCCCTGTGTCGTTCTGTGGGGGTCGCGTGATCATCTCGCAGACAGAGGGCTTTTGGCCAGCCTCGTGGTTGGGTCCCACTCGTCGTCGAGCATCGCGTGAACCACCGAGTCGCGCCACTTACCGGCTTTCTCGATGTGCTGCCGGATGATGCCCTCCTCGACCATCCCTGCCTTTGTCATGGTCCTTGCCGATGCCTCGTTGAGAGGTGATCGTGCTCCCCAAATGCGGTGAAGGTGCAGGTCCTCGAACCCGAGCCCGAGGAGGAGGCGCACCGACTCGACTCCGTATCCGTCTCCCCAGACGTTGGAATGCAGCGCGAAGCCGAAGGTAGCGCCGCGGGGCTGGTGGGGATCGGTGGCTATGCGGCCGAACCCGATCAGGTCGTCACTGTTGCGCTCGACGATCGCGAGGGCGTACTCACTGCGAGGTGACGCGCCGGCCGAGGCCACGGAGCGAGCGACGATCTGGTCTACCTGTGCTCGCGTCCGCGGCTCAAACGACAGGTGCTCCGTAGTCTCGGGGTCTCCGTAGATCCCGAGAAGGGCATCTACATCATCGACGGTGAGCTCGCGAAGTTCGAGGCGTTCGCTGCGACGGCTGATCGGGTACATGCAGGGACTCTATCCCGGGCCTACCGCGGCAGAGCAGGGCGAGAAGGCTCATACATAGCGATCTCGGCGCGCAGGTCGCCGGCCAGAGCCGTGCTGCGCACCGGGTTGCGGCCGAGCGCGTACCTCACGCGCTCGGCAGACCTGACGATGCCGTTGTTCCGTAGACCAGGGGTCAGGTCGAGGACAGGACGAATCGCCGTTGCCGCACCGTCCAGGTCTTCGGCATACAGCCGGACGAGAGCCAGGTTGCACTGCGAGCCCGCGAGGTCGCCGAACGCCCAGTGCGACTGTTCCCGGTCGCTGAAGCCGCGCACTGCCTCTTCCGCGCGGGCTGCCAGTTGCGAGTCGCCGTGTCCGAGAAGGACTTCCGACTCGACCATGTAGTAGAGCTGCTTCAGCTCGGGGTAGGTGAGCAGGCCGCCCAGCGCGTCGAGGTCATCAGGCACCACCTGCTCGCGCAGTACCTCCGACTTCTGGTTCGCAGCGCGCACAGCCTCTTCGTCACCGAGGAGTGCAGCGGCGCGGGCTTCGAGTCCCGGGAGCCACACGCTGACCGTGCCCCGAAGGTTGGGCGCGCGGGTCGCACCCTGCTGCGCGTAATGCAGTGCGTCCTCGGGCCGGCCAGCCCAGTAGGAGATGAGGGACTTGAGCCCGTCGACCAAGGCCATCAAGCCCGTGTGCTCTGCCTCCTTCGCGCAGAACGCGGCGACCCGGGCCTGCTGCAGGGCGACCTTGGACTCGCCCATGTCGTGGGAGCCCTTCGCCATGAGGAACGACAGCACCGTGGCCATGAAGTTCAGATCCCTGAGCTGGGACGGGCGTGCTCGTCCGCCTTCAAGGATCCGAAAGGTGTCTTCCTGCGCGTTCGCCAGGTCGTCCCAGATCTCTGCCAGGGGGATGCGGGGATACAGCTCCACGATCCGGGCCACCTCGTCCTGGAGGAAGCCGAGAGCCTCGTCGCCCACCTGGTTGCGTTCCGCGCCCAGGGCGAAGTCCATTGCGCGCCGTGCGGCCATTGCACCCGTCCTTTTCATCTCGTGCATGGTCAAGCCGGGTCCGGCCTGACCTTCCGCGCGTGACGTGCCGATCAATGTGGGGAAGGCTGGTACCGCGCCGTCGGGGACTTCAGTCCACAGCTGATCGATGCTGTACCCGAGGAGGCGTACCAGCACCCGGCGGGACTCCCGTTGCGGTCGGCGGTTGCCGTAGTACCAGCCCTCGAACGTTGCTTTCGCTGGGGCAAGAGTCGCAATGGCCGGGTTCCCTTCGAACTCAGCCAGCTCGCCCGCAGCCTGCTTGAAGTGCGGCAGAAATGCCGCGTGGTCGCGAAGCTCACGCTGGTCAAGCAGGTACCGGAGCAGCGTTCGCATGGTCCCCTCTTCTCCCGCATGTTTTGCACGTCACTGGAGTCGACGGTAGAACGCCGTCCCCAACAACTTGCCCTACAACCAACGTACTTAGAGGTACCGAGGTAGGTCCGAGGAAAGTGCGAGGTTCTGCGGCCGCATTCCGAGGGAGAGCCGGGGCTAGTTCTGTAGCGCGAGCGTCGCCAGGCTCGTACTTGCCCTTGCTGAGAGTGCCGGTACGAACCGTTCGCGTAACCAGGGAGTCCCTGTGCCTATCGAGACCGCACGGCCGCCAGCGCACCCGGATGGTGTGGCGGAGCCTCGCTTCTCGCTCGATCGCCGGTCAACTACGGGAACTCAGACCGAGCTCCTGGTGAGCTCGCCAGTCGATCGCGAATGGGGCAGGACTTTCCAACTCGAGCCCAGCGCCGCACAACTGGCGCGGTTACACACCCGGACGCGACTGACGATGCTCAGGTGGTCGGGGAACAGCGAGGGCGCTACACAGGCCGCAGGAATCCTCGTTGGCAACGCCGTGGCCCATGCCGACCCGGGGCCGAACCACCAAGACCGATTCGTGCGGCTTCGGCTCGCCATCACCGAAGACCACGCCCTTCTTATCGACGTCCACGATCCGCTTCCCGAGTTCCGGAACTTTGAGCGAGCGTCCTCCGGCGAGGTAGGCCGAGGCCTCTGGGTAGTCGACCGGCTTGGCGGTGCACTCACGTGGCACCTCTGCGAGCGTGGCGGCAAGGCTGTACGCGCACGCATGATGCCGGGAGTGGTGCCAGCATGAGCACCATCCTCGCAAGGACACCCACCTGGTGCGCCCTCACCGGCCCTGGGAGCAAGTGATGTCCCCCACCGCTCCGGTCTTGGAGACCGAGGTGAGCGGGAGCAGGCCGGCGGAACCGCAGTGGACTCCCCCGCTCGACGCGGACGCCCTGGCGCGCCTCCTGGAGCGGGTACGCGCCTGGGACCCTCTCGTCGTCGAGGCCGTCTTCGATGACCTGGACATGGCCCAAGGGGACCAGATGCCAGGAGCGGACGAAGTCGATGAACTCGCCGAACGGTTACGCAGCACGCTCAAGCAGCTCAGTGCCATCGCCGTAGCCGACCCGAAGTTCCCCGCGGATGCCACGACGTTGCAGCTCATCGACCGAGGGCGAAGCCTGCGGGACGAACAGATACCCCGCGAATATCGGCCGGCTCTCGGGCTCGCCCGTCGTCTGTCCTGGGTGACAGCGGACCTGATCGAACGCCTGATTGCCACTCGGCAGATCAAGGACGCCGACTGATGCACGACCCCAACGCGCTCAGGCACCCGCCCGTGGTCGTCACCGCGATGCCTGCCAGGGACGCCTACGACTACGACTACTTCGAGACGCGCCTCGCAGACGCGTGGCTTCTAGAGAAGAGCGTCGCCCTACGCACCCTGCGGATGCCGTTCCTCGCCGTACCGGTCGGCGGCACGCGCCGAGGCGGCTACTACTGCATCCCCTGTCTCTGCTTCGGCCTGGCGGTGCGCAACGTACTGCAGGACCGCCCCGGCTTCCCTAACCTGCGCCTGAAGTGGGCGCCCTACCCGGACACATGCCACGTCGTGGAGTGGGGCGAGCGAGAGCCGGCGCGCTGGTGGGACGACGTCGCACGCGGACGCTTCTACGGCTACAGCGACCCGGCGATAGCCGAGTTCATCGGCCTGCACACCGACGCCGCCCCGATCGGCGGCCCCAAAACTCCCTCTTCGGCGGTCCGACTCCGGTCCCCCGCGGTTTCGTAAATCCCGCCGAAGAGGGACCGACCACAGCATGCCCGAGAGGAAGAGCGTCGCCCATGTGCCAGCACAAGCCCCGACCCACCGCGCTGACGGGGGCAGCCGCATGAGTTTCCTGAGTCAACCTCTATGCCGCCAAGAGCGTGTCGACGGCTGTGTTGATCTTGCCGTTGGCTTGGTGGACGGCGGGGTCGTAGCAGGTGCCGTCGCGCCAGCAGGCCCACATCACCCGCAGCCAGGCGCGTGCCAGGATGCGGATGGCATGGGGGTGACGTTTCTGGCGGGCGCGGGCGTCGTTGTAGATCTTCGCGGCCCAGTCGCTGCCGTGCCGGCTGTTGTCGGCGAAGGCGGTCAGGGCGACGCGGGCTCTGCGGTTGGTCGCGAAGCGGAAGGCGACCGTGCGGGACTTGCCCGATGCGCGGGTCACAGGGACGACACCGGCCTCAGCGATGAGCTGTTCGCTGGTGCGGGCGCGTTCCAGGAGTGGGCCGATCTCGCCGATGATCTGGCCGAGGCTGACCCTGCCGATGCGCGGCATGGTCGCGAACAGCGGCCCGTAAGGGTGGGTTTCGACGGCCTCAGCGATGGCCTTGTCCAGCGTGCGGATGGTCGTGCGTATGCCCTGAACCAGCTGAACCTGGACCCGAACCAGCTGCTCGACGACTGCCTCGCCGAGGCGGGAGGCCGCCTTCGGGGCCGTCCGCAGACGCTCGATCAGGACGCTTCCGGGCTTCCTGCCGGAGTAGGCGTGCCGCTTGCACCAGGCTTCGAGGCGTCCGGCGGTGAGCTTGGCGGCGGAGGCCGGGGTGGGGTAACGCTCCAGGAACGCCATCGCGATGTCGCTGTCGAGGTTGGCGAACACCGCCTTGCCGCCGGGCCAGTGCATGTCCAACAGCGCGGCGAGCTGGTTGACCGCCGCGATGCGGGCCTCGACGTGATCGGCGCGGGTCCGCGTGAGGGCCTGCAGATCGAGGGTGGCCTGCTCGGTGGGCTCCAGCCGGGGCAGCAGGTGACCGTCGGTGCGCAGGTAATCGGCGAGCTTCATGCTGTCGCCCGCGTCGGTTTTGGCCTTGCTGGCGCCCCAGCGGGGGCGCATGGCGTGGAAGGCGTTCGGGTGCACCGGGACCACCGGGTGGCCGGCGGCCAGCAGCCGGTCCACGGCCAGGCCGCGGCTGGTCTCGATCATCACTGGCAGATCCGCCGGGATGCCGTACTTCGCCAGCCGGGCCAGGGTCTTGGCGAACCCCTCCTCGGTGTGGGCGAACTCCCACCGGTCGATGCGTTTTCCGGCGTCGTCCATGACGGTCACGTCATGGGTTTCGGTCGCCCAGTCCCATCCGATGAACACGAAGGTCGTACTCCTGTGACTTCGACGGAGCACCTGCCCGGGGGTGAGGTCGTCTGCCGGGAGCTCATTAATCGGCCCTCTGCGGGGCGTGTCCCTGAAGCCGATCAGACGGCCTCGGTCCGGCGGGGCTGGCGGAACTCATGCTGGCCGTCGAACGGCTCGCACTACTGGCCATGCACCCACCGGGACCGAGAGGTCACAACCCTACCGAAGAAGGCTGCAGAAGGGATGGTCCTCTAATGAGCACTGTCAGCCGCCTGGTCCCATACATCACAGCCCGCGAGGGCGAGGAACCCGAGTCGTACCTGGCCCTGCGCGCTTCCTTCGACGGCGCCGGCCGCTCCGCCCTGGGCTACTGGGACGAGAGCCGAGAGGATCGCGATCCGCAGGGTGTGCTGTGGGGCCGGTGCTCACAGTCGATCGGTGTCGACGGGTTGCCGTCCGGACAGCCGCAGTGGCGGCTGATCCACCCCGCCAGGCAGCGCGAGACGATGACGTTGCTCAACTGTCAGATCTGCGCGCGCCCTACCAGAACGCCGGAGGGATACCCGTTCCTGGCAAGCGCTGCCAAAAGCGATCTGCAGCCCGGGGAACCTACCGCGCAGCCGCCGGTCTGTCTGGCGCACATGCGCGTCGCGGTGGAGCAGTGCCCGCACCTCCAGCAGGGCTACACCGCACTGATGGTGCGCAGCGCCCCCCTCTGCGGGGTCATTGGGACGCCGTACGAGTGGACCGCCCAGGGGATCAAAGCGCTGGCAGGTGACGACAAGCCCGTGCCGTATGGAGACCCATGCCTGCGATGGTTCCTGGCCTCTCAACTCGTACGTACGTTGCGGGACTTTACCGTCGTCGACCTCGACGACCTCACGACGCCCGACTCGATTGCCTGAACGTCCTGGAAGGGCCCATGTCCCGTCGCGCGTGGCAGGTGTCCACCCTTGTGGTCGCCATCACCCTGATCAACTACGCCGCAATGAAGCGGTGACGCGTGCCGCTCCTGTCCTCAACAGACTCCCGCCTCTCCACCGCTGCCGATGAGCACGGACGAGAGGCCAGCTCCAAGGCCCACCCGGCGTGAATCCGCAGAAAGGGACAGCCCCATGCCCGAGACCGTGAATGCTGACAGGGACGGCTTCATCGACCTGCCGAAGGAGCTGGAAGACGACCTGATCAAGATCGGAAGCACGCTTCCTGCCTGGGACGTGGAGGGCGCCTTCCTGGCAAATTCCACGATCGAGCAGTACCGGACCAAACTGGATTCGGCTCCGCTGTTCAACGAAATCAGGGGCCCCCTTCTCGCCGCGCTCAACGGGGCGGCTGGCGGATACGCCGTGGTGCGTCTGGGGAACATCGCCCAGGCGCTGGGGGTCGGCGAACAGTTCCTCCGCTTGGCAACGGCGATCCTCGCCGAAGTGGCGATCCCCTTCCAGCCCTTCCAGCGATGGCCGCTGTGGAAGGAGATAGGGACCAACCTCAACGCCAATCCCGGCCTGTCCACCGGTACGGGGTACAACGCGTTCCACATGGACTTGGTCAACGCGACCCTGCCGCCGGACTACACCACGCTGCTGTGCGTCCGGCCCGACCCGCTCGGAGCGGGCGCGAGCATCCTCTCCAATGCCCGCGAGGCCGTATCCCGCCTGGCGCCAGCAAGTCGCGCCCTCCTGGCCGACGTGGCATTCACCTACGGCGGCTTCTTCGACCTGTCCGACGTCGGTGAGGAGTGCACGCCGTTCCCCGTCCTGGACGGGGAGCCCGAGGACCGCGGGTTCGTACGGTTTACCGCCAAGATGCTCGCCGAGTCTGGACTCGACGAGGAGCACGCCCAGGCGGCCAAGGAACTCGCGCACCAGATGGTCGCCGGCCAGGTCTCCTGCACGCTCCAGCGCGGTGACTTCTTGATCGTGAACCAGCACCGCTGGGTCCACGGCCGCGAACCGCTCGCCGACGGCCAGCACGATGTCGCGCCCGAGGACCGCCGTCTGCTGCTCCAGCTGTTCCTGCGCACGGGCGCAACCGGTCCGGCCGCCTCGTAGGTGGTGCAGGCGGGTGTCTGGCCGGGTCGCTGCAAGTTCTAGATCCGTGAGTTGCGCAGCGACTGCCACACGGCGCCGGCCAGCGCCCGCGTCGCCCGGGGGACCGACAGTTCCTCGTGCTCTCGGTACAGCTCCCAGTTGTACGGGACGAGCGACAGCTTGTTGGAGGACAGCGATCCCGCCTGGTGGGCCCTGTACACCGCAAGCGGCTCAGGAAGGCCCCGGGCGTCAGCGCCGTCACGCATGATCGACAACCACAGGGCGTAGTCCTGTCGCTTCCGCATCTCCGGCATCAGCCTCGTGCCCAGGACGTTGCGGTCGTACATGGCGGTCAGAGCACCGATGTGGTCCTGGACCAGCATCTGGCGGTAGTCCACGTGCTCCCGGGCGCGGACCACTCGCCCGTTCGGGATGAAGTCGGTGCTCTCGCCGTCGTAGTCGGCGTCCATCTTGAAGTACGAGGTGAACGTCAAAGGCGCACTACCCGCCGCAGCAAATTCGATCTGCCGCTCGGCCTTCTCCGGCAGCCACATGTCGTCACTGTCGAGAAAGGCCACGTAGTCCCCCCGGGCCCGCTCGATAGCGAGGTTGCGTGCCCGGCCGGCACCGCCCCGCTCGGGTGCCGATTCCGGCAGGACGCGGTTGTCCTGCCGGGCGAACTCCATGAGCAGGTCCATGGAGCCATCGGACGACTTGTCGTCGGTGATCAGCAGCTCCAGGTCGCTGTGGGTCTGTGTGAGCACCGACCGGATCGCTGCGCCGAGGGTGGCTGCCGAGTTGTACACGGGCATCACGACAGACACCAGGGGCACAGCGCTTCTCCTTGCTAGGTCAGGGACGACGGTCCATTCAAACACTGCGATCGTAGTAGGAGCTGCTATGCATGTTGTTGTCGCTGGTCAGGGCTATGTGGGGCTGCCGCTGGCCGTACGCGCCGGCCACCGTGTCGTCGGCTTCGACGTGGACCCGCATCGCGTTCAGCAGATCGCCACTGGCGAGTCGTACGTGGAGGATGTGGCGTCCGCGCGGCTCCGCGCAGTGCTGGACTCCGGGGCCTACTGCGTGACCGCCAAAGCCGCCGTGCTGCCCCGGTTCGACATCGCGGTGATCACCGTGCCGACCCCGCTGCGGGACGGGGTGCCCGACCTGACCTACGTCGAGTCCTGTGCCCAAACGCTTGGCGAGCACCTGTGCCCCGGCGCGACCGTGATCCTGGAGTCCACGACCTACCCCGGTACCACCGAGGAACTGGTGCTACCGATCTTGGAGAAGGCATCCGGTCTGATCGCTGGTGCGGACTTCCACGTCGGCTTCAGCCCCGAGCGCATCGACCCGGGAAACCGGACGTGGCCGTTCGAGAAGACGCCCAAGGTGGTGTCCGGCATCGACGCCGCATCGCTTGACGTGGTCAAGAGCTTCTACGACGGCGTGGTGGAGACCACGGTTCCGGTCTCCGGAACAAAGGTGGCCGAGCTAACCAAGCTGATCGAAAACACCTTCCGGCACGTCAACATTGCGCTGGTCAACGAGATGGCGATGCTCGCCAGGCCGCTTGGCGTGAACGTCTGGGATGCGATCGACGCCGCCGCGTCCAAGCCCTTCGGCTACATGCGGTTCACCCCCGGTCCCGGCGTCGGCGGACATTGCCTGCCGATCGACCCGTCATTTCTGTCGTGGAAAGTGGAACGCACGGTCGGCGTTCCGTTCCGGTTCGTGGAACTCGCCAACGACGTGAACGCCCACATGCCTGACTACGTGGTCCGGCGGCTCATGGAGGCGTTCAACACGCGCCGCATGGCCGTCAGCGGATCTCGTGTCCTGCTGCTCGGTCTGGCCTACAAGGCCAACACCTCCGACGCCCGCGAGTCGCCGTCGGTGCGTGTCGCTGAGCTACTGCTCGACCTCGGTGCCGAGGTGCGTGGCGCGGACCCCCACGTCGTGGATGACATCCGCACCGACGCACGCCTGATCCGAGTAGTAGCGACCGCAGAGGAGATTGCGGCATCCGACGCCGTGGTACTGCTGACGGACCATACGGAATTCGACTATGAGTCGATCCTTGAGCACGCGCCGTATGTGCTCGACTGTCGGAACCGGCTGTCCGGTGTGAACGTCGATGTTCTGTAATCACGTCATGAACTTTGCCTCTTGGCCCACGCTGCTCGTTGTCGATGTCGAAGGCAACGGCACCAATCCTCCCGACCTGGTCGAGGTCGCCGCGCTCCCCGTCCGCGCCGGACAGCCCGACACGAGCACAGCCAGCGCCTGGCTGATCAAGCCGCCCCGCCCCGTCACCCCTTTCGCGGCCCGGGTGCACGGCCTGACCAACCAAGTCCTCGAC
Source organism: Streptomyces sp. NBC_00873 (assembly GCF_045207415.1). Lineage (NCBI taxonomy): Bacteria > Bacillati > Actinomycetota > Actinomycetes > Kitasatosporales > Streptomycetaceae > Streptomyces > Streptomyces sp. NBC_00873. The sequence goes on from NZ_CP108804.1 coordinate 25,723, forward strand.
GGGAAGCCGGACTGGGAGGAGATCGCGGGTGAGGTCCACGCCTGCCTTGGTACGGCATGGATCGCCGCCCACAACGCGCACGTGGACTACCGCGTCCTGTCCGCGCACCTGCCGCAGTGGAAGCCGGCCGGAGTGCTCGACACGCTCCGGCTGGCCAAGGCCACCTACCCGGGCCTGCCGAAATACTCGCTCGACGCCCTGATCGAGCACGTCCAACCGGACCTGCGAGCGGCCCCCGCACAGCGGCACCGCGCCACGTTCGACGCCTACGCCACGGCGCAACTCCTGATCGCCATGGCAGCCCACTACGACACCTGGGACCAGCTCGTCGCCGCGGCTGTGCCGCCCGGCCTGCCCGGAGCCCCCGAACCAGAAGAGGAACCCACCCTGTGGTGACTACGACTCCGCCCATTCGTATCGGCGTGCTCGGCGCTCATTCCACTGGCAAGACCATGCTGCTCAAGCGCATCGAGATGGAGCTGCGAGGCAACGGTGTGAACCCGGCCCGGACCGGCAGCATCGGGAAGCGTGCCGCCCTTAACGGGCTGCCCAAGATGCAGAAGCACACCGCGGCGTCCACCGAGTGGATCATTGCGCAGGGCATTGCCGACGAGATCGCCGCAGGGGCCCAGGGCGCGGACGTCATCCTGGCGGACCGCGCTCCCCACGACGCCCTCGCCTACCTCAATGCGGCTCTGGAGTTCCGCGGTGAGCAGATCCACCACCTGGAGCGGGATCGGCTGCTGCTGCTGGCTTCTACGCAGTTACCGAAGTACGACCTGCTCCTGGCGACGGTGCTCGACGAGACGATGCCGGTCGAGCAGAAGCACGACTATGACCCCCGGTATCGCGTGCTGGTCAACCAGCACGTGCACGCGCTCCTCACCGCCGAGACGATTCCCCACCTGCGCGTCACCAGCGACCCCGGCAGCCAGGCGAACGCCGTCGCGAAGGCACTTGAGATCTGCCTGCAGGAGGCCGCCGTATGAGCGCCGTGTGGCCCGCGGGCCCGATCGAAATCGCTGGAAAGACCGTCTCCCGACTCGGATTCGGCACAATGCGCCTGACCGGGCCCGGCACCTGGGGCGACCCCGTCGACCGCGACCAGGCAGTCAGCATCCTCCGGCAGGCCGTCCACGCCCACGGCCTCACGCACATCGACACCGCGGACGCCTACGGCCCCCGTAGCGTCAACGGTTGACGTAACACATACGGCTGCTGCCGCGTCTCTCTCAGTATCAAGGCCTTGGAGCCCGGTTCTTCATGGGAGAGATCAGCACGTGACCGTTGAGTCCACGTCCCGTTCCGCCAGCACCCTCAAGCACCCGCACACGTGGGTTGTTGCAGCCGAAATCGTCGTCGACGACTCCGTGGCACGCGTCGCCGACTTCCGCGGCTCCTTCCGCACGAAGACCGAGCAGCGGATCGACGCTCTGGATACCTACTGCCGCGCCTGCCGCCGCCCGTTCGCGGACGTCTCCAAGAGCGACTGCGCCGCGGGGGTCGACAACCGGCACCTGATCGGCGGGGACCAGAGCGTCCGAGCCAAGCGCAAGACGCACGAAAGGCAGTCATGGGATCGAATGACAACACCGCGTCGCCCGCCGAAGAGGCGACCGAGACCACTAGCGTCAGGGCGGTGAATACCGACACGATCGCCGCCCCCGAGGCCGACGCCGAACGGCTCCGCAACGCTCTGGTCGACCAGATCCGCGCGGACGGGCACGCCCGCACGCCCGCTGTCGAGACCGCGCTGCGCACCGTGCCCCGCCACGCGTTCGTGCCCGAGGCCTCGCTTGAGGAGGCGTACGCCAACGCGCCGGTGAACATCAAGTACGACACCGACGGCACGTCGATCTCCTGCGCCTCCCAGCCGGGCGTCGTCGCCCTCATGCTGGACCAGCTTGAGGCCCAGCCCGGCGAGCGCATTCTCGAACTCGGTGCCGGCACCGGCTACAACGCCGCTCTGCTCGCTCACCTGGTCGGCGACAGCGGACACGTCACCACCATCGACGTCGACGACGACCTCGTGGAGGGTGCCCGCGCGCACCTGGCTGCCGCCGGTATCACCAACGTCGAGGCACTGGCCCGCGACGGGGCCGTCGGCCACGCTGCGGGTGCACCGTACGACCGGATCATCGCCACCGTCGGCGCGCACGGCGTCCCGCACGCCTGGCTCGACCAGCTCGCCCCCGGCGGCCGGCTCGTGGTCCCCCAGCGCCTCAAGGGAAGCGTGTCCCGCTCCATCACCTACGAGCAGCACGGCGGCCGATGGGTGTCCCTCGGCAGCGAGATGAACACGTTCATGCCGCTGCGGAGGGGCCTCGCCGACGATGACCGTCGCGTCGTCCCGCTCAGCGCGGACGGCACCGTACGGCTCCAGGCTCCCGCCGGGCAGCACATCGACGCCGACGCCCTGGCCGGCGTCCTGCACCAGTCGCGCACCGAGGAGTGGACCGGCGTGATGGTCCGCGCCATGGAGTCGCCGGAGTGGATGGAGCTGTTCGTCTCCTGCAGTCTGCCGTCCGGCCTGATCCGGATGCTGTTCCCGCAGACCGCCAAGGGAACACTGCTCACCGAGGACCCCTACCCCTCGTCGACCGCGGCGGTCGACAAGGGAGCCGTCACCTACCTCGCCCGCCGCCTGTCGGAGAAGACCACCGACGAGGGCGGCAAGCTCTGGGAGTTCGGCGTCATCGGTCACGGCCCCGGCAGTGACAAGCTGGCCACCCGGGTCGCCGAGGCGATCCGCACCTGGGACCGCGACCACCGCGACCGGGAAGCCACATTCGAGCTCCAGCCCCTGGACGCCGCACCCGCCGAGACCGGCCCCGGCCGCTTCGTCCTCGACACTCCGATCAACCGCGTCGTCGTCGACTGGCAGTGACACCGATCCGAACGTGACAAGACGGTGCCCGCCGCCCATGCCGGCGGGCACCGCCCGTTCGACACCCGCCCATCACGTCGCCCCCGGGGGAACTCATGGATCCGCACGGCCCGATAGCGAAACGATTCCCGCTCGTCGCCCGATTCCGCCCCGCCTGCCTGCCATTACCCGCCCGCGTGCACGCTCTCGTCGACCTGGCCGACACGGCCGAGGCGAAAGGCGACCAGGGGATGGGCTCGGCCGTCTACAACCAGGCCGCCCTCATCGCCTCCGATGTCGGCCTTCCCGAACTGGCTCGCGAGATACCCAACGGCTTGGTGAACTGTCTCATCAGACCCTGCTGGCCTGGCTCGCCCAGCGTCGCATCACCTGGCCGAAGACTCCCAACCGGCACGTATTGATCAACGCGAAGTCGGCCCTGGGAACCGGGCCTGTCAGTGCCGAATACCTCAAGCGGCACCTGCTGCACCAGGGCGTCTACCTCGAACGCATCCGCGGCGACCGGGTACTGCACGAAGCACTGACCGTCGGCGCCGACCCGCTCCATCTCGCCCTGGTCTTCAACCTGTCCCACACGACCGCGAGCCGCTACGCGACCATCGCCCAGAACCTGCTCGACGACCAGTCTGATGAGGCTCTTTGATTTTGGCTCTGACCGCAGTTCCGTGAATGATCTTATGGAGGCGGATCGTGTGCTGCCGTCTCTGCATCGCTTCTCGGATCAGTCGGATGCCTGTAGCTCTGCGCGTCCCAGCATGTCGGCGAGGGGAGTGCCGGTTCGTGCTGCTGCGATTCGGCGGGCGCGCAGCTGAGCTCGTGTGCGGGGACGGAACTTGGGTTCCTTGCCGCAGCCGCACGGTTCTCGGCCTTCGTAACGCAGTCCGGCGTTGAGAACCGCGGCCACGACGGTCCACGCCTTGGTGTCCCGACGCCGTGGTGCCGCGAAGTCGTGGCCGGCACAAACCATTGGTTCTGAGCATCGAGGGCATCGGTGCTCGCCGGGACTGGGATGCCGCTTGTACGCGACGCGGCAGAGCACGCACGCGTAATGCAGCTTGTAGGGCTTTTCGGCGTAGTAGCACACGAGATGAACGTACCCGGCAGCGTGGCGGCTGGCGAGATGGTTTTCGTGGCCCAGATCATGGCTGGTGAGGATCCGTTTCGGAGATCGGCATCAGATGAACAGACCGCCGAGAGCGAATAACTATCCTGCCGATTGAGAGGCGACGAACGCACCGCACTTTCGAGCCTGCCTGCCGAAGACGCCGTGGGTTCCCGGTGAAATCCCCTCAGTCACGCTGAACTCACGGCCGACGTGCCGGTAAGAACCGTGCCACCAGCCGCAAACCACGGAACCCGCCCGGCGCGCGGGAGCGGCGGGAAGGGATGGCCGAGGAGCGGCTTTTGCCGGTGGGGCGGTCGTCTTCAGCGTGGCGGTGTGTCTCAGACCATAGCCACCCCCTCGCCCGTCCTCTCCCTCTCGAATGGCGCGCTGACCGGGCACGACCGGTTCGGCTGGTACGTCGACCGGGTGCGGGAGGGCATCGCGCCCTTCACGCTCACCAGTCCGCACGCTCGCGGTCGGAGCCGAGCTGGATCTCCCGTCCCTGCCAGCGCTCCCGAAGCCAGCGGTCGTGGCTGGCCAGCACGATCGCGCCGGGGCCGGTGCCCAGCGCCGCCTCCAGCTCGTCGCACAGGCGCGGCGACAGGTGGTTGGTGGGTTCGTCGAGCAGCAGCAACTGCGGCGGTCGCGCCACCAGCAGCGCCAGCGCGAGCCGCCGGCGCTGTCCGACCGAGAGCCGGCCGACCGGCTTGTCCAGGTCCGCCTCGTGCATCAGACCCAGCGAGCCCAGCGGCACCGCCTCGGCCCGCTCGGCACCCAGCGCCAGCTCATAGGTGTCCCGGACGGACCGGTCCGGCCGGTCGAAAACGGTGTTCTGGGCGAGCAGTCCCACGGTCAGTCCGCGCCGCCGCCGCACCTCGCCCTCGGGTGCGAGCCGCCCGGCGAGCACGGCCAGCAGAGTCGACTTCCCGGCCCCGTTCCCACCGGTGACCAGCAGACGGTCCGTCGCCGACACCTCCGCACTCACCGCTGCGAGCCGGCCCGGCACCCGTACGTCATCCAGGGACACCAGCGGACCGTCGCCCTCCGCCGCCGGTGCGGCGAGCGCCGTGCTCTCGAACCGCGGCGGCTTCGGCGGCTCGCCGACCTGGGAGCGCTCCAGCTCCTCCAGGCGGCGGGTGGCGTTGCGCACCCGCCGGGAGATCTGGCTCTGGACCCGGCCGGCGCGGTGGCCGTAGCCCATCTTCTCGTTGTCACGCGGCCCCCGGTCCTGTGCGACGCGGTGCGCGGTGACCCCGGCGGAGACCCGTAGCGCCGCCCGTACCTTCTGTTCCTCGGCCCAGCGCCGCTCCCAGCGTTCCCGCTCGACACGTTTCTCGGCCAGGTAGGCGCTGTAGTTGCCGCCATAGCGGACCGGGCCGTCCATCGCGGGGTCGAGGTCGATCAGGTCCGTGCACACGGCGTCCAGAAAGGCCCGGTCGTGGCTGGCCACCACGACGCCCCCGGGCAGGGTGCGCACCTGCTCCTCGACGAAGGCGGCGGCACGGTCGTCGAGATGGTTGGTCGGTTCGTCCAGCAGGAGCGCGGAGGGCCGCCGGACCAGCAGCGCGGCCAGCGCGAGCCGGCCGCGCTGCCCGCCGGACAGCGACCCGAGCGTCCGATCGTGTCCGAAGGCGCCGAGGCCGAGGCCATCGAGCACGAGCGCGGCACGCTGGTCGGCGTCCCAGTCCTCCCGCTCCTGGGCCTGTTCGAGCCGGACGCCGTACGCGTCGAGCAGGCCGGCGTACTCGGGCGCGTCCTGCGCGGTCCGCGCGAGCTGCTCGGTGAGACGTTCCAGTTCGGCGAGGTCCTCCCTGGCCTCGCGCAGGGCGTCGTCGAGTACGTCGGCGATCGTCACATCGGCGTCGTATGGCATCTCCTGCTGAAGAAAGCCCAGATCGGGCGGGACCGAGACGCTGCCGGCGTCAGGCTCGTCCCTCCCGGCCAGCAGGCGCAGCAGGGTCGACTTGCCGACGCCGTTCTCCCCGATCAGCCCGATGCGGTGCCCGGGCGAGGCTGTCAGGGAGACACCGTCGAGCACCCGTCGGTCGCCGAGTGTGCGGACGAGGTCGTGGGCGAGCAGAGCGGGCTGAAGCATGGGATCCGTCCAACGTGATCGGTGCTCAGCCCGCGGGGCGGCATGCCTCGGACACGGGCCAGGTCGACACGCTGGCGGCTCACACCTCAGGGGCCCCCGTCTCCTTCAGCTCACCGTCGGCCAGCCGCAGCCACCGGTTCACGCCGATCGCGCGCAGGAACCGCTCGTCGTGGCTGACCACTACGAAGGCCCCCCGGTAGGAGTTCAGGGCGCTCTCCAACTGGCCCGCGCTGACCAGGTCGAGGTTGTTCGTCGGCTCGTCCAGGAGCAACAGGTGCGGAGCCGGTTCCGCGCACAGCACACAGGCCAGGGTGGCGCGCAGCCGCTCGCCTCCGGAGAGCACCCCGACGGGCAGATGGGCGCGAGGCCCCCGGAAGAGGAAGCGGGCGAGCAGGTTCATCCGCTCGGCCTCCGGCCGCTGTGGGGCGTAGTCGGCGAAGTTCTCGGCGACCGTACGGTCCAGGTCCAGCAGGTCGAGGCGCTGCGAGAGGTAGGCGATGCGGCCGTCGGCCCGCTTGATCTCGCCGCTCTGTGGTGTCAGGTCACCGTTGAGCAGACGCAGCAGCGTGCTCTTGCCCACACCGTTGGGACCGGTCAGCGCGATGCGCTCCGGGCCCCGGACGGTCAGATCGACGCCCTGGTCGGCGAACACGTCCTTGTCGCCGAGGTGGACGCGGAGCTGCTCGCCGAGGAACAGGTTGCGTCCGGCGGGCACATTGGTGTCCGGCAGGTCCAGCGTGATGCGCTGCTCCTCGCGCAGCGCACGCCCGGCCTCGTCCAGCCGGGTCTTCGCCTCGCTGACCCGGCTGGCGTGCATCTGGCCCGCCCGGCCCGCGGACTCCTGCGCGCCCCGCTTCATGTTGCCGGCGAAGATACGGGGCAGACCGGCGCTCTTCAGGTTGCGAGCAGCATTGCTCTGCCGGCGTTCGGCGCGCTCGCGAGCCTGCTGCATCTCCCGCTTCTCCCGCTTCAGCTCCTGCTCGGCATTGCGGACGTTCTTCTCGGCGACTTCCTGCTCGGCCTGCACGGCCTCCTCGTACTCGGTGAAGTTGCCGCCGTAGAAGCGCAGTTCGCCGCGGTCGAGTTCGGCGATGCATTCCATGCGGTCGAGCAGGGCGCGGTCGTGACTGACCAGGAGCAGGCAGCCGTTGAAGTCCTCCAGCACGTCGTAGAGCTTGTGCCGGGCGTCGAGGTCGAGGTTGTTGGTGGGCTCGTCGAGCAGCAGCACGTCGGGCCGCTTCAGCAACTGGGCGGCGAGACCGAGGGAGATGACCTGGCCGCCGCTGAGGGTGCTCAGGCTGCGGTCCAGGGTGAGGTCGGCCAGGCCGAGGCGGTCGAGCTGGGCGCGGGTGCGTTCCTCGATGTCCCAGTCATCGCCGATGGTGGTGAAGTGCTTCTCGTCGACGTCCCCGGACTCCACGGCGTCGATGGCCTGGATGACCGCGGCGATGCCCAGCACCTCGGCGACCGTGAGGTCGCCGGTCAGGGGGAGGCTCTGCGGGAGGTAGCCGAGGGCGCCGGCCGCGGAGACCGACCCGTTGCCAGGCCGCAGTTCACCGGCGATGAGCTTGAGCAGCGTGCTCTTGCCGGTGCCGTTGGGCGCGACGAGGCCGGTGCTGCCGGAGCCGACGGTGAAGGACAGGTCCTGGAAGACGGGAGTGTCGTCGGGCCAGGTGAAGGACAGGTTCGAGCAGACGATGGAGGCGTCGGACATGGAGGTGACCTCGTGGGAAAGGGGCATGGAAGACACTTCTGCCCCGGCAGCAGACAGGGGAAAGAGGGGACGACAGAGAGACCACGTCGGCGGCGCTTCCACGCACCGGCCGGTGGCCTGTCGGGTCCGGGTATCACCCGGAGATGTCGTCGTCCACCACCATGTCTGGGCTCCTCAACAAACGATCAACGTCTCTACCAGACTAACAGCAGGGGCGTGGGACCGGAGACACGACGGGGTCACCCGGTCGGGAACCCCGCGGCCGCAGACGGAAGAGCACGACCGCTACACGACCAACGAGCATCACAAGTGACCCGCAACGGAATTGGCCAGCAGGATCGGTGACACGGTTCTTACCGGCACCCCAACGGCGGGGGACGCTCCGAGCGCCACGGATCCGAACTATGCTCCGTCGTCGCGGCCCGCTGCGGGGACCCGAGCGGAGCATGGGAATCGCGGCGAACACGCAGCGTCCCTCGTCGGGCAAGACGCCGTCGGCCGGACCGAAGTGGAAGCAGGTCGACGGGGGTCTCGGCACGTGGAGCGTGAACACGCGTCACGTCCAGTTGAAGAACTGGGTGTTCGACGGGGACAGTCCAACGGCGAACCTGTCGTTCGAGGCGTGGACCACCACTGAGGGCGGCGCTCCTTTGGAGAGGGTGAAGCTGACCGACGCCAACTCGTACGGCGTGATCGTCTCTCCCTATGTGCCGTCCAATACTGCGGTGACCGTGACGGTGGCGCCTGGCCGTCTGAAGCCGAACGTCGACTACGTGTTCCGCACGTCTGCGTATGACGGGTCGCTGTACGAGACGGAGTGGTCGCCGTGGGCGCGGCTGCGTATCGAGCTTCCGGTGGACCTGGCGCTGCCTGCGCCGGACTACGACGCTCAGCGGCCGTCGTTCGTGACGGATTCATGAAGCAGATGCGCATCATGGACAAGGACGCCTACTGGCTCGACACCCGCATGACCGGGCGGTGCGACCACACCGACGCGTTCGGTTCGCCGGTCAACCCGGTGATCTGCACAATGACCGCGAAGTAGCCGTCTCCGGATAGCAGTCGGCGTGGGCTCCTCCTTGGGGCCCGCGCCGTTTCGCGTCTCAGAGCTGCGGGACCGGCAGCAGGACGAGCGGAAGCGTTCCGGCTTCCACCGCGGCCCGGTCGATCGTGAGGCCACAGTAGTCGCCTACGCCGGCGAACACGCGGGCCGGGATGTCGCGGTGGTGCTCCTCGAAGTACCGCGACGCCTCCTCCTGGGTGTGCACGCCGTCGTAGGCGGTGGGGAAGACGGCCCCGGCAGCATGCAGGGCGGTGTCGAGCTTCGAGTTCCGGCCGGTTTTCTCGGTGAACTCGGCCTGCCAGGTGCGGCCGTCGTCGCCCGGGGCGTGCAGGATCCGGGAGGGGCCCGGCCCGAGATTCAGGGTGAGACAGATGATCTCCTCGCCGACGAGGGGATCCATCTCCGGTACCTCGCGGTAGCCGAGGGACCAGGTGGCGGCCCACGTGTCCTCCAGGACGTACAGCCAGCCGCCGCAGGTGCCGTACATGGCGCGGCTGACGTCCCCCATGTCTGGGGGTATGGCGAGCTCGTGGCGCTCCTTGTACAGGTCCCCGCATTCGAGCTGCTCAGGATCTGCGCCGAGCCGGACGAGGAACTCTTCCGTGTCCACGCCGCGGGCCGTCGTCAGGGAAATGCCGCGGAGCATCCCCGGCATACGGCCTTTCGCGTCCTGGTAGGCGTGCTCGCCGATCCACCGTAGACCTGAACCGTGTTGATCGCTCATACGATCAATGTACAAAGCGGTCGCCCACATCAGGTCTTGCGGTGCCGTCCCCGGCCCGGAGCCATCGGCGACCGGCCGGGAACAGGCGGGGAGGCCCTGGAGTTTGATCGAGAACGCGCTGACCAGCTTGGTTAGTGTCGCGCGGCTCGTTCACAGGCTCTCAGCGGTTGACCTGCGCCATCAGTTCACGATTCGCAGCGCGGGCGGCTTCGAGGTCCTCGTCGCGTTCGGCGAGTTCGCCGCGCAGATCGAGGATCTGTTGTTCCAACTCGGTGGTGCGGCGTGTGAGCGTCTCGATGTCGGCTGGGGCGCCGAGGCCGGAGGATTCCCAGACTGTCTGGCCCAGGGCCTCGGACAGGCGCCGTTCGAGTCTGGTGATGTGTGCGGCCAGTCTCCCGTTGTGGGCCGTGAGGTTCGCGACGTCGGCCAGCAGCGACTTGCGGCTGACCTGCGGTCCGGCGGTCGTGCCGGGCGGGGGTTCGCCCGCGCGGGCGATGACCGAAATGGGCAGCCGTGGCCGCCGGCCTTGACGTTGCTCGGCTCGACGCAGATGCCGTAGGGGACGGCTCCTGGAGCACGAGCACGCCCGCCTGCGGATCGGCCGGGAAGCCGCGATGAGGCCCCAAGTAGCTCTGCGTAGTGTTCCGACTCCTTGGCATCCGGCCACGGAGCCCGCGCAAGAACCCGTTTGGCGGACCACCGCGACCACTGCTACGTTTCCGGAGGCCGTGCTAGAGAACGAGGAGGTGGTACCCGTGAACGCAGTATCGACATGGGTGCTCCCCTCCGGGGTCACGGTCGGGCGATAGGTCGTCCGGGAGCGCCATTCATGAGCACTCCCGAAAGGCACGACCATGCACTTCACTTCTGAACAGCGCCTCGACGACGGCGTCCTCGAGCGCGAATTCACCCTCGGCGAGATCCCCGGCATCCTGTGGACGCCCGCATCCACATCCGCACCGGCGCCGCTGATCCTGCTCGGCCACCCCCCGCTCGGACTGCACAAGATGTACCCCCGACTGGTGGCCCGGGCCCGGCACGCCGTGGCGGATGGCTTCGCCGCAGCCACCATCGAGCTCCCCGGAAGCGGCGACCGGCCCCGTTGGGCCGCCGCCGAGCAGGCCCGCGCTGACCTGCGCCAGGCTATGGAAGCCGGCGAGCCGGTCAGCGACGAGATCATCGACGCCCTCATCCTCCCGCTCGTCGACAAGGCGGTCCCGGAATGGCAGGCCGCCCTGGACGCCCTCCTGTCGCTGCCCGAGATCGGCGGCCCGGTCGGGTACTCGGGGGGAGTGATCTCCATCGGCGTTCGCCTTGCGGTGGTCGAGCCGCGCATCGTGGCCGCCGGATTCTTCGCCGGGAGTTTCGTGCCTCGCGCCATGTTCGAGGAGGCCCGCCAGGTCACCATTCCGCTGCACGTCCTGCTGCAGTGGGACGACGAAGGGAACGACCGGCAGGCGGCCCTGGACCTGTTCGACGCCTTCGGCTCCAAGGAGAAGTCCCTCCACGCCAATATGGGCGGGCACACCGGCGTCCCGCAGTTCGCGGGGGACGCCGCGGCCCAGTTCTTCACCCGGCACCTGAAGTGAGGCCATATGACCGGCTCGACCCAGCCTCCGGAGATCACCCCGGACACGACGGCCCCAGCCGAGCATGAGCGCTTCGCGGAGTACCTGCACGCGCTGGCGATGGTCTCCGACGCTGAGGAGACCGCATTGGTGGCCGCGGTCCTCGGTGATCCTGATCAGGTGATGGCACAGTCCGCGGTGGTTCGACACCTGGACGCACGGGCGGCGACCCTGCACCGAGACCCGGAATTCTGCACCTGGGCCCGGAGGATGGCAGCTGCCGTCGACCTGCACCCATTCGCCGCCCAACGGTTGCGAGAGTGGTCGTTGATCAGCGCTATCGCGTTGAACGCGGCCTGGGGCCCCCACGAGCTGGTTGCCGCGTCGGACTGGTCGCAACGCAAGGTTGCCGAGAGCACGACATCCTTCGAGGCTCTGGCGATCCTCGCTCAGTCCGGACGAACACGACGAGTGCGCAACACAGCCAGCGCCCGCAGCCTACGAGGGAATAGTGCACGGTCGGAATAACTCCCTCCCGCCAGTAGTCCAAGGAATGCGCTCCGGCTGCTGCCCCTCCCGATCCATCGCGCGATCCTCTGATCAGCGCACACGAAGTGGCCCGGCCCCGGGGAAAACCCGGGGCCGGGCCACTTTTTGCGTTGGAGGGTAGGCGTGTCAGGGCGCTGTTCTCACAGCCCCTTGCGTCCAGAGTCGACTGCCGGACGTCCACTTCGAAGGGTGCTAACGCCGTTAGCACCCGCAGCAGCTAACGTGGGATCAGCGCAGAATTCGCGTGTTGCGGGCCATGAAAGGTGATCGGCGGCAGTAAGCTGCCGCCATGTCATCTCCGAACCCAGGAGGTGAGCGGGAGAAGCTGGTCTCCAAGCTGCCCGCTCATCTCCGACAGGCCCTCAAAGTCCGAGCAGCCCAGCTCTCCGTCGACGTTCAGGACGCCGTCACCGGCGGCATCCAGACCTGGCAAGCTCAAGCGGAGCCACTCCCCCAGGTTGAGACTGCTGGCGCCGAGTCCTTCGGCACCTGGCTCCCCGAGGGGCTCTACGACTCCTTCAAGAGTGACTGCCGTGTCCGCGGCGTCTCCTACATCCAGGGTCTCGCCCAAGCCGTCGCGCTGTGGCTGGAGCAGAACCCGGCGAACGCCGACAGCAGGACGGTCCGGCGTCTGGTGGTCTGTAACCAGAAGGGCGGCGTCGGCAAGACCGCCGTTTCAGCAGGGATCGCCCAGGCCTTCGCCGAACAAGGCAGCCGCGTACTGCTGGTGGACTTCGACCCACAAGGGCACCTCTCACACCAACTCGGACTCAAAGCCATCCCCGCCGGCCAGGAAAGCCTGGTCACCCACATGCTCAACCGTGACGACACCAAGCACCCCCTGATCGACCTCACCGTCGTCATAGAGGGTGCACGCTTCGGCGACCGACTCCGCATCCTGCCCGCCGCATTCGACGCCTTCCTCCTCGACTCCGGCCTCACGGTCTTCCGCGGCCCCCGCCACGCCGCCCTCGAACGCGCTCTTGCCCCCGTCGAAGAGCACTTCGATGTCATCGTCATCGACTCGCCGCCCAGCCTCGGCCTGGCCATGGACGCCGGACTCGTCTACGGCCGCCAACGCGACGGCGAAAAGCCCGGCGCCTCCGGCCTCGTCATCCCCGTCGAAGCGGAAGACACCTCCGCCCAGGCATACGGCATGCTCATCAACCAGGTCGGATCACTGACCCGGGACTACGACATCGACGTCGAACAGCTCGGACTAGTCGTGAACAAATACGACTCCCGACGCGGCTTCATCGCCACCTCCTCCCTCGACAAATGGAAGGCACTCGGCACCCCACCCGTGCTCTCCGTCATCCCGGACGTCAAGGAACAGCGCGAAGCCGTCCGAGTCCAAAGACCCCTCCTCGACTACGCACCCGAGTCCGACCAAGCCCACAGCATGCGGCAGATCATGCGGGAACTGGCATGAAGAAGGCAGAATCCCTCGGCGCATCCGCCACCTTCGACGCCGTCGCCCACCCCATCAGCAGCCGCGCCGCCTCCTTCGCGCGCTACGCCGGACACGGCGAAGACGCCGCCCCAGCCGCCATCAGCGAAGGCCCCGCACCGTCACCGAGGCTGCCTGTCGCGCAGATCGCCCACAATCCGTTCAACCCCCGGGAAGAACTCAAAGCGGTCGAAGACATGGCTGACAGCCTCACCGCACGAGGCGTCATCCAGCCCCTCACCGTGGTGACCCGAGCGGCCTTCCTCAGCGCACATCCCGGGCACGAAGGCGATCTCGGGCCGGCCGCGTACGTCGTCGTCGACGGAAACCGCCGTCTCGCCGGAGCCAACATGGCCGGCCTCGACGACGTACCTGTTCACATCGATGACTCCCTCGCGGAGAACGCCGACACTCTTCTGGAGACCGCTCTCACCGCTGCAGTCCAGCACGAAAACCTCGACCCGCTGGATGAGGCCAAGGCGCTGCAGCGCCTCGTGGAAGTCCACGGCTCGCAGCGCGCGGTCGCCCGATCCCTTGGCAAATCCAGCCCCTGGGTCACCCAGAGGATCGCTCTGCTGAAGCTCACCCCCGAGCTCCAAGAGGCAGTCGAGAACAAGAGCCTTCCGGTCGAGGTAGCCCGCAACGTTGGCCAACTGCCGGCGCAGCAACAACAGCGCGCCGCAGCCGAAGCCCTGACTGCCCGGGCCGAACGCAAGTCGCGGAGGCGCGGTGGGGGTGCTAACGCCGTTAGCACCCCCACCGGCGCCCCAACCACTGGCTGTGGTGCTAACGCCGTTAGCACCACAGCCAGTACAGAGGGGAGGGCAAGCGACACACAGACCGCGCCAGGCGTATTCCGAGAATCAGGTGGACCCGAGGCTGCTGTTGGTCTGGACCTTCCTGCGCCCAGCAAGAAGGTCATCAAGATGCCCTGGCTGGACGGAGAGAAGGTAGCCGACATCGTGATTGAAAAGATGGGGGAGGAGCAGCGCGAAATCCTCCTGAAGAGACTGATCGCCGCCCGTAAGACAACCGGAGAGTAGATCCACATCAAGCCATCCGGCTGCCCGGGACTCAAGTACCTCACGCAGGCTTGATAGCCCGCCACGACCCCGACTTCCCGAAGCTGCCCACGGCTGTCCGCACCGCATGGACGACCGCCGCTACGCCGCCACAGTTTATGGGTAGCCGGGCCGCACGATGGTGGCGCGCCCGCACCGGCCGCCGGATGACACACCCCTGACAGCTGCTCTTTGTGTCGAACTGGCAAGGCCGTGCTGCCAGCTTCTCTCGGTTACGCCGCGACGAACCGGCAGCGTTCGATCTCGTTCACGAGTGGAATCGGGCCGACCCGCCCGGTGCCGGCTCGGGAGGGAAGTCGGCACCGGGATCGGACGCTCAGGGGTTCCCGCGGTAGCCGTCGACAGTGATGTTCGTGACGGTCGCCCCCAACGGATCAGCGAAGTAGTCGGGGTCGGCCAGCGCGATCGTGATCGGCGTGATCCGCTGCGATCGGTACCGAAGGCCGTCCACTGCTCCGGCAGCCAGCTGCGCTCCAGTGGCCATCACGGACGTCTCACCGAGGGTGATCCGGTAGTTTATGTCCGCCTTGAACGTGCCGGACACGGTGACCCTGGCCGCGTTCCAACCGCTGTTGCCATCCTGGCCGGCCAGCCACCCGGTCACGGAGGACGCATTGCGGCCGCCGTTGATGGGTGAGAGTCGGCTGGTCAGAGAACCGGCGGCGATCGAGAAGTGCCGGTCCGCGCTGACGGCGGTGCCGGCCGGCTGCACGAGCGGCGCACCGTCCGTGTGCACCTTGATGACCGACAGGTCGGCATCGGTCGGCTGAGCCGGCAGGGTGATCACCAGATCGTTGCCGTCCATCCGGTACGGCAGTTGGTCAGCCGTGCCGTCCACCGTGACGTCGAGGATCGTGCTGGCCAAACCGGGCAGCCTGATGTCGCCACCGCCGTTCGGCCAGCTGCTCACGCCGAGGTAGACCGCGTTGCCCTTGATCGTGCTGTCGCCCCAGGACATCCGGCCGTAGAGCGTCGGCCGGGCACCCTCGACGGCGTTGGGGTGGCGTGCATTCCAGGCGCCGATTCCGGCCATCACGCCGGCCTGGAAGTCGTCGATGGCACCGTTGCCCTGCGGTCCGACGTTCAACAGGTAGTTGCCGCCGCCCGATGTCACGGTGAACAGGGACCTGACCTGCTGTGTGGTCTTGGACGCCTTGGAGGCGTCGGAGCGATCGGTGCTCGGCCAGGTGCAGTAGCCCCAGCACATCGGGAAGATCGAGTAGGCAGACTGCCACGGCGCCTGCAGCTGCCTGGCCGGCACCGAGTTGTCGCCGCCGACCTCGAAGTCGCCCTTGTTGTTCCAGACCCGGGAGTTGACCATGGTCTGTGGCTGCAACTGGTGCACCGTCGCCGCCATCTCCGCGCTCTGTGCGGCGGTCGGCTTGCCCATGTCGAACCACAGTTCGTCGAGCTGCCCGTACTTCGTCAGCAACTCGGTCAGCTGCGACTTGATGTACGGCATCATCGAGTCGGGAATCGGGTTGAGGTTCTGGTACGGCTCGGGGGTCTGCAACGTCCAGTCGATGATGGAGAAGTACAGACCGAAGCCCATGCCCTGAGCGCGACAGGCGGTGCTCAGCTCCTTGATCGGATCACGGCCGAACGGTGTCTGAGCGACGACGTTGTAGTCGGTGGTCGCGGTGTCCCACATGGCGAAGCCGTCGTGGTGCTTCGACGTGAGCACCAAGTACTTGGCACCCGCCGCCTTGGCGGTAGCGCACCACTGGGCAGCGTCGAACTTGTCGGCGGTGAACTGGTGCGCGCTGGCCAGGTAGTCGGAGGTCGGGATGTTCATCCACGCCTTGATCTGCTCCGGGTAGCCGATGGTCTGCTGCACCCCGTTGTAGTAGCCACCGTAGGAGGAGAACATGCCCCAGTGCACGAACATGCCGAACTGGAGCTTCTCCCAGTTCGCGATGTTCGTGTCGGTGCTCAGCGGGATCGCTGCGGGGTAGGCATCGATGGGCTTGGGGGCTGGATTGGCCTGGGCCGGGCTGCCAGCGGCCAGAGCACAACCGGCCACGAGGGCGGCTGTCGCGAACGCCGCCTTCAAACTTCTGGTCAAACCGGTGACTTGGGGGTGCATCGTCACTGTCCTTCCGCTGCTTCCGCAGCCGTGTGTGAGTGGGATCTCCTGGCATCCGACTGAACACTCAGACATCGGTTCTATAGATCTTGAGGCTGCCTAATGAAGCCTGTCAAGGGCGCTTGCAGCGAAAAAGGGCTGAAATCATCGGAGGTATATCGGCATGGGGGGCAGCCTCATGAGAGGCCAAATGCCCCGCCCACGAGGCCAGTGGCATGTGGGGCCGCTTCGACCCCAACCGTGAGGGCGGCGGCTGGCACGCCTTCACCACCGACCCGTTCCAGCACAGCCTGGGCTGGTCGGTACGTCACCACCCCGACCACGGCCGGACCGTGCTGTTGATGAGCGACGACGACACCTCCTCCCTGCACAGCCAGTGGTCCCAGGACCAGCTGCTGTTCCGCGCCGGCGGCTTCTGGTGGGACGGCACGACCTGGTACCGGCCCGGACAGGTCTGGGATCCCGTCGCGTAGGACCACGAGCGGCGCAAGTCGGCGCCGCCGTCACGGTCAGCGCCGCCTACATGCTCGACGGCCGCGCCGACCCTGTAGGTGCCGAGAACCACATCCGTGCTGCTCACTCTGCATGTTGGTACTTGTGCAGGATGCCGCCGAGGCGGTCGCGTCGGTGGACGTCAAGGTGGACAAGCCGGTCGGGTTCGGTGATCGGTTCGGGCAGCGGGCGCAGGGGTGCGGCGCCGGCGAGGGTGCGGTGCGGGCGGTGCGCGTTGTAGGACGCAAGAAGGGCTGGCATGCGCCTCGCGGAGGATTTGCACGGCATTCAGCACGAGGGCGAGCGCTTCTACGAGATGCCCTTCGATACCGCTCTCACAATCGTAAGGGTGGCAGCGGAGACAGCTCGACGAGGAGACCGCGCGGTACGAGCGGATGGGCCACCCCAGGCCCTACACGATCCCCTGACCGCACCGGCCCGGTAGTTCACGATCGAGGAGCGCACCGTCCCGGCCCCCGCCGGCACCCAGCTGCACGGCATCAATGTCGAGGGCCTGTCCTCCTACAGCGTCTGGTCGCGCGGCGACATGCGCATGGGCACCTTCGACAGCCACCGCGGGCTGCCGTTCGCCAACGTCCACACCGACATCACCGTCGACAACAACGGCCGCCACGGCGGCGACGCCATCGCCGGCCCGCTGTTCGGCGTGCGCTTCGCCCACTGGAACATCCGCGTGACCAACGGCCGCGCCGGCCTGATGAAGATCGACGGCCTGGCCCCGTACTCCGCCACCGTCGGCATCAGCACGGTCACCGAGTTCGACCAGATCGACGTCCCCGACTTCACCGGCGACCTGCACTCCCGGCTGGAGCTGTACGGCACCACGGACGTCGTGCGCCCGCGCAACCTGTACGACGCCCAGCGGGACCGGCACTTCGGGCCCCGAATATCCGACTGACCTTTCCTGAGCGCCTGCTAGCGTGGACGACCGGCTCGTTCCGCACCGGGACCACACCGGTCTCCCACCGACGAAGAGGCAGTGCATGCGCGCAGGCAGATCCGGCTCCGCGGTCGTACTCGCGGGAACCCTCGCCCTGGGGACGTTCACCGCGCCGACCGCGGAGGCGGCGGACACCGGCATCACCGTGTCGAACCTGGTCCTCAACAACGGCAAGCCCATCATCGTGGGCACCAGCGCCGAGGTCACCCCCGACTTCGCGTTCCGGAAGACCTGGCCGTCCGGGGTCAAGGCGGGGGACGCGAACACGTACCCCTTCCTGTACCGCGGCACCACGGCCGCCAAGGGCTACGAGGGCGACGACGGCATTCACATGAGCTACGTCATCACCTACTCCGACTACTCGCCCTCCCAGTGCGACGGCGAGCTGTACATCGACCCGCGCTACACCCTGGACTCCAACAGCGACGCCACGACCTGGAAGATCGGGGTCATGGCCCGTATCTGGAAGAACGGCCAGCCCAAGAGCACGGAGTACCTGACCGGCTTCGGCACGGTCCGGGTCAAGCGCGCGGCGAAGGTCACCGTCAATGCCTCCCCGGAGCCCGTCGCCAAGGGCAAGACGCTCACCGTGACCGGCACGATCACCCGCGCCGACTGGGTGCGGCACAAGTACACGGGCTTCGGCGGCAAGTCGGCCAAGCTCCAGTTCCGCAAGGCCGGCACCAGCACCTACACCACGGTCAAGATCGTGAAGGCGAACTCGGCCGGTACCCTGAAGACCACGGTCACCGCCTCCGCCGACGGCTACTGGCGCTGGACCTTCGGCGAGACGGACACGACCGGCGGGGCGACCGCGGCCGGCGACTACGTCGACGTCAAGTGAGCGGCTACGACGTTCCGCGCACGCCCGCCCGGTAGCGTCCCGGCGGCACGCCCACCAACCGGCCGAAGTGCCGGGTGAGATGGGCCTGGTCGTAGAAGCCGCTGGCCGCCGCCACCTCGCCCGGCGCCCGTCCCTCCAGCAGCAGGCGCCGGGCCCGGCCGACCCGCCGGGACATCAGGTACTGGTGCGGGGCGATGCCGTACGCCCTGCTGAACACCCGTACCAGATGGGCGGGATGGGCGTGCAGCAGCACGGCGGCGGTGTCGAGGGCCAGACCCTCGACGACGTGCTCGTAAGGGTGGCAGCGGAGACTGGTCTGCTGAAGGGCTCCACGTCAGACGTAGACGCTCTGGAGCCCACACCAGAGTCCAGCTAGGCTCTGCCAGTCCGAGCTCCACATCCGTTCGGGTTACGCCCTTCGGACCACCGCCCCGGCAGACTCGCCAGCTACTACGCCGCCCACTCCAGCCCGAGGGCGTCAAGCAGTACACCTACGCGTACGTCGACAGCCAAGGCGTACGGCGTGAGTGCACGGGCTCGGACGGGGGAGCCGAGCGGGCCGAGATCACGTACGACCCCGTGGACCCCGATACCGCCATGGTCGGTCGCCGTACGACGGGATGGTTCGTGCTCGGTGCGGTGCTCATCCTGCTGACGGGCTCTGTGCTGTTGGCCAGTGTCGCGTTCGCGGTGGTGGGGGTGGTGGCGCTGGCCATCTGATCCTGTGCCGGGAGCCCGTAGGAAATGCCTTCCGGACACTCTCTGTTGTGGGGTGGCGGCCAGATCATCCGAATCAGCGGCCTGCGAAGTACGAGGCTAGGGACGCCGACTACCTCTGCTGCGCGACGGGTGATCCGAACGAGCCCTATAGGCCCGTCAGTCCTTGGCGGCGCCGACGCCGAGGGCGACACCCTGCCGCTCAGCAGGGCCCGGCCTGACCCTCACCGCATACACCGCCGCGCCCGGCACCCCCGACCACGATGCCCTGCAGCTCCTCGCCAGCTGGGCCGCCACCGAGAACACCCCGCACACGGGCAGCCATGGCCCCGCCGACCGGCAGAACCGGCGAACACGGTGCTGTGATCGCCCAGCGCCTGATGCGCGAGTTCTGCGGGAGCCCCCGAGGTGATCACGTTTCCCCAGGTCGCCGTTGGTTCGTTCAAGATCCAGTGGAGTTCCCGTTGCCGAGGGCCCAAGCCTCGATGTCGCGGTAGTGGATCGGTCCGCGGCTACGGCCGACGTTGCTGCCGACCAGGTGCAGACGTTCGGCAGGCCATCGGCGGCCGGTGAATCCGGCGAGCCCTTCGGCGATTTCTCCTGCCGAGGATCGGTCTCCTCGGCGGGCACGGGCCAACGTCAGATGTGGGCGCAGGGGCCGGTCCTCAAAGGCGACACCGCAGCTCTTGACCGCGGTACGCACATCGGCGGCGAGCATGTGCAGCTCATCGAGGTCTCCGTCGATTCCGCTCCACAGCACCCGGTCGTCGAAGTTTCCGCTGCCGCGTAGTGCCAAACGGAGTGGTGGGTGGTCCGCTGCGAGGCTGGCGAGAGGCGGGCGCAGGAGCGGGACTGTCTCGGCCGGTAGCTCCCCGAGGAACGCCAGGGTGATGTGCCAGTCCTCGATGCGGTTCCACCGTATGTGAGGGTGCGTGTCATAGGCGGGGCGCAGCTCCCGGGCTAGTTCTTCTTTCGCGTGGTCGGGCGGGGCGAGGGCGATGAACACGCGAACGGTCGCGGGCTGAGTCTGATCGTTCACACCGGACTTCGTACCGCACCCGGGTAGTGGACGCGGCGGCCGGCCCAGGTATTGCGGGAGAGGCGCTCGCGGTTGCGATGCCGAGGAAGCCACTTCTGGCGGGCGGCGACACTGCCGGGCCGCTGGAACCACAGGCCAGGGAACCGGGACGGGCATGCCAGCCTGCGTTGGGGCTGCGTTCCGCCGGTCGGGGCGGCAGCGTCGAAGAGCTCCTGGACGACGGACAGCATCAAACTCTGTTCATAACTTCGGCTCGTACCACCAGCCCGGCCCCTCCGGCAGCACCGGTACGGCACGGGCCAGCGCCACGCCGATCGGGAGTTCCACGCCCTCATGCTGCGACCAGGCACTGATCACAGTGCGCCGAGCGCAGTGTCCGGCCGGCACACCTCGCAGGCCGGAGCCCCGTCGCTGAGAGCCGCGAGTGCCTGCTCCCGACTGATGGTCCGCAGCCGCTTTCCGGCGGCGAAACAGTCGCCACGGTGGACCTCGGACTGCAGGGTGCCGACACCGATGTCGTCGATGCCCCAGTCCGGGGAACGCGGACGCCGCTCCTTACTACGCCGCTCCTCGACCCGCGGCTTCCCCTGCTCGCGCTTCTCCCTCGCCCACTGCTCCTCCTGCTGATGCCCCTGCCGCTCCTGGGCCTTGAGCTGCTGGATCCGGCCCCGGGTCTGGCGCAGCTGCCAGTCCAGCCACTCCTCGAGGGCCTGGAGCTTGTCGAGGCGGGATATCGACCCGGGGTCGGACATGGCTACGCCGCCTCGTCCGCGGCTTCGTGGGCGTGCTTGAGGGCCATCCGGGCGTCCACCACTGCGCCCTCGAGGGTGGTCCAGTACGGGTGCGTGGCCACCTGGGCGCTCAGCCGGCGCAGCTTCTCCTGGAAGCCGGCGACCTCCGCGGCCTGCTTCTCTGTGTACCCGGGGCTGTCGGCCTTGCCGGAGCGGAAGCTGGTGTACGGCTGTTTCTCGCTCTCCCAGCCGGGCATCGGCTCTGCCGACCACGGGAGCGTGGTGGCGTACTGCTCGTATGCGGCGCGGGTCTGGTGGAGCGCGAGCTGGGCGTCGCGCAGATCCTCGGGAAAGTCGTACGTGGACACACGGGAATAGTACGTGTGTTCGATTCCATTAGGCGAGTGCTTCGCCGACCTTGGTCAGTACGCCGTCGAGTCTGGCTGCTGCGTCTTCCGGATGACGCGGCAGCGTACGAGGGCGGCGATGTCGGCGGCGTCACGGGGGCCGGCGAAGTTCACCCGAGCTGGGACGGCCGGTGGGCTCGATGGGCGGGACCGCCCGCGGCGCGGGCAGCAGCGGCGCCTCCCGCCCCTGGCGGTGAACGAGTCCGTCGTAGCCGCACTCCGCGCAGGGAAGCCGTCGTAACCCGAGGCCGCCAGGGCGGCCGCGTACAAGGCCGAGCAACAGCGCCTGGCTGAGGAGAAGGAGCCCGAGCTTGAGGCCCGGCGCCCGGTCTGCACCGGCTGCGGCACGAGGTTCACCGACATCCGGAGGGAGGCCGTCCAGCTCACCGACTGGGGCTAGTGAGCCCGCCAAACGGTGGAGTCCACCGACACCGTCCAGCCCACGTCGTCACCAGCGTCCGCCGACGCCAGGACCGCGGCAAGGATCCGTTCCCACGTGCCGTCCACGGCCCACCTGATCAAGCGTTTGTGCGCAGTTTGGAACGACCCGAGTTCATCGGGCAGGTCCCGCCAGGGCGAGCACGTGCGGTACTTCGACGGATTTTGGAGGACACGAACAGGCCCCCGCCAACCGTGCGATGAGCTGGCTATCTGATGACAAGTCGGATCAACGACACGATTCCGCAGGAGGTAGGCGAGTGGCGAGTTCAACCGATAGGCTGCGCCTGGCGCCAGACGACCACTCAGAAATGGGATCGGCCGGACGGGGTCACCAAGACAACAGGAAAGCCCCCGCAGTACTCCAGATGTTTGCCGCATCTGGTGCGGGGGCCGACCGACACCACAGTCCTCTACTAAAAGAAGGTGCCAGTTCTATGGTGAAGCGTACCCGGACACCCGGGCTATCAGACAGTGGGACTCAGCAGTCCGCCGTGAAGATCACACCGGCGACACACCGCACAGGCCCTGTCACCACTTACCCACGCCACGCGATGAGCAGCCCAGCCGAGCCCTCCTCGGCCCTGACCGTCAACGCGACCGCGCACCGACCCAGCCGCAGGTCACCGTCAGAGAACCTCTGCAAGTTCCGCGGCTCGCTCGCGGAGCGCTGCCCTGCATGGCTGGAGCACCGCACCAAGAAGACCTTCCGAGTTGAGGGCTGGGAGAACAACGGCTGGACGATGACGTCCGGCACCCAACCCCTCCCCCGAGGCCGAGCTGCGCGTGGAACAGCTCAAGGCCCGCTTCCCCAGACCCGATGCGAGTTGTCGCCGAGACGACCAGCTACATGGTCATGCGCACCGCATCGGCACAGACCTCACCCAACAAGGGAGATCAGGTGACGTAGCGACGTTCTGAGCGGGAGATCCTGGGCCCCCTGGCGGGGGCACTTCCTCTACCGCCGGCCGCTGGTGTTGGCGCACCGTGCGCGGCCACTTCATACGGCTCGGTTTGGCGACCGAGCCAAGGCCCGAACTCTCAGATCCGGTTTGGCGACCGGGCCCGAGGCTTCGAGCGACTTTCAGGTTCAGGCGAACCACTTACGAAGACCCCACCGGGGCTTTCGCGTACGTCCACAACAAGGAGGACGGGTACATAGTGCAGCACCGCGCCCCTACTTGTCAGCTCCCGCGCGCCCGGATGGGCGATTCGCGGCAAAAGTCACCCACCATCGGCGGCATCCCGCGCCAGCAAACGTCTGGCGACACGATCACCCCGCACGCCGTGCTCGAACGTACGTGCGAGTACAGTGCGAGGCAGGTCACCCTGGTCCGCGGTGCCTCGCAAGAGGTCGCTCACACCGCATCGCGCCGGAGCGGCCCGCGTCGGTGGCTTCGCGCCGTGGAATGGCTGATCTCAGCCGGCCTGCACCCGCGAGCGAACGCCACCACGCTCGCCGTCGCACGGGACTTGGGGGCGCGCATGGACTACGACACCGGTCACGCCCGGTACTGCCTTGACAAGACCGCGGCCCGACTCGACACGTCCCGCGCCACCGTGAAGCGGCACGTCGCCTACCTCCGCGAGCTGGGCGCCCTCGCCTGGGTTCAGCACGGCACTCGTACGAATATCCGCCGGGCCCTCGGTCTGGGCGGGTACGCGGGCACGGCCACCATCTATGCCGCGGTCATCCCGCCCGCCTACGACAACGCCCTCGGCCACCGCATCATCGGCACCGGGTACACCGCACGAGTCGTCGTCGACTACCGACAGATGCCCGACGCGCGCACCCCGGGCACCACGACCGCCCCTGTGGACAACGCCTCTTCGGACCCTGTGGACAACCCGGCTGAACGATCTTGTGAGCCCCCTTCCCTTACCTCAGCTGATGAAGAGAGTCAGGTTCAGATGGTGGGGGGTTTTAACGACACCCCGCACGCGGGCCGTCGAACCGCATCACTCCCCCACCAGACCAGCAACAACAGCGACAGGCACAAGCGCCGCACACCCCTGCAGGCAGCCCGAGAGATCCAGGACACCCGCCGCGTCCGGGCCCTGGTGAACTGGACGCAGACGGAGAAGCTCCGCCGCCTCGCGTACGTCCTGCGGCCGTTCTTCGACCGCGGACTCGACAGCACCCAGATTGCCGCCGAGCTCAACGGGATGTGCCTCGGTTGGCGCCCTCAGCAGCCCGCCAACTACATCCGCGCCGCGCTTCTCAGCCAGGCCCGGTACGAAGCCGAACTCGCCGCCCATGAGCAAGCCCTCGCCAACGCCGCCGACCCCATGGCCAACACGGAATGGCGCGCCTGGGCTGAGCAGCAGCACGTGAGGGCACAACTGGCGGCCGCCGCGGCCGGGCCCCGTACCGACGACGACCGTCGCGCTGCCCGCGCTGACTGGAACAACTGGCCCGAGGTCGCCGACCACTACACGGAGGACGCCGACGACGCCCTTGATCTGTATGGAGCCCGCCTGTGCGCCTACGCCGTCAAGAAGTCCGCCCGCGCCGAGGAACGACAGGAGGCATGGGCGTGACCGCCCCACAAGATCACCATGGACCTCACGGCAGCCTGGAAATCCGTCCTCGCAGGGCAACCCGTCCGCCCTTGGTGGCTCCCCCGCCTACGCCGAACAACTCCCTCCCTGGCGGGCAGCTCGCCAGGCAGATCGACGACAAAGCCGGCCATGAAGTCGTCCACGCCATCCGGCCCTGCCCGTCGGTGCCGTCGCGACCGCATCTGTGATCCGGCCCGCCGCAGCGCCTGCGCCCGCAGCCGGCCCGGCGCCGGTGAAGACACGCGACACCGCATCCCCCGGCTACAAGATCAGGCTTGCCGCGATCCGCCGGAAGACGCCAGGCGTCGTCGACCCCCGTGTCGTGGAGGCGTTGAAGCGGCAGATCCTCGCCAGGGCCCGCGAACCCGAAGGGGCGTTCACCGAAGTCGTCGTCGCCCGCCAGGAGCTCGAGGAAGTCGCCGCCAAGGAGAGCCCCGACCCGTTGCCGGTGAGCATCCGGGCCGCCATCGCCTACAAGCACCGCGGCGGCGACCACCCTGTCCGCCGCGTCTCCGATGTCACATGACCCCACCCATCAGCTCTCCCGCAGTCCGAACGAACGGAGCCCGTCATGCCTCAACTCCCCCGCCAGCCGCAAGCCTCAGACCGTGACAACGTTGGCCGGCGCCCGAAGCCGCAGTACCAGGGACTGTTCCTGGAGCCGAAGCTGACAGCAAAGCCCGTTGAGGATGACGAGGACCTGATGGAGGACCAGCGATGCAGTATTACGGCGTAATATTCGGCGGCAGCGCAGGGGTGCAGTCGGGACCAGGATGCCGACGAAGCCAACTATTACGCCGTAATACTCGGCGGCAGCGCAGGGGCGCGGTCGGGATCCAGGATGTCGGCGACTCCGGTTATTACGGCGTAATACCGAGCCGGGTGACGTCGGCTCATGTTCGTCCCGGAGATCTGTAGGCATCGTGTGCCACTGACCGGCAGTGCCTACAGGTATGCGGGACGCTCGAGGGCAGCGGGGGCGCACCGTACGCCGGTTGAACTTCCTGTCTACAGAAGACCGGGACTGCCTGTCCCGTCTTAAATGATCTGGTTCGGCGTCGGGCCGCTGACGTGCGGCGACCAGTTCAGTTGAGACGTGGGGATGCCGGGAATCTCGGGTGATGTGGTCCTGGCTGGATGAATGCCGGATGTTGTCTCAGCTGATCAGGTCCGGCTGCCCGTGCCATCGATGGTTGAGTGAGATCATGGACAGCTTCGAGAGCGATGAGAACTTGGTGCGCTCTCTGGTGCGAGAGCAGCATCCGGACCTTGCAGAGTTGGACCTGCGTGAGGTGGCCGGCGGTTGGGACAACCAACTGTGGCGTCTCGGGGATGAGTTGGCCGTGCGCATGCCGCGCACGGAGCGCGCACCGTCCCTCCTGCGCAACGAGCACCGGTGGCTGCCCGCCCTGGCCCCGTGCCTTCCACTACCGGTCCCGACCCCCGTGAGGATCGGTGAACCCTCCGCACGCTTCCCGCGGCCATGGACCATCGCGACATGGGTTCCCGGCGAACCAGCCGACCGCGCCCCGATCAGCCACGACCGCGCGGCCGACACTTTGGCGGGCTTCCTCAAGGCGCTCCACGTGAAGGCGCCCGCCGAGGCACCGGTCACTCCAGATCGCGGCGTTCCCCTCAAAACGCTCACGGACGCCTTCGGAAAAACACTCGAGGACCTCGCCTCCGATGGCGTTGCCGGCGACCTCCGGAATGTCCAGGACGTCTGGGACGAGGCCCTTGCGGCTCCCGATTGGGAGGACCCGCCGGTATGGCTGCACGGCGACCTTCACCCGGCAAATGTCGTCGTCTTGGACGGGACGCTCTCGGGCGTGATCGACTTCGGTGACATGTGCGCAGGCGATCCGGCGGTCGATCTCGCGGCTGCGTGGGTGCTCCTTCCCGCGGGGGCGGCTGCACGGTTCTTCGACGCGTACGCGCACGCGGACGAGGCGACGATCCGGCGCGCACGAGGGTTGGCTGCCCTGAAGAGCCTCATCCTCATCCTCATTGGCCAGGCCGGGGAGCGGGGCCTGCCCGGCGGCAAGCCGACATGGGGACCCGCGGGCCGGGCGGCGCTTGACCGTGTTCTGGCATCAATCTAGGAGGCTGGCAGACTTCCACGTTGCTCAACTCCCGGTGGCCTCGCTCAAGGTTCGTTGCCAAGGGACACTCTGAGTTCCGGGGGACACGACCGTGGCTCAGCCCAGCACCAGCAGCACCGCCAGGGCGACGAGGAGGGAGTCGATCCGGTCCAGCAGACCGCCGGAGCCGGGAAGCCAACGGCCGGCGTCCTTCGCGCGGGCACCCCGCTTGACCATCGACTCCAGCAGGTCCCCGAGTGGGCCGCCGACCGCCACGGCCGCTGCCGTCTGCCAGGTCAGGGACGACAGCACGGCGAGCGTCAAGAGACCGGCCGCCGCCCCGGCCAGCGTGCCGCTCCACCGCTTGGCGGGGGACAGCGGGGAGAGCCGGGGGCCGCCGAGACGGCGACCTGCCCCGTACGCGACGATGTCGGCGATCGACACGGCCACGAACAGGACGAGGCCGAGAGCACCCGACGGCACGAGACCGGCCAGGGCACCCAGCCACACGAGCCCGAGCAGGCCCGCCCCCAGGCGGCGTAACCCGTGCTCGGAGTCGCCCGACAGCAGGGGCACTCCGGCGATCGCGAGCGCCCCGACCGCCGCTACCCGGAGCACCTCCCCGGGGGCCAGCCAGGCGGTCAGGACGAGCCCGACGACCGCTGCGCCGAGCACCGCCCGGTCCACCGGGCCCAGCCGCAGCAGCCCGCCGAACTCCGCCACCGCGACCACCCCGACCACGGCCGCGAGCACCGCGATCCCCGGCGGACCGAGCCAGAACGCGCCGGTGACCAGTGGTACTCCGAGCGCCCACACACACCAGCGGACCATCAGCTCACGCCGCCGGGTCGCCGCCACCGCGAGCCCTCCGATCGCCACTGCCCCGCCGAGGTACGGCACGAGACCGGGGACCGTTGTCACCGGGAGACCCGCCCGTCCGGCACGCCCGACGCCACCGCCACCGCCACCGCCACCGGCGCGCGTAGCGCGTCCAGGGCGCTCCGGCACGCCGCCACGATCCGCGTGTTCTCCGCCGTGTCGCGGACAGCGACGCGGACGGTCCGCCCCTCGTACGCCGGGGACATCGGTGACAGGTCCCGCAGGTACACGTCGTGGCGGCGGCACTCGTGCACCAGCCGGGCCGCGCTCGGTCCGCCCGGCGGCAGGGTCACCGTGAGGAAGTTCGCCACCCCCTCGTCGACCGAGGAGAACCCGTCGAGCTCCGCGAGCCCGGCGGCGAGCCCCCGGCGCAGCACAGCGGTACGTGCCCAGCGTTCCGCGTAGTACGCGGGCTCGCGCAGCGCCGTGACGGCGGCCAGCTGGGCCGGCAGGCTCACGGGCCACGGCGGCGTCCAGCGGCGCAGCCCCCCGGCCGTGTCGGGGTCGGCCACCAGATACGCGGCCCGCATTCCCGACAGCGCGTACATCTTCGAAAGCGAGGTGCAGACCACGACCCGGGGGTCGACCGACGCGAGCCCGGCCAGCGAGTCCGCAGGATCGACATAGCCCAGGTACGCCTCGTCGATCCACCATCGGGTCCGCGTGGGCGAGGCCTCGATCACCGCGCGCAGAGCGTCTGCGGGAGCGTGGCGGCCGGTCGGATTGTTCGGATTGACCACCACCACGAGGTCGTACTGTCCGCTCCGGGTCGCGGCGGCGAGCCGGGCCGGATCGAGCAGCCAGCCGTCCTCCCGGCGCAGCCGGAGCCGGTCGACCCGGCAGCCGATCACCCGCTCGGTGACATGGGCGTACTCGCCATAGCTCGGATCCAGCAGGAGCACCCGGCTTCCTGGCGTCAGCCACCGGCCGAACGCCCGGAAGATCAGGTCGGACGAGCCCGCCCCGACGACCAGCGACTCCACCGGCAGCCCACGGGCCCCGGCGATTTCCGCGAGCAGCCCTTCCGCGCCTGTCGGCGGCGAGGTTCGCGCCGCCCACCCCGGATCCTCCGACAAGACCGCGCGGACCTCCGGGGACGGCGGGAACCAGGCGTCCAGCACATCGGCCGCGACCACCTCGTGACGGCGGGTCAGCGTCCGGAAGTCCGTACCGATCGCAGAGAAGAAGGCACCGCCGTGCTCGCAGCCGTCCGCGCGCGGCGCGAACGCCATGTCCAACCGCCAGTCGAGGCCCGCCCGCAGCCGCTCCACGGTCCGGCCGTGGCGCTCCCGGACCGTCCTTGTCAGCTCGGCCACGGACCCGCTCAGCACCTCGAACGAGACGGCGCCCGAGCGGACCGTGCGCCCCACTGGCCGCAGCCCGCTGGTGAGGTACATGTCGAGCAGATCCGTGCGTCCCATCGCCACCACTTGGCGGCCGCCCCGGGCCGAGACCCAGCGCAGCGCCGCGTACATGAGGAGCGGCGCCGCCACGGTGGACCGCCAGCGCTCCTCGACGGTCAGGACGCGGATCTCGAACGGCGCCTCTTCGGACAGGACCGGCAGCTCCTCGCGCGTCAGGTACTTGTCCAGCGCGTAGCGGCCGACCCACGGCGGGGTGAGGCTGACGAAGCCGATCCGCGTCTCCCCGCGCGCGGCCACGAGATACATGTTGTCGCCGTCGAGCCCGTCGCTCAGCCGCCCCGACGGATCCACCGGATGCTGTCCCAGTTCCTCCGCGTACACGCGATGGCGCAACTCGTGGATCCAGTCGTGATCCCGAGGCGTGGCAGCGCGCAGCTGCAGGGCGTGGTCCATGCGTGTCCCCCTGAGACGGTCCGGCGTTCGCGCACCAGCATGGAGGAGTCCGGCCGACGACACCTGAGTACGTGTACTCACCCCGGTCACGGGGGAAGCCGAGCGCCACCCATCGCCGACAGGACCTCGTCAACGCGCAGACCGACCCTGACTTCGGCCTGCCGGTGAGCGAGGCTCGCCACCTTGACGCGATCTACCCGCCGCACGACATGGAGTACTCGATCCGGCTCGACCATGAGGCCCGCACCGGGCTGATCGAGCTCCGGTTCGCCACCCTCGGATACCCCTCCCTGCAACCCGGCTCCGCACGAGAAGCCCGAACCAGACGATCTCAGAAGAGATCCGGAAGCGAGCCGAGCACGTGATGGGCACCGGCTGACCGGTCCGGATCGGTCAACAGTCGCTCCCATGACCACGCTGCGCTCAGGGGCCGGTGAGGATGCTGTGGGTGCCGATCTGTTGAGGAGATTGCCTGCCGGGGTGCTGTCGGCTTCGAGGCGCTTGAGTGCGTCGACGGCAGCGGCGCTTGCCGGGGCTCCTCCTCGGCCGAAGCCGTCGGCGACGGCGAGCAGGCGGGATCCGGCGTAGGCGGTGTCCTGGTTGCTCTCGCGGACCAGGCCGGCGTCGGACAGCGCGGCGTAACGGATTCCCAGGGGCTTGGCGGTCGGGGACATGGCAGGGTCCTTCCAGGACAGGTGGCCGATGAGGAAGGTGGCCAGCTCCCGCCGTGCGGCGGTGTCGGCCTCGACCTGGGCCCAGAACGCGCGGACCTCCTGGGCCGCCGCGCCTGCCTCCAGCGTGCAGACGTGCTGGATCCGGGCCAGGGGCATCCCCAAGCGGCGAAGCCAGGCGACCAGCCGGGCCTGGTCCAGCTGGTCCGGGGCATAGAGGCGGTAGCCGGTCACCGGGTCGACGCGAGCGGGGGTCAGCAGGCCCAGCTCGCCGTAGAGACGTAGCGCCTTCGGCGACAGCCGGGACGCCTTCGCGAACGCCCCGATGGTCAGCAACCCCATGCTCGCTCCTCCTCATGCCGAGCACGTCGCCCGGCCCTTTGATGCTGTGGCCTCCCCCAAGGTGAAGGTCGACTAGCGGCTCTCTGACCGGACAACGAACCCCAGATCTTGCTCCGGGTGATCGTGCTGCACGGCTGCTTCGACGCGCGTGGCGGTCCGCTTGAGTTCGGTGAGGAACCCGGCCCGGGCCGTGGTCCGGAGCGCTCGTTCTTGTGGCAGGCGTCGATTGAACTTGGCCTTGAACTGTCGAACCTCACGTCGTCGGCTGCCCTACTAGCCCAGACAAGACCGGGACACCACCGCAGATGCCCAGAGGAAACCGGGACTGCCGAGACTTCACGGGTACAGGACAGCCGGCGTCCGATTATTACGGCGTAATACTGAGCCGGGTGACGGCGGCTCATGTTCGGTCCCAGATATCTGTAGGCATCGTGTGCATCTGACCAGCAGTGCCTACAGACAAGCGGGACGCTCGGGCACCGGGGGTGCACCGTATGCCGGTTGAACTGCCTGCCTGCAGAAGACCGGGACTGCCCACACCTAACCGGGACCGGCCAACAGCTAAGAACTAACGTGTCGGTGCTTCCATTGATCTTGGACGTTAGTAAAGTGTCCAGCATGACTTCGCCTTCCCCTGGCGACCGCGAGAAGGTCGTCTCCAAGTTGCCCGCCGTGCTGCAGCAGGACTTGAAGATCCGGGCAGCCCAGCACGGCATCGACATCCAGCACGCCGTCGAAGCCGGCATCGAGGCGTGGCGCCGACTCGGCTCGAACCTTGCCCTCATCGACACAGCCGGCGCCAAGTCCTTCGCCACCTTCCTGCCCCCAGGTCAGTGGGAAGACTTCCGCAACGACTGCGCTCTGCGCGGCGTCTCCCTCATCCAAGGGCTTGCCCAGTCCGTGCAGATGTGGCTGGAGACCAACCCTGCCCCCACCGTCGTACGGCCGGAACACCCCAAGCGGATCATCGTCTGCAATCAGAAGGGCGGAGTCGGCAAGACTGCCATCACCGCCGGTACGGGTGAGGCGCTCGCCGAAGACGCCAACCAGCTTCACCCTGTGCGGATCTCCAAGCACTTCGCCGCCGCCCTCTCCGACACCGAGGGCGAATCCCCCCTCGACTACGAAGACCTGCCCGGCCTCGGCCTGCGAGTCCTCCTGGTCGACTTCGATCCTCAGTGTCACCTCACGAAGCAGCTTGGCCATGAACCGCTGCCGCTCGAGGGCGACAGCCTCACCAAGCACATGGCCGGCGAGTCCAAGGGGCAGCTCCGGGACCTCATCGTCTCGATCGAAGACCCTCGGTTCGGTGACCGCCTCGACCTTCTGCCTGCGTGCACCGACGCGTTTCTCCTCGACGTCAAGCTGTCCGGTGTCCGGGCCCGTGAAGCCGCTCTCGAAAGGGCCCTGTCCCCCATCGAGAACAACTACGACGCGATCCTTATCGACTGTCCGCCGAGCCTCGGGCTCAGCATGGACGCCGCCGCCTACTTCGGGCGCCGCCGCCAGGGAGAGGCCCCTGGCAACTCCGGTGTCCTCGTTGTTGTCCAGGCAGAGGACAGTTCCGCAGACGCGTACGGGCTCCTCACCTCGCAGATCGAAGACCTGCGCGACGACATGCATCTCGAACTCGACTACCTCGGCATCGTCGTGAACCACTACGACGCCCGGCGCGGATACATCGCCACGTCATCCCTTGAGTCGTGGATGGACATAAAGGATCCGCGGGTCCTCGGTGTCATCGGAGACCTGAAGGAGCAGAAGGAGGCGGTACGCGTGAAGCAGCCCCTGCTCGCGTACTCGCCCCGCTGTGACCAGTCCGTCGGAATGCGGGCCCTGGCCCGGGAGATCTCATGAGCAAGGCAGACCGTCTCGGCGCCGGGTCGTCGTTCGGGCAGACCCAGGGTGGCATCAGCGCACGCCGCGCAGCCATCAACGCCGTCACCGCGGCACCCACCGAGGGAGCGCCGCCCCCCGTCAAACTCCCTGTTGGTGCCATCAGCCTGAACCCGGACAACCCGCGGTCCGACCTCGGCGATCTGACCGACCTCGGTGCCAGTCTCCGCGACCACGGGCAGAAGACTGCGATCAGCATCATGGGCCGGTTTGCCTACCTCGAAGGCAACCCCGGGCGCGAAGGCGACCTCGATCCGGGAACCAAGTACGTCGTCATCGACGGCAACTCCCGCCTCGCCGCAGCGCGGGAAGCCGGCCTCACCGAGATCAAGGTCATGCTCGACGACGACCTCGGCAGCAACCCCGACGAGATACTGGAGTCGGCCCTCGTCGCCAACATTCACCGCCAGGAGCTTGACCACCTTGATGAGGCCAAGGCTCTTGAGCAGCTGCTCAAGGTGCACGGCACCCAGGAAGCTCTCGCGGCGCGACTGCACCGCTCCCAGGGATGGGTCTCCCAGCGGCTCGCGCTGCTGACGCTGACACCCGAGCTGAAGGAGAAACTGCAGTCAGGTGAGGAATCGGCAGCTCTGCTCCGCCGGGTCGGTAAGAAGAAGGCCGAGGAGCAGGAGGCTCACCTGCGGCGCCTGAAGGAGAAGGAAGCCCAGGAGGCTGCCGAGAAGAAGGCCCGCGCCGAGGAGAGGAAGGCTGGCAGCCTCAAGCAGCCTGCCGACATGCCTGCGGAAGGCGATCAGGCGGACCGATCTCATTACGGCGTAATAAACGGCGCCCCTCAGGCCCGGAGTGCCGAACCTCGGCCAGCTGCTCCGGAGCAGGCCGGCGTCACTGCAGCAGTACTTCCCGAGCCACGCGTCCAGCCCAGCGAACCTGACAATGGTGCGGTGTCCGAGAAGCGCGTCGATTCCTTGGCCCGGCCGCCGGTAAAGATGCCGTGGCACGACGGGGCGGCGGCAATGGAGATCGTCTTCTGGAAGCTCGACGAGGAGCAGCGGCGCCTTGCGATCGCCCGTTACCTCGAGATGGTTGGCGGCCCTGAGGCTGCAGCCTCTGACCTGAGGGCCGCGGCTCCGCTCAAGTACCGGCAGGCACTCGTCGAGCACCTCAGCAGCGACGTGTAGCAGGGCGTGACAACGGCCCCTCCAGAACGGGGCCGTTGTCACGCCCGGTCGGGATCCAGTCGACGAGTCTTGTTGTGCCGGGGTGTCTCAGTCGCACGACCGAGTGATCCCAGGCCACGTCCCTTCCCCGTACACACACCCGTCGATTGGACGGGACGGGGCGGGGCGGAGCCCCCCGCAGGGCGCACGGCAGCGGGGGAGAGGTCTTCCCGCACGGGGTTCGCAGCGCCTCCGCCCCTTCCCCCTCCTGCCGGATTTGTGCACCATTTCCGCGGGTGCGGGGACCAGGCACCGTGGTCGAGCACGTGCTGAGCCCGACCGGGACCATCCCCGCGGGTGCGGGGAGCAGCCAGGCCCCGGCCGACCGGTCCCGCAAGTTGAGGGACCATCCCCGCGGGTGCGGGGAGCAGGAGACGACGGCGGCATCGGCGATCTTCTGTGCGGGACCATCCCCGCGGGTGCGGGGAGCAGGCCACGGGGGCAATGACGTCCTGGACCCCCGCGAGCGCGGGGACGACTACAGGTCGACCGGATACGAGCCGTCGGCGACGGAGCAACCCCCGCGAGCGCGGGGACGACAGGGTGTACGTGAGCGGAACGAACACCTGCTGGGAGCAACCCCCGCGAGCGCGGGGACGACTTGAACACCGTGGTCTCGTGCGCGTCGATCACCGAGCAATCCTCGCGAGCGCGGGGACGACGACGTGCCGTGGTCGTAGACGGTCTCCCCGCCCGAGCAACCCCCGCGAGCGCGGGGACGACGTGTACGTCCACTCGGCGGGCGGCGCCCCGTTCGAGCAACCCCCGCGAGCGCGGGGACGACAACCCCGGCACGGACCCTTCTCCACGGCCCGCGCGGTGTACCCCGAGCAACCCCCGCGAGCGCGGGGACGACACGGCCCAGCGAAGCTCTCGAATGGCGTCACGCGAGCAACCCCCGCGAGCGGGGGGACGACTTGGCCCGTACCGAGGGGTTTTCCTCGGCCAGCGAGCAACCCCCGCGAGCGCGGGGACGACGTCACGGAACACCAGGACACCGAACGCCAAGGAGAGCAACCCCCGCGAGCGCGGGACGACTCCTCGCCCCGTTCACCGCGGTAGTCAGCGGAGGAGCAACCCCCGCGAGCGCGGGACGACTCCTCGCCCCGTTCACCGCGGTAGTCAGCGGAGGAGCAACCCCCGCGAGCGCGGGGACGACTCAGCACCGTTCGGTAGCCGGGCCGGGTGTCGAGAGCAACCCCCGCGAGCGCGGGGACGACTCCCGGGCGAGCTGGATCTGACGGGGGCGGAGCGAGCAATCCCCGCGAGCGCGGGGACGACCTCGGCCACATGACGCCGCACGACGCGTGGATGGAGCAACCCCCGCGAGCGCGGGGACGACGTCATCATCCGGTCGAGCTGGGCATTCGCGCCCGAGCAACCCCCGCGAGCGCGGGGACGACCTGCATGCCCTTCGCGATCTTCAGCATCTGGTCGAGCAACCCCCGCGAGCGCGGGGACGACCCCCGAAGGTAGCGGGTCGCTGCCGTCTGGCAGGAGCAACCCCCGCGAGCGCGGGGACCACCGTCCCGTCATGGGGGGTGCCCCTATCTCTTTCGTCAAGCCCGGCGACGATGTCAGCCATGACGATGAGCACGCGCCAGCCCACCTTGACCCCGGTCCAGGTGGGCTGGCGCGTCCTGGAGTCAGCGGGTTGATCCTAAAGACTGTTGAAGTCGGGGACGGTGATTGAGCCGTCTGCGGCAAGCGGGAAACCTGGGTTGTGAGCGACTTCCCAGGCATGGCCGTCAGGGTCGACGAAGACACCTGCGTAGCCGCCGTAGAACGTCGTGGCCGCAGGACGCGTGACGGTAGCGCCCGCTTGCTCCGCTGTCGCTATGAGCTCGTCGACTTCGGCTGGGGATCGCACGTTGTGAGCGAGCGCGATCCCGCCGAACCCAGCCGATTGACTATCTTCAACGCCGCAGTCGAGCGCGAGCTTGTCGCGGGCCCACAGGGCGAGCCCGAGGCCACCCGCCTGGAAGAAGACGGTTTCCTGAACCGTCTGCCCCTCCCAGCCCAGGGACTCATAGAACGACCGGGCACGTCCAAGATCGGCAACACCCAGCGTGATCAGACTGATGCGCTGTTCCATTTGGCTCACCCTATCCGGCCTCCGAGCCCTCGGAGAGGCCCCTGCGTAACTCACCGACGGAGCAAGTCTCTTGAAGTGAAAGACGTCATCAGGTTGGCAGGATCACCAGCGCTGGGTTCGTGGTCACCATGTGGTGACGGGCTCGTCCCGTAGCTGCGGAGGCCTGCGACACGGGTCAGGCGGCCGCTGCGGGTCGTGATTCGTAGAAGGTGCCGTCGCGGAGCATGGCGAACAGGACGTCGACGCGTCGTCGGGCGAGGCAGAGGAGAGCTTGGGTGTGGGTTTTGCCCTGGGCGCGTTTTCGGTCGTAGTAGGTGCGGGAGGCCGGGTCGGCGAGGGAGGCGAACGCGGCGAGGAAGAAGGCGCGTTTGAGCTGTTTGTTTCCGCGTCTGGAGGGTTGTTCGCCGCGGATGGAGGAGCCGGAGATGCGGGAGGCGGGGGCCAGCCCGGCGTAGGCCGCGAGGTGGCCGGAGGTGGCGAAGGTGCCGGCGTCGCCTACGTCGATGAGGATGCGCGTGCCGGTCCTGACGCCTATCCCCGGCATCGACGTCAGGAGCTTCGAAAGAGGGTGGGCCTCCAGGAGGTCGGCGATCTGCCGTTCCAGGGCGGCGCGTTGCGTGAGGTGGGCGCGCAGCTGGGCGGCGAGGCCGGGCACGATGGTGGCGGCCGCGCCGGTGCCCGCGACGACGACGGTCTGCTCGTCGAGGGCGGTGAAGATGTCCTCGATCAGGCGCTCGGCCATTCTCGGTGCCTCGGGCCGGATCAGGGTGATCAGGCGGCGGCGTCCGGCTTTGCGGATCAGGGCCGGGGAGCCGTATCGCTCCAGGATGGTGAGTACGGCCGGGTGCTGGATGCGCGGGCCCAGGACCCGTTCGAGCGAGGGGTGGATCTGGGTGAGCAGGCCGCGCAGCCGGTTGGCGGTGCGGGTGACTTCGCCGGCGAGGTCGTCGTCGTATCCGGCGAGCATGTCGAGCTCGGCGATGGTCTCGTCGGTGGCGGCCAGGGCGCGCAGGGTGTGGGGCATGGTGCGGGCGGCGTCGGCGATGATGAACGCGTCGCGGGCGTCGGTCTTGGCCTCGCCGGGGTAGAGGTCGGCGATCCGGCGCATGGTCAGCCCGGGCAGGTAGGCGACCAGGCAGCCCGCGTCGCGGGCGATGGCCAGCGGCAGGGCGCCGATGTTGGCGGGCTGGTCGACGACCACCAGCACGGTGCCGTACTTCGCGCTCAGCTTGTCGAACAGGGCCCGCAGCTTGGGTTCGCTGTTGGGCAGCCGCTTGTCGAAGACGGTCTTGCCGGCCGGGGTCAGGCCCCGCCCGTGGTGTTCGCCCTTGCCGACGTCCAGGCCGAGGAAGACGGCCACCTCACCGATCTCGATCACCAACAGCCTCCGCTGACGCGCTCGTGTCCCCGGCCTCACCTACGGCACCAGATGCCGGCATCCACGTTACGAAGGCCTGCCGTACCCGTCGCCGGGTCGGCGGTCGTGCCCCTAATCAGCGGTCTACCGGTGCCTCCGGTGCCCGGTGACACCACTCCCCGGATCATGCGTACGACAGGGGGACTCAGTCATGCCGGGCCCGGAGGCCGGGAGCCCCATTTCGGGGCCACGAAAAAGGTAACTGTGAGAGTGGAGCTGCGGCCCGGGTTGGGTTGCTGCCAGGCTGGCGTTGGCGTTCCGGCATGACCCGAAACGGTAACTGGCGGCTCGTCAGAGCTTGCCGTGCCCCCGAGATGTCTGCCGGACGTCGGCGTCGGCCTGGCCCACCCCGTTGGCTTGATCAGCAGCTTGTCCGCCATTTCGACGTGACTCATCACAGTTCTGCCACGCGGTGACTCCACCCAGGCCGACGCCGACCACGGTCGTCCAGCCCTTGAAGGAGAACAACCGCGTGACCATGCTCGCAGAACAGGTCGACGGCGTCATCGGCGTCGACACGCACCGGGACATCCTCGCCGCAGCGGCCGGCAGCCCCATCGGCGCCGTCCTGGCCAGCACCGATTCGCCCGCCAACGCCCGGGGGTACCAGCAGCTCCTGGACTTCGCCCGCCAGCACATTCCGGGCCGGCGCTGCTGGGCGCTGGAGGGTACCGGCTCCTATGGCGCCGGGCTTGCCGCCTTCTTGGACGCGGCTGGTGAAAGCGTCGTCGAAGTGTGCCGGCCCAAGCGTCCCGCCATCCGGGGCGGGCGCAAGACCGACATGCTTGATGCCGTCCGCGCGGCCAGGGAGGCCCTGGCGACCGAACACCTCATCCACCCACGACGCCGCGGTGAGCGCGAGGCACTCCGTGTCCTACTCGTCACCCGCCAGAGCGCCGTCCTCGCCTGCACGGCTGCGATCAACCTGCTCAAGGCCCTGATCATCTCGGCGCCCGACGAACTCCGCGTCGAGCTCCGGGGCATGAAGAGCAAGGACCAGGTGGCGTACTGCGCGAAGCTGCGGGACTGGCCGACCCAGGACATCGAGCACCGCATGACCGTTCGCGCCCTGCGAAGCGCCGCTCAGCGGATCGAAGGCCTGCGTTCTGAGGCGAAGGAGCTCGAAGCGGAGCTTCTCGCGCTCGTTCGTACGATCGCCCCCGAGCTGCTGGCGTTGCAGGGCGTCGGACCGATCAGCGCTGCCCAGATCCTGATCAGCTGGTCACACACGGGCCGCTTCCGGTCCGAGGCGGCGTTCGCGGCCTTCGCGGGTGTCGCTCCAATCCCCGCCTCATCAGGGTTGACCAACCGGCACAGGATCAACCGCAGCGGAGACCGGCAGCTCAACCGGGCACTCCACACGATCACTCTGATCCGTATCCGCCTCGACCCGACCACCCGCGCCTACGTCGCCCGCCGAATCAGCGAAGGAAAGACCGCGAGAGACGCACAACGCTGCCTCAAGCGTGCAATCTGCCGGCAGCTCTTCAAGCTCCTCGAACGAGGAGATCAGCCCGCACAGCAGATCACCGCTGAAGATCTTCCTCAAGCAGCTTGACTTGATATAGCAGCCTCGGGGGTCCCATCGTTGAAGAGGAGCAACCCCCGCGAGCGCGGGGACGACCAGCATCAGCGCGGATGTGGTCATCGACTGCAGGAGCAACCCCCGCGAGCGCGGGGACGACGACGGGGCGGCCAGGAACCGGCGCCGGGACACGGAGCAACCCCCGCGAGCGCGGGGACGACCGCGTGTACAACTGCTGGCCCACCTCCATCGCCGAGCAACCCCCGCGAGCGCGGGGACGACTACCTGTGCAAGTTCCTGGGGATGTCGCGCCTCGAGCAACCCCCGCGAGCGCGGGGACGACCCCGGTGTGTACGCGGCCACGCTGTGGCGGCAGGAGCAACCCCCGCGAGCGCGGGGACGACATGCCGAAACTCGTGCCATCCGGGCCGGTGAACGAGCAACCCCCGCGAGCGCGGGGACGACGCCTGCGGTGCGGACTCGAAGAACAGCCCAACAAGAGCAACCCCCGCGAGCGCGGGGACGACATCACCTCGGGAGGATCACCCGCAGCAACGATGGAGCAACCCCCGCGAGCGCGGGGACGACCCGAAGAAGAAGGCGGCGATCATGCCGCAGCCCGAGCAACCCCCGCGAGCGCGGGGACGACAAACTCCAACCACGTCGCGGCCCTCAGCATCGCGAGCAACCCCCGCGAGCGCGGGGACGACCAGTACATGGTCACGGTGAGCCCGCCTGCCCCGGAGCAACCCCCGCGAGCGCGGGGACGACGGGATGATCAGCGGCCACGAGCCGTCGATGCCCGAGCAACCCCCGCGAGCGTGGGGACGACCTGTACGAGGACCGCGACCGCCTCGGCCTGATCGAGCAACCCCCCGCGAGCGCGGGAACGACATGGACGGGCCCTGGACCATGATCGGCAGCCCCGAGCAACCCCCGCGAGCGCGGGGACGACAGCGCATACAGCCCGGTGCGAGGTGTGAAGCCCGAGCAACCCCCGCGAGCGCGGGGACGACAAGTCGGACATCATCGCCGCTGCGATCGTCCGCGAGCAACCCCCGCGAGCGCGGGGACGACATGGACGGGCCCTGGACCATGATCGGCAGCCCCGAGCAACCCCCGCGAGCGCGGGGACGACTACGCGCGCTGCCGGCAGGACTGGCTGCACCACGAGCAACCCCCGCGAGCGCGGGGACGACATGGCTGGACCTTGTATGACGCTCCGCGGCATGGAGCAACCCCCGCGAGCGCGGGGACGACCTCACACGGGCCTTCACCACCTTCACGAACCGGGAGCAACCCCCGCGAGCGCGGGGACGACGTCGCCCCCGACCCGACCATGCCGATCCCCCGGGAGCAACCCCCGCGAGCGCGGGGACGACAGAACGAGAACCTCCGCAAGCGCCTCAAGGAGCGAGCAACCCCCGCGAGCGCGGGGACGACTCCACCACCCAACTGACTACGGAACCCAAGACAGAGCAACCCCCGCGAGCGCGGGGACGACGACCGGCTCGACCAGGTAGAGGTGGCAGTCGGGGAGCAACCCCCGCGAGCGCGGGGACGACGCGTCGGCCACCCGGTTCAGGCGGCGCTGCGTGGAGCAACCCCCGCGAGCGCGGGGACGACACCAGCTGCTCGTCGACGACTGTGGGCGGCATGGAGCAACCCCCGCGAGCGCGGGGACGACAGGGCAAGCACACTCGGGAGCAGCTGACCCTGGGAGCAACCCCCGCGAGCGCGGGGACGACGGCTCGATGCACTGCCGCCCGAGGTGGAGCGTGGAGCAACCCCCGCGAGCGCGGGGACGACCCGCAGGTCAGGCAAACCGGCTCCTCGTCCGGGGAGCAACCCCCGCGAGCGCGGGGACGACGAGGTGAGGGTGGCCGGCTCGGCGACGATGCGGGAGCAACCCCCGCGAGCGCGGGGACGACTACGCCTAGCCATTGCCGAGGGACGCCGACGCCGAGCAACCCCCGCGAGCGCGGGGACGACCACGAACTTGACCAGCTACCAGCAGAACGTCACGAGCAACCCTCGCGAGCGCGGGGACGACCCTGGTCGGCGTCGGCGTCGGCGTCAATGACGGGAGCAACCCCCGCGAGCGCGGGGACGACACTCCGAACCGTCCGGCGACGTCGCGGAGAACAGAGCAACCCCCGCGAGCGCGGGGACGACGGCCGCTGCGCGAGGCGCCGCCGTACGACGGGGGAGCAACCCCCGCGAGCGCGGGGACGACGACCGCTTCGGCCATGAGCGCCAGGCCGCGATCGAGCAACCCCCGCGAGCGCGGGGACGACGGTACGCCGATGGCGTCGGCAATCCGGATGAGGGAGCAACCCCCGCGAGCGCGGGGACGACACGACGACAGGACCGAGGTGGAGCACGTCGGGCGAGCAACCCCCGCGAGCGCGGGGACGACCGTCGAAGTTCTACGCCGGGCAGATCGACTCCCGAGCAACCCCCGCGAGCGCGGGGACGACGCAGCCGAGCCCATGACCGCCCCCGGCGCCAGGGAGCAACCCCCGCGAGCGCGGGGACGACGCGACCATGACGCCAGCCATCCAGGCAGCCTGCGAGCAACCCCCGCGAGCGCGGGGACGACGTTACGGCGGCATTCGCGGTGAGACCGAAGAGGGAGCAACCCCCGCGAGCGCGGGGACGACCGCTCGTCGTAGCCGACGGTGTAGGAGCTCCACGAGCAACCCCCGCGAGCGCGGGGACGACTGTCGCCGCGGAGACGACGCACTCACCTGGCAGGAGCAACCCCCGCGAGCGCGGGGACGACTACCACGCCACCCCGCGGCGCGTCGCATTCGGGGAGCAACCCCCGCGAGCGCGGGGACGACCGGCTTGCACCACAGGTCATCCCACAGATCGGCGAGCAACCCCCGCGAGCGCGGGGACGACCGGGCGAGGGCGTCGAGGACGGCGCGCTTCTGCGAGCAACCCCCGCGAGCGCGGGGACGACATCGGTACGCGGGCGGACAGGGTGGCGGGGTTCGAGCAACCCCCGCGAGCGCGGGGACGACCGCTTGGTGGGCTGGACCACGCCCCCGAGGATCGAGCAACCCCCGCGAGCGCGGGGACGACCGGTTCTCGACATCACGCCGTGGGGCATCCCTGGAGCAACCCCCGCGAGCGCGGGGACGACACCGAGGGAATGGGTATCGGGCACCTCGCCGTAGAGCAACCCCCGCGAGCGCGGGGACGACGTGGTGTAGGTGTTGATCGGGGAGCCGACCACGGAGCAACCCCCGCGAGCGCGGGGACGACCGCCCGATGAGCCCGTAGTACGGGCTGAGCGGAGAGCAACCCCCGCGAGCGCGGGGACGACGCGACCTCGATAATCCCGGTGTACGCCGCCAAGGAGCAACCCCCGCGAGCGCGGGGACGACGTGGACGCGCGGTACGGACGGGCGTGCACAGAGGAGCAACCCCCGCGAGCGCGGGGACGACCTCGACCGGTCTCGTCCGTGGCCATCAGGCGGCGAGCAACCCCCGCGAGCGCGGGGACGACTCGAGTCCCCACTGGTACGGCCCCTGGTCCTTCGAGCAACCCCCGCGAGCGCGGGGACGACCGCCGCAGTCGCGCACGGTCTGGCCACGGAGGAGAGCAACCCCCGCGAGCGCGGGGACGACACCAAGAACGAGTGGACCGACGGCGAGACCGAAGAGCAACCCCCGCGAGCGCGGGGACGACCTAACCACGCTGACCGCCTCACACGAGATGAGCGAGCAACCCCCGCGAGCGCGGGGACGACGGCACGTCGGCCCCCGGTCGTGGTAGCTGGCGGGGAGCAACCCCCGCGAGCGCGGGGACGACACGCTGCTGAGCTTCACGAACACCGTGCTCGGGGAGCAACCCCCGCGAGCGCGGGGACGACGTCCAGTCCACCCGGCTCGAACTGAGCGGCACGGAGCAACCCCCGCGAGCGCGGGGACGACAACGCGTTGAGGGACTGCCAGGCATCAACCAGCGAGCAACCCCCGCGAGCGCGGGGACGACCCCGTCGACGACCCCGACGGCTGGGAAGCAGACGAGCAACCCCCGCGAGCGCGGGGACGACGCGAGGATGCCGAACTGTCGGTGCGCCTCCGAGGAGCAACCCCCGCGAGCGCGGGGACGACCCGATCGCGTGACCGAACTCGTGCGTCACCCCGGAGCAACCCCCGCGAGCGCGGGGACGACGACGGGCAGATCGTCGTCCCGGACCTGTCCCTGGAGCAACCCCCGCGAGCGCGGGGACGACGCGTCGTTCATGTAGTCGAAGAAGTGCTCAATCGAGCAACCCCCGCGAGCGCGGGGACGACGACACCGAGGGGCGCTCCATCCCGGTGAACGGGGAGCAACCCCCGCGAGCGCGGGGACGACCGGCTGAGCGGACGACGGGCATTTTCAAGGCCGGAGCAACCCCCGCGAGCGCGGGGACGACTTGGCCTTCTGCCAGACGATGTCCTGGGAGAGCGAGCAACCCCCGCGAGCGCGGGGACGACTTGGCCTTCTGCCAGACGATGTCCTGGGAGAGCGAGCAACCCCCGCGAGCGCGGGGACGACGTCATGCTGAGGTCTCCTGCTCTCTGCTGAGGGGAGCAACCCCCGCGAGCGCGGGGACGACCGAGCCCGCGCACCTCGCCCGTATCGCGACGATGAGCAACCCCCGCGAGCGCGGGGACGACGCTAGGACAGCCCCGATGGACACTGATACCGGGGAGCAACCCCCGCGAGCGCGGGGACGACGTGTCGCCCGCGAATGCGCGGGGGGGCGGCGCAGAGCAACCCCCGCGAGCGCGGGGACGACCGGACGTGCGTGGTCGAGCGCCCGAACCAGCGGGAGCAACCCCCGCGAGCGCGGGGACGACGATGCGGCGGCGAGTCTGCGGGCCCGGGTGGACGAGCAACCCCCGCGAGCGCGGGGACGACTCGTACATGGCGTCCGCGCCAATGGCGCCGAGCGAGCAACCCCCGCGAGCGCGGGGACGACCCGCCGTGGAGTCCGGAAAACCCGCTGTTCTGGGAGCAACCCCCGCGAGCGCGGGGACGACATCTGCCCGTCCGCACCGATCGGGATGGCGTACGAGCAACCCCCGCGAGCGCGGGGACGACGTGAGCTGCCGGGTGTAGTCCGTCAGGCTGGCCGAGCAACCCCCGCGAGCGCGGGGACGACACCTGTTGACCTGCGGTGATGCTACCAAGGTTGCCTGTTTTCCTTTACCTGCATTCTGGGCACAGGGTTCCTTCCGCCTGGATTGTCAGACCTGCCGTCTATCGTGCTGGCCAGCTTGGAACAGGGTTGGTTCGAGGGGGCGTTGAGCGTGGTGGACGAGCGGTCGGTTGTGGAACTGATGCGGTCGATGGGGATGTCCGAGGAGACCGTAGCGCGGGTGTCGCGGTTGTGGGGGAAGTCGGCGGCGCGTAATGGCGGTCGGACTCATCTGTTGCTCGGTCACTTGTTGGACACGGCGGCTGTGGCGGGTCTGATGTGGGATCGGTACCTGTCGCCGTCGTTGCGCCGGCGCCTGGACGAGGTGGGCGGTGGGCGGGGGCGGGCGTGGTTCATGTGGGTGTGCGGGATCCATGACTGCGGCAAGGCGTGCCCGGCTTTTCAGGGGCTGGACGCGGTGGAGGCCGCGCCGGTGCGCGCGGCCGGGCTGACGTGGGGAGGGTTGCCGACCGCGAAGGGCAAGAAGTGGCGGCATGACGTGGCGGGCGGGGCGTTGCTCTTGCCGCGGCTGCGTGAGGAGTGGGGCGATGCCGAGGCGGCTGGGTGGGTGTGGCCGTTGGTGGCTGGCCATCATGGTGCGTTCCCGGTTGTGGGCAGGCTGCGGCCGCCGTACCCGGACGCGTTGGGGCGGGGGCCGGCCTGGGCCGAGGCTCAGCGTGCTGTGGTGGACGTGTTCACCCG
The DNA here is from genome assembly GCF_045207415.1 of Streptomyces sp. NBC_00873. NCBI lineage: Bacteria > Bacillati > Actinomycetota > Actinomycetes > Kitasatosporales > Streptomycetaceae > Streptomyces > Streptomyces sp. NBC_00873. The sequence continues at coordinate 70,041 of NZ_CP108804.1, forward strand.
TGCCGTCGGCTTCGAGGATCTGGTGGCGGCGAGGCCGGTGTCGTCGTTACGGAAGGCGGAGCAGCTGGCGTTGTCGGGGCTGATTGTGATGGCGGACTGGATCGCCAGCGACAGCGCGTGTTTTCCGGGTCTGGCCGATGCCCGTGATGTTTCGCCCGCCGAGGCGTTGCGTCGGGCTGGGTCGGCTTGGCACAAGCTTGGGTTCCAGGGGGGTTGGGCGGATCTTGCTCTGCCGGGTTCCGTTGTGGCGCCTTTGACGGGGCGTCTGGGGGTGTCGCCGCGTGCTTCGCAGCGTGAGCTGGTGGAGCGGGCGTGGTCGATGCCGGTGCCGGGGCTGCTGGTGGCCGAGGCCCCGATGGGTGAGGGCAAGACGAAGGCTGCGCTGGCGGCGGCGGAGGTGCTGGCGGCTCGTTTCGGTCTGAACGGTGTGTTCGTGGCGATGCCGACGCAGGCGACGAGCGACCCCATGTATGAGCAGGTCATGGATTGGGTGCGCTCCTTCGATCCGGGACTTGAGTCGCAGGTGGCGCTGCTGCACGGAAAGCGGCGGTTCAACCGGCAGTGGAAGAAGGTCTGGGAGGGGGAGGGTCCGGAGGGGACCGGTGGGTCCGATACCACGGTGTGGGAGGACTACGGGGCGATCGATGAGGACGGCGGCTTTGGCTGGCCGGGCGGCGAGACGGGTCGGGCGGAGGCCGAGCGCAGCGGGCCGCCGGTGTGGTTCCTGGGCAGTAAGCGTGGGCTGTTGACGCCGTTCGCGGTCGGTACGGTCGATCATCTGCTGTATGCGGCGACGCGTACGCGGCATGTGATGCTGCGGTTCGCCGGTCTTGTGGGCAAGGTCGTGATTGTGGACGAGGTACATGCGGCCGACGTCTACATGCGGCAATTCCTGCTGGAGGCGTTGCGGTGGCTTGGTCAGGCGGGCGTGCCGGTGGTGCTGTTGTCGGCGACCTTGCCGCCCGCGCAGCGGCAGGCGTTCGTCGACGCGTACCTGTCGGGGGTGCTGGGGGCGGCGGATGTTGACCAGCAGGTGCCGAGTCCGGCCGGCTATCCCTGTGTGACGACGGCGTTCGCGGTGGCGGGGCAGCCGGTGGTGGAGAGTTCGCGTACACCGGTCTCGTCGTGGCGGGAGTCGGTAGGCACCCGGATCCAGTGGCTTCCGGGGGCGGAGACGGACGGTGCGGAGGTCGCCTCGGCGGCGCGGGAGGCGGTGCGGGACGGCGGTGTCGTTCTGGTGGTCGTCAATCAGGTGGATCGCGCGCAGGCGGTCTACAGGGCGTTGCATGACGGCGGCTTCGAGGGGCAGTTGCGTCTGCTGCATGGGCGTTTGTGTACTGCGCATCGGGCGGAGCGGACGCAGGAGTGTCTGCGGTTGATGGGGCCGGGCGCCGGGGACGAGCGGCCGGAGCGCATGGTGGTGGTGGCCACGCAGCTCGCCGAGCAGTCGTTTGACGTGGACGCGGATCTGCTGATGACGGATCTCGCTCCGATGGATCTGCTGCTGCAGCGGATCGGGCGGCTGCACCGGCATGCCGGGACGCGGAGGCCGCCGGCGCATGCGACGCCGCGTGTGCTGGTGACCGGAGTGGCTGCCGCGGGCGGGGGGCGTCCGCGGTTCCTGTATGCGTCGAAGAGGATCTACGGGCAGTGGCCGCTGCTGCGCGCGGCGGCCCTGGTGGCGGAAGCCGCGGGCCCTTTGCCGCCCCGCGATGGCGATGGCGACCGCAGAGTTGGCGCGGGGGCGTGGAGTGTTCCGGCGGATGTGCCTGGCCTGGTGGCGCGTGCGTACGGGGAGGCGGAGATCTGTCCGGCGCAGTGGGACGAGCCGGCCGCCTTCGACAGTTGGAGGGCGCAGGAGGAGAAGCGTCGTGCGGAAGCCGAGGGGTTCCTTCTGACACGGCCCCGTGAGTGGGGGGTGACGACGCTGGAAGGTCTGCACTACGCGGCGAGCACGGCTGGGTCCGAGGAGGACCTCGACGCCGTGGTGCGGGACGGTGATCGCGGCGTCGAGGTCGTCCTGGTGCACCGGGCGATGGGCGGTTTCACGGCTTTGGACGGAACGCGGCTCGGTGTGCACGGCGAGGTCCTGGACGAACCGGTGGTCGAGCGGCTGCTGGGCGGTTCCGTCCGGCTGCCCGTCGGGCTTTCCGAGCCCGGCCGGCTGCTGCAGCCGCTGCCGGGCTGGGCGGATCACCCCTGGCTGCGGTATGCCCACGCATTGGTTCTGGAAGACGGGTGTGCGGAGCTGGGGGAGTCCCGGCTCTCGTACGACGACGCGCTGGGGCTGGTGGTGGCCCGGAGCTGAGGTGGAGGGGCAGCGTCCCCTGGCTGTTCCCGCACCCCGCTGTCGCGGGGACGACGTGAAGTAGCGAACCGGAACACCCCCGCCTGGACGGTGCGGGGAGCGGGGACGCCGCGCTCGGGCAGGGTACCCGCCGCCCGGGCCGTTGCGCGGGGCCGTGGGGGCAGTCTCCACGAATTCTTCAGAACCGCTTGAAGTAGCGAACATTGCCTGCCAGGGTGAGGTCGCTGGCAGACAGCCCGAGCAACCGGCTTTATCTGAGGCCGAGTTGGGCGATGGCGTTCATGATCTCCGGGGGGAGATCCGCCGGCATCCTGAGGGGGGAAGGCCATGGAATGGGAAGACGACCTGGTCCGGCAAGGCTGGCTGTCCGCCACTGGGCTGGGGGGCGAGCACGGGACGGTGGGCCTGCTGGAGGCGCTGACTGGAGCGCACGGGATCCGGCGGCTCGATCTGCCGGTGCCGACGATGTTGCCGGCCGTATTGCGTCAGACGCTGCTGCCCGTCGTGTTCGACGCGCTGGGGGTACCACGGTCGCGCGAGGAATGGGCGCGGCGGTTGCGGCGGGGCGCATTTTCCGACGAGGAGAAGGAGAAGCTCGCCGACTATCTCGGCCTCCGTTACGGAGACCGGTTCCGGCTCTTGTCCGAGCGGCCGTTTGCACAGGTGGCGGGTCTGTTGGCGCTCAATGGGGAGACCAAGCCGTCGGCTCTGCTGGTTCCGTCGGCGGCGTCGGGGAACAACGTGCCGTTGTTCAGTGCGCAGAGCGAGGCCGATTACCTGGACCTGACGTCGGCCCAGGCCGCGTTGTGGCTGCTGCACGTCCACTGCTGGGACACGGCCGCCATCAAGACCGGAGCCGTGGGCGACGGGCAGGCCAAGCTCGGCAAGACGACAGGCAATCCGACGGGCCCCCTGGGGCAGCTCGGGGTGATCGTGCCGACCGGCCGCACCCTGTACGAGACGCTGCTGCTGAACACGCCGATCCTGCCCGACGGGCTGGACCCGGTCGACCGGCCGCAGTGGGCCTGGGACGAGCGGCCGGTGTCATCGGGCGTGAAGTCGCCCGCGGGACCTGAGTGGTCGGCGCGCCCCGCTACAGGTTTGCTGGACCTGCTTACCTTCCAGTCCCGCCGGATCAGGCTGATCCCGACCGACACCGAACAGGGCCTGCGGGTGCGGCAGGTCGTCGTCTGCGGCGGCGACCGGCTCACGGCCACACCCGAGCAAGAACCCCACACAGCGTGGAACCACACCGCCAAGCCGAAGGCGGGCCAGCCGGCCCGTCGGCCCCGCCGCCACACTTCGGGCCGCACGGCGTGGCAGGGCCTCGCCGCCCTGCTGGCGTTGTCGGTCCCGGTGGACGGTGACGGCCCGTACACGTCCCTGCTGCTGCGCCAGATCAGTGACCTGCACGCGGACCAGCACCTGTCCGCGGGGTTCGCCCTGGGGGTGGAGACCTGCGGCCTGGAGTACGGCAACCAGTCCGCGGTGGTGGAGAACGCGATCGCCGACACGCTTCCGCTGCCCGTCGCCTCTCTCCTCGCCGACGACGACTGGCTGCGCGTGACCGTCCTGGAGTGCGTGGAACAGTCCGACAAGGTGGGCAGGGCGCTGGACACCCTCCACAGCGATCTGCGTCGCGCCTGCGGCGGTGAACCGCTCCCGCGGGACAAGGGCGAGCGGCCATCGGCACGTCTCCTCCACGCGGTCGATGACAAGATGCGGCGCCTGCTGGCCGGGCTGCGCACCATCGGCGACGACTACGACCTGCTGGAACGTGCCCAGGAAGCATGGGAGATCACACTGCACCGGGCAGCACGGCGCGAGGCAGAGGCCCTGATCGCCGCCTTGCCGCCCCAGGCCGTGATCGGACGCACCAAGAAGATCAACGGCAAGGAGATCGTGTTCCGCAGCGGCAAGGCCGCCGGCGCCTTCCACGCCAGGCTCGGCGAGATCCTCACCCGTATCAGCGCGGTTCCAGCAATGGGGGGAGAAACGGCATGAGCAGCACCCTGACAGCCCCGTCCGGAAAGCACCGCCGCCCCTACTTCTGGGAAGAGGCCACCGAGAACTGGTCCGTGCAACGCGGACAGCCGAAAACCACCGGTCTGCCGGCATGGGCCGAGCGTGGCCTGCGCGCGCTGCGCGAGGGTCTGGGACGCGAACCGGGCACCGTGCCCGGGATGCGCTTCCTGCACCGGGTGGAACTCACCGACGCCGCCCGGAACGCGGAACACCTGCCCCGCAACTACCGGGCCGAGCACGCCGCACTCACCCTCTTCGGCCTGCACCAGCACGGAGCGGCGAAACCCGTACACCATCCGGGCATCGGACTGGGGGCGGCCTGCAGAGCTCTGCAGATTCACCAGGCCACCGAGATCCTGAAGACCGGCGACCAGAGCCTGACCACCGTGCAGGAGCGGCGTGCGGCCGGCCCCGTGGCACGACGGATTGCCGCTGCCGCGACCGCGCTGGACCTCGATGAGCTCGTACACCATCTGCGCACTTTGGTACCGCTGCTGCGGCAGGCGGAGATCGGCCTGGACTACACGCGGCTTCATCGTGACCTGGGTGACTGGCTGACGCCTCAACACGGCCGGGTGCTGCGTGCCTGGGGCCTGCAGTACACCGACTCTGCTACGGGCACTGCGGAGAAGTCCCGGCGCGAGACGGATACGGAGCCTGCTTTCTGGGCCGGCTTCGACCCCGCACGTGCGGACGTCGGGGCGCAACTGGCCGCCCTGCGCTCCGGCCTGGGTGAGGAAGCCGGGACAGTTCCGGCGATGTGGGGCTACTACCGCACGCGGATGGGCAGCGAACTGCGCTCCCAGGGCGACCTGACTCGGGACCTGACCGCCGAGCACAGTGCGCTGGCCCTCTTCGGGCTCCACCAGCAGGGCCGGAAGCAGTCGATGCATACGCCCGGCGTCAGCCCCGGCACCGCGTGCCGGGCCCTTCTCGCACGGAACAAGACCATGGACCGGGCGGCGCTGGAGAAGCGACTGGGCGTCCTGCTCACCTCCCTGGACCCCGGCGAGCTGGCCCACCACCTGCGCAGCCTCGTCCCGCTGCTGCGGCAAGCGGACATCGGCCTCGACTACGACCTGCTGCGCACGGCCCTGCGGAACTGGGACGACCCAAAGAGGCCACACGAGCAGTCCCGTCTGCGCAGTACGTGGGACCGCGACTTCCACCGCAGGGACCCGCAGACCTGACGCACAGCGGGTCCGCCACACCCGCGGTACCGCACACCAAGCAGGTACCGGTACTGGTATCGCACACCGACCAGGTACCGGTACCGCCCCGGCATACCGCCGGTCTCACCCGGTCATACGGATGGCCGAACCCCTGCCGTCCGGCACACATTGTCGAAGGAGCCACGCCATGGCCGAGCCCACCCTCTTCGTCGAGGTCCACATCCTGCAGAGCGTTCCCCCGTCCAACATCAACCGGGACGACTCGGGCACCCCGAAGCAGGCCCTCTACGGCGGAGCCCGCCGCGCCCGCGTCTCCTCGCAGGCGTGGAAGCGCGCCACCCGCATCGAATTCGCCAAGGCCGAGGAGCCCACGGACCGCGCCACCCGCACCAAGCGGATCGCGGCCCTGCTCTCCCAGCGCCTCGCCGCGCCCGCCGACAACGCAGGCGCCGGTCTGGACACCGCCCAGGCCGACCGGCTGGCCAACGCCCTGCTGGAACCCCTGGGCATCAAGAAGTCGACCAAGAAGGAAGAACAGTCCGCCTACCTCCTCTTCTTCGGCAAGCCCCAGCTCGACGCTCTCATCGCCCTCCTCGGCGGACGTGCACCGGAACTCGCCGCGCTCGCCGACAAGGAACTCGAAGAGGAGATCAAGAAGCTTCCCGTGGTCTCGGCGCTGTCCACCGGACACCCGGCCGAGGTCGCGCTCTTCGGCCGGATGGTCGCCGACCTGAAAGACCTCAACGTCGACGCCGCCGTCCAGGTCGCCCACGCACTGTCCACCCACGCCGTGCGGACCGAGTTCGACTACTTCACCGCCGTCGATGACGAGAACACCAACGACAGTGGCGCCGGCATGATTGGCACCGTGGAGTTCAACTCCTCGACCCTGTACCGCTACGCCGTCCTGGGCGCGCACCAGCTGCGCAAGAACCTCACCTCCGCCGAGGCGACCCGCGAGGCCGTCGTCCGGTTCGTGGACGCGTTCACCCGCTCCATGCCCACCGGCCACCAGAACGCCTTCGCCCACCGCACGCTGCCCCACCTGGTCCTGGTCACCGTCCGCACCGACCAGCCCGTCAACCTCGTCTCCGCCTTCGAGGAACCGGTCACCGGCAACCAGGGCCTGGCCACCAGCTCCGCACTGGCCCTGGCCGAAGAACTGCGCACCGTCGGCAACACATGGGGCAGCACTCCCGTACGAACCCTGGCGACGTACGCCCTGGAGACCGGCAAACTTATGGACTCCTTCGGCCCCTCCCTGCCCTTCCCCACCCTCCTCAACGAGGTCAGCGAACTGGTCGGCGGCTGGCTGACCGACGCAAGCATCCCCGCCCAGACGGCAGCGTCCGACGCGGCCGCGGAGGCCGGGAAGCGATGAGCGACCGCGCCGTACTCGTCCTGCGGCTGGCCGCCCCCCTGCAGTCCTGGGGCGGCCCCTCCCGCTACAATCGACGCGACACCCACGCCCAGCCCACGAAATCCGGCATCCTCGGCCTGCTCGCCGCAGCCCAGGGCCGCCCACGCCAGGTCGGCCTGACCGACCTGCTCGGCCTGCGACTGGGCGTACGAGTCGACCAGCCCGGCACCCTCCTGCGCGACTACCACACCGTCAGCGACCACCGGGGCCTGCCCCTGCCGGCCGCCAAGGTCGACGCCAAAGGCGTGCAGAAGAAGACCAGCCCCGCCAAGCCCACCGGCGTCACCCAGCGCTACTACCTGCAGGACGCCGTCTTCACCGCCGCCCTGCACGGCCCCACCCCACTTCTCGAAGACCTCGACCACGCCCTACGGCAACCGGCCTTCCCCCTCTCTCTCGGCCGCCGGTCATGCCCCCCCACCGGCCCCATCAGTCTCGGCCTGCGCCCCGGCACCGACCTGCAGACCGCACTGACCGACGTGCCCTGGCAAGCAGCGAAACACCACCGCACCCGCCACCGCGGACCGAAGGTGACGCTGGAAGCCACCCTCGAAGACCCGGCCGGCGACCTCCGGATCTCCGACGTACCCGACACCTACGACCTGAAAACCGGCACCGTCTTCAGCGAGCGCACCGTCCGCCACCTGTGGGTCACCCTGCCCACCGGCCACCCGCAGGACAGCCGACCAGACGACTCCGCAGGCCCGGCCGATCCCGGCCCCGGCCACGACCCCTTCGCTCTCCTGGGCTGGTGACACCGTGCCGTACCTCTCGAAGATCGCCCTCAACCCGCGCCGCCGCAAGGCCATCTCCCTGCTCGCCAACCCCCACCGGCTGCACGCCGCCGTACTGAGCGGCCTGGCCGTCCAGCCCGTCACCGAGCGAGTGCTGTGGCGCCTGGACACCAACACCGCGCACCGCGCCGAAGTCCTCGTCTTCACCGACAGCCGCCCCTCCTGGCACCACCTCGTGGAAGAGGCCGGCTGGCCGGACGCAGACGGAGGCCACGCCCTCGTCGCGGACTACACCCCCCTCCTGGAACGCCTCACCCTCGGCAAGGAGTTCGCCTTCCGGCTCACCGCCAACCCGGTACAAAACGTGCAAAACCCCACCAAACCCAGCAACGAGCAGGCCCTACGCATCAAGACCGAGGACGACACCGCGCGCAGCCGCCGCGGATTCCGCGTCGCCCACCGCACCGCCGCCCAGCAACTCACCTGGCTCCTCAACCGAGCCGAACGCCACGGCTTCACCATCCCCGCCACCACCACCCCTCCCGGCATCGACACGGGCACCACCACCGACACCGAGGGCACCTCGATTCCTGCACCGGCCGTGTCCATCACCGCCAGAGATACCCTCCGCTTCCGTAAAAGCAACAACGGCCCGCACGTCACCCTGTCCACCGCCACCTTCCAGGGACGACTGCGCATCACCGACACCGCGGCACTCCGCACCACCCTGCTGACAGGCATCGGCCCCGCCAAGGGATACGGCCAGGGACTGCTCACCCTCGCACCCCTCCCCGACGAGGCACCCCATGGCTGACCCCTGGTGGCGGACCGGCCCGCAAGACGTCCACCGCATCGAAGACCGCGTCTCCAGCCTCTACGCCGAGCGCTGCCACATCGACCGCGACGACAACGCCATCGTCCTGATCAACAAGACCCGCATCGTCCACGTCCCGGCCGCCTACCTCGCCGTCCTCCTGATCGGACCCGGCAGCCGCATCACCCACGCCGCCGTCGCTCTGCTCGCCGACTCCGCCACCTGCGTGTGCTGGGTCGGCGAGCACGGCGTACGCCTGTACGCCTCCGGCCTCAGCACCGCCCGCGGCTCCCACCTCCAGCTGCGCCAGGCATGGCTCGTCACCCGGCCCAAGGAACGCGTCGCCGTCGCCCGCCGCATGTACGACCTACGCTTCCCCGGAGAAGACACCGCCACCCTGACCCTCCAACAACTACGCGGCAGGGAAGGCACCCGCATCCGCAAACTGTACGCACAGCACTCCGTACGCACCGGCGTCCCGTGGACCAAGCGTGACTACAAGCCCGGGGACGCCTTCGCAGCAGGCGACGACGTCAACCGCCTGCTCTCCGCAGCCAACTCAGCCCTCTACGGCATCTGCCACGCCGTCATTACCGGCATCGGCACCAGTCCTGCCCTCGGCTTCGTCCACACCGGATCCGCCCTCTCGTTCGTCCTGGACATCGCCGACCTCTACAAGGCGGAGTTCACCATTCCCCTCGCATTCGACCTAGCCGCCAAGGGCCTCACCACCGAACGAGACGCCCGCACAGCCCTCCGTGACACCGTCGTCCAGCACAAACTCCTCCCACGCATCGTCACCGACATCAAAAGGCTCCTGGTCCCCGACGGAGCAAGCATTCCCGAGGAGGACGTCCACGGCCTCTGGGACGAGGGCAACACCACCGTCACCGGCGGCCGCAACTGGGCCGATCCCTTCGCCCCGGAAGCCCACCTGGACGTCATACCAACACAACCGGACGAGGTACGCGATACCCGGCCAGAGGAAAGCGGATGAGCACAGGAACGACCGTCGTCATCCTGATCTCCGCACCACCTGGCCTGCGCGGCCACCTCACCCGATGGTTCGTCGAAGCCGCTCCCGGCATCTACGTCGGAACCCCCAACACCCGCATCCGCGACCGCCTCTGGACCCTCCTCGCCGAACGCATCCACAACGGGCAAGCCATCATGATCGAGCCGGCCCCGACCGAGCAGGGCTGGTCCGTACGAACCGCCGGCCAAGACCGCTGGACCCCAGCCGACTTCGACGGCCTCACCCTCATGGCCCGCCCACGCCCCGCCGTAAGCCAGCCGTGGCGCCCCGAAACCAAGTGAATGAAAACCGCCCACCCGCCTGACAAAACCTCAGCTCAACAAGTGCCGTCCCCGCGCCCGCGGGGGTTGCTCGGCGAGATCGCCGCCGTCACTGCCACCCAGGCAGCCGTCCCCGCGCCCGCGGGGGTTGCTCCCGAACACGCGTACTTAGAACAATCGTGACTGGGCCGTCCCCGCGCCCGCGGGGGTTGCTCCGGATGCGGGGATGGCAGGCCGAGGGAGTCAGCGCCGTCCCCGCGCCCGCGGGGGTTGCTCGTAGCCGAGAGTGATGCTTTGGGGCTTGCTCCCGCCGTCCCCGCGCCCGCGGGGGTTGCTCGAGGACGACGGCGTCACCATCGAGCACCCCAAGGCCGTCCCCGCGCCCGCGGGGGTTGCTCTCACCCGGCGGGCGTAGGCGAGGTGGGTGGAGGGGCCGTCCCCGCGCCCGCGGGGGTTGCTCTTCGAGATGACGGTGAACGGCTCCGGCCTGGCCGCCGTCCCCGCGCCCGCGGGGGTTGCTCCCCCGGGGATTCGTACCGGCCGCAGAGCAGCACGCCGTCCCCGCGCCCGCGGGGGTTGCTCGACCCAGACGCTCCTCGCCACGCTCGCCGGATCGCCGTCCCCGCGCCCGCGGGGGTTGCTCCTCGACGACGTCATCGACAGCTTCCGCGAGCAGGCCGTCCCCGAGCCCGCGGGGGTTGCTCGCCGATCCTCATCTCCTACGAGCCCCGCCAGAAGCCGTCCCCGCGCCCGCGGGGGCGCGGGCAGGGACAGCCCTGGTCACCTGCTCCCCGCACCCGCGGGGATGGTCCCGCCCTCCGAATCCGGGACACCGATCCGGACATCTGCTCCCCGCACCCGCGGGGATGGACCCGGGAGGCCGTACAGCGCCGCGAGGAGCGGGACGGCCGTTGAATTGAGTCCTGCCTGGTTGAACTCTTTGGGCAACCGGTTTTTCAGAGGTACCGTCATGCTTCTTGCAAGATAGAAAATTCGAAGTACCAAGGTATGGCTGACGCCATACGCGAAAGACTGCAGGAACGCCGGACGCGACGGGGGGTGAGTGAGCGATGGCGTGGGTGACGACGCTAGGGTCGGACATGGCTCAGGTCGAGTACCGGCTGAGCGACCAGTGCGGCTGCGACCTGGAGCACCAGGAGCAGCGGCAGGAGGCGGCCGAGGAGGCCGACGCGCAGGTCGCTTACCGCCTCGGTGACGCGCGCGATCTGGAGTGGATCGGCGGCGGCCTGCAGGAGGTCGGGCTGGTCGCTGGCGAGAGCGTCGACAAGGACCAGGCACGGCTGCTGATGGACGGTCGGCACCCGCTCACCAGTGAGCGGCTGGTAACGCCGAAGGTGGCGGTCGACCCGCGCGCGAAGCTGTCGGCGCGCCCGCTGGCGGAGGCGATCGAAGCCGCGGCAGCCGAGCGTGGTGTGAGCGTCGACGCTCTCCTGAACGACGAGAAGTTGTCTGGGCGGTTCGCCCGCATGGAGCGGGGCGTGCACCGCGAAGGCGACCGGCACCGTGTACCCGTCCGCGCAGCCGAGGACCTGGCGGACGCGGCGGGGGTCGACCCGGTGGAGCTGTACGGGCACGGGCAGATGGAGGAGGCCCGCGAGTACGCCGACGCCCGGATCAGGGTCGGCAACCGCGGCTACGACATGACGCTGGATCTGTCGAAGACCTACAGCACAGCGGTGGCGCTCGCAGGCGACCAGCTGTCCGACGAACTGCGGGAGACATTCCTCGATGCGGCCCGCGAGACATTCGGTGCGATGGAGGGCTGGGCGGCGTACGCGATGGCGGGCGAGCACGGCAACGGCAAGAGTGCCGACCGCGTCGACACGAGCGGGTTCCTTGGCTGGATGACCGTGCACTACTCCGCCCGTCCCGTCGGCGGCGTGCCCGGCGACCCGCACCTTCACGTCCACGCGAACATCGCGAACATGGCGCTGGCGCAGGACGGGAAGTGGCGGACTGTCGGGGCGGGCGGCCGCGACATTCTCCGTCACGCGCACGCCGCTGACTCCCTGGTGAAGGCGCGGCTGCGGCAGCTGACCGGTGAGCGGTTCGGGATGCGTTGGGAGCGGCACGCCGAGACCGGCGCGTGGGAGGTCGTCGGGATCGACGAGGTCCTGCGCCGTGAGTTCTCCCGCCGCGCGAACCAGATCACTGCGGTGGCTGCGGACGGTGCGACGACGCTGGAGCAGAAGCTCATTGCCCGCCAGCTCGCCGAGGGCAAGGACGTCACCATCACCACGGGGGACGTACGGGCGTCGTGGCGGTCACGAGCCGAGGCGGTCGTCGGCGACGTCGATGCGATGATGCGCCGCGCGGTGCCGGGGCCCGAGGGACCGGACGGCCCGTCGGTCGCGGGCCCGGGCGGCGGCCCGATCATGCCTTCCCCCGGGGAGATTGCCGGGCACATCTGGCGGCGCGAGGGCGGGCTGACCGAGTCACGGAAGGCGGTCACGCGCGCGGACGTCCTGGCGTACGTGATCGATGCGTGCCCGTTCGGTGTGCCCAACCTCGCCGCCGCCGAGGCCCTGACGGACGCCGTGCTCGCGGTCGACGGCGAGGCCGTCGCGCTGCCGGAGTCGGGCATGGCCCACCTGACCAACCCCCAGCGGTACACGCACGCGTCGTTCCTTGCCGCAGAGGAGACCATCACCGAGACGGTCACCGACCGGCTCGCCGAGGGCGCCGCCAAGATCACGCGCGAGGCAGCCGAGCTCGCCATCGCCGCGTTCGAGACCTCGCGCACCACCGATCTGCTCCGCCCGTTTCGCATGTCCTACGAGCAGCGCGCCGCCACGATGCGGTTCCTCACCGGGGGCCAGGGCGTGGACGTCCTGCGCGGCAAGGCCGGTACGGGCAAGACCACGATCATGTCGGCGGCGCGGACGGGCTGGGAGGCCGCCGGCCTCCGCATCTCCGGAGCTGCCACGGCAGCGGTCGCGGCGTCCAAACTGCAGGCCGAATCCGGCATCGCCAGCGCCACGGTGGCGACCTGGCTGATGAACATCCGAGACGGCGGCCGCCGCATGGCGACCACGGACGTCTTGGTCCTCGAAGAGGCCGCGATGATCGACGACCGGGACGTCGCCGAACTGCTCACGGCGGCCGCCGAGCACGGTGTGAAGGTCGTCCAGATCGGCGACTGGGCACAGCTCAAGGCGATCGGCGTCGGCGGCGGCTTCAAGCGCGCCCACGAGATCACGGGCGGCCTGGAGCTGAGCGAGAACCGCCGCCAGAAGGACGCGGTGGAGCGGGCCGCGCTGGAGGCGTGGCTGGACGGCGGCCGCCGTACCGCGCTGGCGATGCTCGCCGAGCACGGACACGTACACGCGGTCCGCACGCCCGACGACGCGTACGCCGCGATGCTCGGCGCGTGGAGGGACGCGGTCGCCCGCCTGGAGGGCGACGTCCACGAGCAGATCGAGGACCTGGTCGTCCTTGCCGCGCGGAACGCCGATGTCGAGGTACTCAACCTTGGCGCCCGCGAACTGCGCAAGAAGGCCGGCGAACTGACCGGTGGCCACACGTACGCGCTGGCCGGGGGAGAGCGGATCGAGCTGGCCGCCGGCGACATCATCCGAATCAAGCGGAACGGCTACCGCACCCGCCGGGGTGGCGACGTCGACGTTCTCAACGGGTACCGCGGGCAGGTCACCCACACGTCCACGGGCGGCGTCGCGGTCGAGTGGCGGCGCCCCGCCGATGACGGCGGATACGTCGTGGAGCGGGCCTGGATCACCGCTGACCAGATCGCCGACGGCGCGCTGCAGCACGGCTACGCCATGACGATCGCCGCTGCGCAGGGGCTGACGGCCGACCACGCGCTGGTGTACGGCGTGGGAGCCGAGGCCAACACCCTCTACCCGGCGCTGTCGAGGGCCAGGGAGGCCACCCATCTGTGGCTGCCAGCCGATGTCGTCGAGAGCGAGGACATGCGCCTCCGGCTCGGCGAGGCCTGCAGCGAACAGGAACTGCTGGACCGTGCGGTCGCCGCGTACGCCGACTCCCTGGAGCACGACAGCGACGACCGGATGGTCTCCGACGAGCTCGCGACCGCCCTCGGCCGGCAGCCGGTCGGGCCCATCCCTCAGCAGGCTCAGCCGGAGCCGGAGTTCCTGGCGTGGAACCACCGCGAGTACGGGAACATCGCCACCCAGCGGCTCTTCGCGGTGATGGCCGAGCGGACGGAACAGGCTCTTCGCTCCGAGCGCCTGGCCGATGACCTGACCCGCCAGGCCGAGGCCAAGCTCGCTCAGCTTGCGGCCCCGGTCACCCCGGGCCAGGAGCGGCCCCGCGCGGTTGCCGCGGTCCTGAACCGCGCCGACCGGTTTGCCACCACCGCAGCCGCAGAGAGGGAGAACGAGCGTCGGGCGTACGCCGCGATGAGTAGTTCCCAGGACATCCGCGACAAGCTGGAAGAGTCGATGAGCAGGAGCCGGATGGCTCTTCGGCTGGCCGGCACCAGCCGCAAGGAGACGGCCGATCTCAGTGCCGAGCACGCCCAGAGGGCGAACGCTGCGTATCAGGAGGCCCGGCGGGCCGGGCAGGCCGCCGAGGACGCTCAGCGCGAGTCATGGACAGCCATCTGCAGCCCGGAGACGGTCGACTGGTTCGAGAACCAGGGATCGCGCGCGGGCGCCCCGCACACCGTCGATGAGCTCACTGACAAGCTCGCCGCGATGCGCGAACGGCTCCCTGAGATCGAGCGGATTACCGACTGGGCCATCACCGAGGACGCTCAACGCACCGAGCGCCAGGCGGCTGAGTACCGGGGCCACGCCCGGATCCACCGCATCGCGGTGACCGGTCTGCAGAACGAGAAGGCACTTCGCTTGCGGATGGCGACCGAAGCCCCCGGGCAGCACTCCCGCGAGGCACAGCAGCGCGCCGCGCACATCCAGACCGCCCAGCGACAGCAGCGCGAACAGCAGGTGGCCCGCCAGGCCGCCGCGCGAACACAGAGCGAGCACGGTCACCAACTGCCCACACGGTCCGATCCCTCTCTCAGGCGCTGAGGAGGCGACGACCTGCCCGGCCTCCACACATGCTCAAGCGCCAGATGTTCGGCTGCGCAGGCTTCGCTCCGCAAGCGAGTTTTCCTCGCCTCCTGACCCCGCTGTCGGTGGCGGATGCGACGATCCTTTGGGTAACAGCCGTGAGGAGATCACCATGTGGGCACCTGGAACGTCAGCCCCTTCGACAACGACACTGCAGCCGACGCTCTGACCGAGGAGGCGCCGTCGCCGCGCGTCCCCGGGCAGCGCCCGGGCCCCCACCGACGGGCTCACACCGCGCGAGCGCCAGGTCGCAGCGCTCGTTGCCGAGGGCCTGACGAACCGGGAGATCGCCCTGAGACCCGTCGTCTTCAAGCGGACGGTCGGCTCTCATGTCCAGCACATCCTCGACAAGCCGGGGTTAGCGTCGCGGGCCCAGATCGTGGGGCTGCACCGGGCGGGGCAGCGCACGCCGTAGGCCGCGACAGCCCGGGGCGTCACGACCCGGACTGGCACGCGTTGTCGAACTCGTCGCTGTCGCCAGCCCGTTCCCTTTCGCCCTTGGTCGGTCCCCGCTGGGCGAGTGCGCAGAGCCGCTCGATCGACTTGTCGGCGTCGAGGGGGACCGTGAAGGAGCGGGAGCCCTCGACCGCGGTGATCCGCTCGCCTGTGGAGTTCGGCGAGAGCGTGGTGTCGTAGTACACCCAGTAGCGGTACAACATGTTCCTGTCCTGGGTGTCCCAGACCACTTGCTCGCCGGCCCGGGTGGTGGTGTGCAACGTATCGCCCTTCTCGTTCAGGAAGCGGCCCAGCGCGTAGACGCCGTCGTCGGTGAGTTTGCCGTCCCACCTATTGCGCTTGATGTCCCAGAGGCGGATGGATCCGCCCGCGTAGTGCACCGCGAGTCGCTTCCCGTCAGGGGAGACGAGCAGACCGCGGATGGATTGGTCGCGCTCCTTCCGTTCGATCCACCGGGTGTACTCGCCGGTGCCGAAGTCCCACGTGCCGACCCCGTCGACGGTTCGCACGACCGCCTTGCGGGTGCCGGGCAGGGCGCCGCCCCAGGTGCCTGCCGCCGCATTGGCCAGTGCCCACTTCTCCTGCTCCGCGGGCCGGTACGTCCTGCCGTCCTGCTTGCCCGTGTCGAGGTTCCAGCGCGACATGTAGGACAGCCCCGAGATCACGGCGTGTTCGTCGTCGGCGAAGGAGGTATTGATCCAGGACGGGGTGAGTCCGGTCAACGGGTCGGGTCCCTGGGCGGTGAGATCGGGTGGGGACGGCAGCTCCAACTCGTGTTCCACCGCCAGGGTGTGCGTGGTGCCGGACCCGGATGCGCCCTCGGTCAGCCGCCAGACGAGCACGCTCCGCTGGTCCTCGGTGACGGTCAGGACGCGGGACCCGTCAGGGCTGAAAGCGGTGTAGAAGCGGGCCAGCGGCTTCGGTGACCGGGCGAAGCCCATCAGCTTGCGGGTCTTCAGGTTCCACAGCTGCAGAGCGTCGCCCTTGGCGTCGACCACCGCGAGGCGTTGGTGTTCCCCGTCTGCGGTGCGGAAGCCGCCGAGCAGGACATTGGTGCCGAAGGAGTCCGGGGAGCGGACGCGTACGGTGACGATGCTGCCGCCGACCGCGACGGCGGCCCGCAGGTCGTTTGGCGGGCCGGTGAGGGCCACCGCCGGAAAGGCGTTCCGGCCGGTGACGTTGACGTCTTCGGGTGCGGTGGACGGCACGTCGAAGGTGCCCGGCCACCCTTTCTCCAGGTCGACGACGAGGAACCGCATGCGGCCGAGGTCGCCGCCCATCCGGCCCACGGGGTTGACGAGGTAGCGGCCCGTTGCGTCGAGCCGGGGCACATGGAGCGGGCAGAGCTGCACCGCCGTGGTGGTGTAGGACTGCGCGATGCGCGGGTGGCGGCCGAGTCGCCACACTTCGAGAGCGCCCTGCGCGGTGCAGGTCACCAGGGTCCGGCCGTCGCTGCTCACGGTCGTGGAGGCGGCCGCCCGCTCGCCCCAGGGACGGTTCGGTTCACCCGTCGCGAGATCCCAGGCGAGCAGGCGGCCCGGCGCGTCGTCCCGGCCCGCGCCGGCGGGCACGATCCGGGTCACCACCGTGTCGCCCGCCCCGAACCACGCCTCGACCGCGTCCCAGCCCTTCGGCGGGGTGAGCGTCCGGCCGACGCGGCTGCCGTCGTCGGTACGCCACACCAGCACCCCCTCCCGGCGGATCGCCGCGAGGACCCGATCCCCGCCGCCGTCGAAACGGAGGTCGCTCGCGGGGCGCGGATTCCTCTCCGCGCCCTCGCGCCCGCGCAGCGAGACGTACCGCACTTTCGCCTTGGGGTCGAAGACCGCCTCCTCAGAGGCGCGTACCCCCAGGGAGATGACACCCCAGTCACTCGACCGCGCCATGACACGGCCGTTTGACGAGACGGCGAAGCGCGCGTTGTCGCTGGTGCTCGTCCGCAGCCACGGCTTGGGCCGTTCGGCGTCGGCTTTGCGCAGGTCGAGCTGGACGACGTCGCCGCCGTCCAGCAGGGAGTACAACTGCTCACCGGATCCGGCCAAGGAGATGTCCTCGACGTCGGACCGGCCTTCCATGACGATGTGCTCGACGTCCTTCATCCGCAGGTACTGGGCCATCAGCGTCGAGCGGGCCGGCTGCCGGTCCTCGGTGTCGAAGGCCGCGACGGCGAACAGCGATGAGGCGGTGAGGGACACGCTGTCCAGCGCGGCCGCCTGCTGCGCCAGCCGGTCGGAGGTGAGCCGCCGCTGCTCCGCCACCATGCCCCGGTACAGGATCGACCCCACGACCAGTGCCAGGGAAGAGACGACGGCGACGATCGCGGTGAGCTGCCGCACCCGGCGGGCACGGGTTGCGCTCCGCTCGGCCTCCCGGCGTCTGCGGTCGCGCAGTTCCCCACTGCACCGGATGAATTCGCGGTCGTCCGCCGTGAGCTCGTCCCCGCGCTCCGCGAGCCGCTGTTCGGCCAGGGCCAGAGCAGGATCCTCCAGCAGATGGCCATCGGGCCTGCCCGCCTGCCGCCAGCGCTGCCCGTCGAAGCGCACGGTGCCGAGCCACTCCAGGAAGGCGCGGTCCTCGGCGAGCAGCTCGGTCAGGGGACGCCAATGCTCGATGAGCGCCTCGTGCGCCAGCTCTACTGTCTCGCGCCCCTCCTCGTCCACGCCGAGAACGAGAATGCGTGACTCGGCCAGCGCGCGGGCGACTGCCCACCGCTCCTCGCCCGCGTCGCGCCGGAGCAGCCGCGCTCGCAGCGCCGTCCGCGTTCCGGGCGGGATCCGTACCAGCGCGCGCAGCAGACTCCTCGCGGCCGGTGGGGGAAAGCCCCCCTGCACGGCGCGCCAGGCCGCGTCCGCCCGCTCGCCGAGTGCGCGGCCGACGCCGCCGAGGCGCTCGTAGGCATCGAACCGGAGGCGTCCGCCACGGCGCTGCTCCCACAGCGTCTCCAGAAGGAACCCGAGCAGCGGCAGCGCCCCGGGCCGCCCCACCGCGTCCTCGATGATCCGCGCCGCCAGACCGGCGCTGTACTCGACGCCGGGTATCCCGTCCAGCGGCCGCACGACCGCGTTGGTGAGCTGCTGCGTGGTCATCGGCCCCAGTTGGTGGGCGGGCGCGCCACCGACGAGCCGGCCCAGTTCCGGATGGCTGAGCATCGCGTCCTGGAAATCTGAGCGAACCACCGTGAGCACGCCCGTGCGGGGGCGCGCCGCGGCCTCCAGGAGACGGCCGACGGTGTCGCGCAGCTCGTCGTCCGGCAGGGTGAGGAGGGCTTCGGCCTGGTCGACGGCCACGACCACATGCCGCTGCCCGGCATCCGCCGGTGAGGCCGGGACGGGGAGCCGTTGTCCGGAAGCGGCGCGCAGCAGGACGACCTCGACGCCCTGTTCTCTCAGGCGCGGCACGACACCGGCCATGAGCACGGAGGACTTGCCGGACCCCGAGGGCCCGGCAAGGGTGACGCAGCTTGTCGGCCCGCCGTCGGCCTCCAGCAGCCCAAGGACCGCTGCGATATCGGCGTCCCGGCCGAAGAAGTGCCGACTGTCGTGCTCGGTGAACGCATGCAGACCGGGGAACGGGGACCGCGGGGCCAGCAGCCCGGCGAGTGCGGGGATCTGCTCAGTGATGGTGCGTGTCGGGATGCAGAAGTTCTGGCCGCGCGCCTCGGAGGCGGTCGCGGTGACGATGCCCACCACGGCCCCCGTCACCTTGTCCCACACGGCCGCGCCGCTGAAGCCCGGACGGATCGGGTCCGATGCGCCGTCTGGGGACATCTGCAGCCAGCCGACGCCGGTACGCCCGCGCAGTACGGCGGTGTGCCAGCCGCCTTCCGCCACGTCGTCGGGCAGCCCGAAGACGACGGCCTGGTGCGCCAGGGTCGAGGGCGGATCGGCCATGGTGACCGGCCGCGCACCGGCCAGGACACCTCCGAGCCGGAGCACCGCGAGGTCGCCGCGGCCGTCCGGGTGCTCGGGCACCCAGTCCCGTATCCGCGCCGTGACGGCCTCCGCGTCACCGGGGGCGTGCAGCAGCCGGACGTCCAGCGTGGTCTGTGGCCGCTCGGAATGTCCGCGCGCCAGCCCGGCTGCGTCGGTCACGACATGGGCGCAGGTCAGTACCAGCTGTGGGGCGATCAGTACGCCGACACCCGCAACGCCGGCCGGACCGGTGATCCGCACCGTGGTGGCGGTGAGCATTTCCTCGGCGATCTCGTCATGGGAGGGGGACCGCTCGGTCATGGCTCGGCGCTCTCCCTCAGCCGGCTCGGCGCGAGGTGCCTGACCAGTTCAGGGTGACCGTGAAGTTCGCCTCGGTCCCCGTCGTCGCGATGACGACATCTGCACCCGCGGTGAGCGAGATGCCGAACTCCAGGCCGATGTCGTCCGGTGGGTTGTCCATCCGCGTGAACCGGGACACGAAGCTCTCCGCCACGGGCCGCACCGCGTCCAGCATCTGGTCGAGCGTGCGCGACGCCTGAACGGCGGCCCGTGCACCGCGACCGACCCGGGTGACCGCGTCCTCGGGCTCTCTGATCCGCACCAGGACCGGCTCGTCGCCCGGCCGCCCCGTCGGGACCTGCACCGTCACCTCAGTCATCGCGTGCGCACTCCTGTCCTCGTCGGCCACTCGTATGACATGAGCTGACATCAAAGGGAACGGCGGAGTCAAGGTCACAGAGCATCAACTATCTTCACAAAACGCCTAGTTGGCGAGGAAATAGGCGGCCGAGCCAACGGCGAAAGCCGAGGCCGAGGTCTCGCGGGCTCTCGGTTCTGCATGCATTCCGACATAGCGGGCGCCAGCGACGTCTCCGCGCCCACCGTGCGCCGCTGGCTGCTGGAAGTCGTCGAGCTGCTGTTGGCCCGCGCTCCGCGCCTGGACCGCGCCCAGGCAGTAGCGCAGCGCGGTGGACTGAACGTGTTCGGCCCATTCCAGTCCTGTCAGGTGAGGGCCTGCAAGCGGCGCAAGGTGCGGAGCGCAACCGGCGCGTCCGGACCGTGGATGTCGGTGACGGCGCTGAGGAGTTCTGCTCCAAGGCGGCGGGCGTCCTCGTCGGGAACGGTTCGCCAGAGACTGTAGACGCGACGGGTCGCCTCCTCGGTATCGGGGTGTCCGGGCCCCTGGATCGTGGCGCGCAGCCGTGCGGTGTGCAGGTACCAGCCCAAGGCGGTGGCGTGATCGGCCATCAGGTGGGCGAGATGGCCGCGCACTTCGCGGATATGGACGACGTTCAAGTGCTCGGGGCCGTACTCGGCGGTGATCTCGGTGTCCAGGCGGTAGGCCATCCAGGAGGCATCCTGCAGCTGGCCGGCGGCGGCCGTACTGGCGATCTCGGCGAGATGCTCGCGCAGGCCTCCCGGAATCCGGGCCTGCGGTCCGGTCCCCTCGGTGGGGGCGAGTTGCGGGGTGCCCCAGAACGCCGGTGTGACCGTGCCCCAGGGGTGGAAGAGCTCTTCGTGCTCCTGCATGGCGGGTTGCCTTCCGGTCGTGCGGGTCACCACTTCACCACCCGGCGGACTTCGGTGATGCGGGTGATGGCGCTCGTGGAGTTGCGCCAGCTGCTGTACGAGACGATCCGGGTCCGCACGCCGGTGCGGGGCGCCTCGATGATCTTGCCGTCGCCGATGTACATGCCGACGTGCCCCGGGCGTGCATCCGATCCGTCGCTGCCCGCGTTGAACACCAGGTCGCCTGGCTTGGGCTTGTCCATGCTGACACGGTCGCCGATGTTGACCTGGTCGTAGGTGACCCGGGGAATGTCTATCCCGGCTGCCCGGTAGGCCTGCTGCATCAGGGACGAGCAGTCGCACCAGTGGGCGGAGCTCCCGCCATGGGCCTTGGTGCAGTCGCCTCCCGGGTGATACCAGCCGCCCTTCTGCTGCAGAGCCCAGGACACGGCGGTGCGGACCTCGCGAGGGGTGCCGGTGGGGAGGGTGTATCCGGCGGGCAGATCCACTTCCTGGCTGGACGAGGGGGCGGTGAACTGCCGGGCGGTCGCCATGATGATGTTGACGTAGTTGTACGTCTGGCCTTTGGCGAACTGCTCGTCGGGAACGCCTCGGTACTGGTCGACGCGGACCCATCCGGCGTTGTAGCCGGCGAGGGCGAGTTCGACGGGTGACCCGTTGTACTGCGGGTGTTCTTTGCCCTTCTTCAGCAGGCTGCACATGAACTTCCCCTGCCCGGCGATGGCGTCGGCGGGTTCCCAGACGCTTTTGGTCCCGTTGCCGTTTCCGTCCGCGGCCCAGGTCGGCCAGGTGTCCGGCATGAACTGGGCGATGCCCTGGGCGCCGACGCCGGGAGACTCAGCCCTCGGGTTGAAGTTCGATTCCTGCTTCAGCTGGGCGGCCAGGATCGACGGCGGCAGCCCCTGGTCGCAGTCGGCGGACGCCTTGAGGATCAACGGCGCGTACTCGGCGGGGACGCCGCCCCTGCCGATTTTGAGGCTGCCCGCCGTCGGCTCAACACTGCCCCCGCCGCTGTCGTCGTCGAACGTCGCAATGAGCAGCACGATGCC
The DNA here is from genome assembly GCF_045207415.1 of Streptomyces sp. NBC_00873. Lineage (NCBI taxonomy): Bacteria > Bacillati > Actinomycetota > Actinomycetes > Kitasatosporales > Streptomycetaceae > Streptomyces > Streptomyces sp. NBC_00873. The sequence continues at coordinate 91,852 of NZ_CP108804.1, forward strand.
CATGCCGAACGTGACCGGCGTCATGACCGCCCCGCCCAAGGCAACCGCCAGCCATCGCTTGACGCGCACAGTCCCCCTAGGCCTGCTTCTGGATTTGCGCAAAAGAATCCTGATGTGCGGTCTGTTCTGCTGAGAACCAACTGCGCTCAGGCTGCGTGATAGTGCGTGATAGTGCGTGACACTATGCCATCACCGCTCTACAGGGCGTAGGTTGACGATACTTTTAGTTGCCACGCGCGTGGGAGCGATATGGTTCCGGCGCCCTTGCGTATGACAGTTCGACGCATTCGATTAGCTCAGGCAAATTATTGATTGTGCTGAATGAGGGGTAAGGGTGAGCAAAAAGGAAGGTGTGCTGGTGGTGCTGCCTGCCGGGTCCCGATTAGTGCTGCCGGTGATGGCAGCGACCGGGGGCAGCGGGCGTTCCACCGTGGCCGATCTGCTCGCCGGAGCGATGACGGCGGCCGGGACCGGCACGGTCGTGCTGGACACCGCACCGCGCCTGTCCTCGCCCTGGCCCTCCTGGACACTCGGGCAGGAAGCCGGCGGCCTGGCCGTGCTCCCGCCCGGCCGGCCGCTGACCCGCTCCGAGGTCCAGCGTGCAGCCGCCCAGCGGTCGGCCGGACGGGGGGCGGGCTGGCAGGTGCTGACCGACGGACGCGACTGGCACAGCCCGCCGCTCTCGTTACCCCAGGACCCTGCCGCCTGGCTCCAGTTGGCCGCCATCGGCGGATGGCAGGCCGTCATCGCCGACACCACGCACCCCGTCGCCCACGACATCCTTGACGCCCGCTGCGCCGGGCGGGTCGGACAGACCCGGGCCTGGTGCGAACTCCCCTACGCAGTACCGGTGCTGTGCGCGGCCGCCACCGCCAGCGGCGTCCAGGCCCTGCAACAGGCAGTGATGGCGCTGCATGCCGACGGCATGCCGCTGCAGCGCACGGTGGCCGTACTCGTCGCACAGACCGACGGACGGCTGCCCGCCGTCGTCCGGGCAGGCGCGACGATGCTGACCTCCCGCACCGCCGCCGTGGTGCACCTTCCGCACGACCCGCACATCCGCACCCACGGGCTGCGGACGACATCCCGGCTGCGCTCACGCACCCAGCAGGCCGCCCGCTTGCTCGCCCAGGCAGCTCTGACGGCGGCCGGCGCCACCTGGGGCATGCCGCTTCCCGGAGCGCCGCGTCCCGCGCCGCTCGCCGTTGTTTCCCCCGCTTCCAGATGACTTTGACGAGGTGTCGGCTATGACTTTGATGACCACCCTGCACACTCTGGCCACTGACCCGGGCTTGCACGTACTCGCCGATGGCAAGGGCCCGGTCGTCCCGAAATACACCCCGGAGCTTCCCGACGCGGTGAACACCCAGGTCAAGACGATCCTGTCCTGGACGGCCGGGTTCGGTCTCGCAGCAGCGGTGATCGGAGGACTGACCGGCTGGCTCCTGGTCGCCGTGGGCCACAACAGCGAACGCGCACAGCTGGCCGCCCGGGGCAAACAGTCCGTGCTGTGGAGCCTCTGCGGGGCTGGAGGCATCGGAGTGACCAGCAGCCTCGTCCTCGCGGTCTACAACATGGCGAAGTGAGGCGACGGCGGATGGATACCCACGACCTTACGGCCCGCAGGGCCAAACTCACACTTGCCGGGCTCGCTGTACTCGTCGCCGCAGGGCTGGCCGCCGGAGGCGTTGCGGCCTACTCCTTGTTTGGCAACGACCGCTCCAGCCAGCCGCACGCAGGCTCCTCGACCACGGCGAAGCCCGCTCCATCGGGCTCCGCATCCGAAAAGAGCGGCGCCGCGATGACACCGGAGAAGGGGAAGAAAGTACCCCTGAGCGTGCCGACCGGGCAGAAGGACGGAGTCTCGACAGGCTTCCCGCACAACTACGTGGGCGCGATCTCGGCGGCTGTCTACTTCTGGGAGGAGTACGCATTTCTCGACGACCAGAAGGGCCGTCAGCAATTGACGGCGGTCGTGTCGCCGGACGCCACCGGGTACGTCGACGAGCAGATCTCCGAAGTCCGCAAGATGCGCGAGGGCGCCAACCTGCCGCCGTCCGGCGGAACGCCCGCCGGGATCACCTTCACCACCACCGTCAACGCGGTCCGGGTGCGCACACTCACCAGTTCTGAACTGCCACGCGGAGACGTCATCCACATCTGGATGAACTACGACCGTTACGCGACGACGCCTGAAAAGAGCACGGACGATGACCCGCTCAAGGGCGAGGACATCGACTTCATCGTCAAGTGGCAGGGCGGGGCGTGGAAGCTCACCAACGAACCGGCCTACTGGAAGCAGCGGACCTTCCCCGTCGCCTATTTCCCTGAATCGCCCTATGCATGGCGGGACATGTGGTGGCAGGTGAGGCATGAGGACTGACCGGCCGTCCGCCCGGTTGTGGTGCTTCGTGCTGGCCCTGATGTGCTGCCTGGCCGGTGGGGTGGCTGCGGCTCCCGCCGCCGTGGCGGACCACGGGGGAAAGCACGCCAATTACGGCCCGCCGAAGCCACCCCCTAAGGAATGGGCTGCGGGAGGTGATGCCGCAGGGATCGACGACAAGGGCCACTGGTGCGTCCTTGACTTCGGCGACTTGGAAGGTTCCTGCCAACCGGCTTCCTCTGGGACGGGTAGGAACACGACCGGCGGTGACATCTGTGAGGGCGCTGACGGTACAGGGGCCGCGAACTGCTCCGAGGAGGGGCGTAGGGCGTTCGAGAAGCGTCGGCTGGAGAAGTGGCGCAAGGACTACCCGAACAAGGCCGATGATCCGAACTACGAGAAGCTGAACAAGTTCATTACCGACTGTGTCAACAAGGGTGGCATCTTCAAGGAGTGCCAGCTTGAAGCTGGCTTCAAGTACCCCAAGGCGAAGACCTCCGTTACGTGGGTTGCCGGGAAGATCTCGGAGATGGCCTCAAACGCGCTCAAGGAGGCCGCCCGCTACATCGGTCAGTCTGTGGTGTGGCTCCTTGAGGAGTTCGCGAAGGTCTTCAACGATTCGTCCACCATCGATCTGTCCAAGACCGGCATCGGCAAGCCGAAGGGGCTCATGACGGTCCTCTCCCTGCTGATCGCGACGTTCCTGTTGCTGCTGCAGTTCGGGAAGGTGGCGATCAGTCAGCGAGGCGAGCCCGCAGCTACCGCCGTGACGGGTCTGGCGAAGTGGGGGATCATCTCGTCGGTCTACGTGATTGCCACGCAGACGGCTCTGACCTGGTCAGATGCCGTGTCCATCTGGATCATCAACTACAGCTTCCACGGCGGCGGCTCGGGCCCGGGCGACGCGACCAAGGCGATGCAGCAGCAGCTGGGCACCCTGTTCGGAGGACTGACCACTGGTGGAGGCGGTGCGGCGACCGTGGGCACGGCACTCATCACGGGTGAGACCGTGACGGCCGCCGCAGTCGGCGTGATCATCGTGGTCGGCACCGTGTGCATCCTGGCGATCGCCGCACTGTGGATCGAGGTGCTGCTGCGGCAGGCCGGAATCATGATCCTGGTGGCGACCCTGCCCGTGGTGCTGGCTGGGCAGATGTCCGACTCGACTCAGGAATGGTGGCCCAAAGCCAGGAACGCGCTGGTCGCGCTGATTCTGATGAAGCCGATGATCGTGCTCTGCTTCGCGATCGGGTTCGGTGCCATGTCCGAGGGCGACGGCGTGCAGAACATGTTCGTCGGCCTCGTCATCTTCGTCCTCGCCTGCTTCGCGTGGCCCGTCCTGGCGAAGTTCATGACGTTCTCCACCGTCGGCGGCGGCAGCGCGATCGCCTCCGGACTCATGAGCTCGATCGGCTCGTCCGCCGCATCGATCAGCGGCGGCTACCGGCCCGAGATGGGCGGAGCCGGGGCGGTCGGCGGCGGCAGCGCCTACACCCGTGCCCTGGAGCAGGACAACGCCCAGACCTCCGCCAGCGGCTCCAATGCCGTGCAGAGCACGGGTAGCGGTACCGGGGGCGGGACCGGACGGACCTTCGGATCCCGGGTCATGGGCACGATCGGCCTGCCCCTACAGGTCCTCGCCGCAGGCAAGGACACCCTCGAGTCCGGCATGGCGAGCACCGCCGGACACGCCGGTCTCGACCACGGTGCGGCCGGCGGCCGTCACGTCGTCATCGCACAGCGGCGCCATTCCTCCTCCGCCGGACAACGGCAGGAAGCAGACGGCGGCCAGGCGCAGAGCCCGCAGCCGGTGCAGCCGGCCAGCCCTCCGACTCAGGGATAGCCGATGACACAACCCATCACCTACAGCGGATGGCAGTCGGAGAAGTCCGGCTTCATGGGGCGGCTGTCCGGGCCCGGTTTCGCCCTGGTCGCCGTGGCCTGCGCGCTGCTGCTCACCCCCGTCAACCTGTCCAGCTGGGCCGCGGCCGCCGTGTGTGTGCCGCTGGCTGGGCTGCTGCTTTTGCTCGCCTTCGGGCGGGTGAGCGGGCTGAGCGCCGATGAATGGATCCTTCTGGCAGCGAGGCATCAGATCGCCGTGGCAAGAAAACAGAACATCTTCTTCAGCGGGCCTTTCGCCCCCCGATCCGCCCGTACCGGCCAGCAGCCGATGGATCTGCCCGGCACCCTGGCCCGGCTGCGGATCCTCGAGGCCCCGGACGGGCTGGGAGGGCTGCTCGGTGTTGCGCACGACCCGGTGGCCGGTACTTACACCGCGGTTGCCCGCGTCTCGTTCCCGGGCCTGGCGCTGGTGGACAGTGACAAGCAGGCGGCCCGGGTTTCCTCCTGGGCTGCACTGATGCGCACGTTCTGCACCGAGGACTCGCCCATCACCCGCCTGTCCGTACACCAGCGGTGCCTGCCCGACGACGGGGCCGCACTGCGGTCATGGACCGCGCAGCACATCACCGCTGATGCCCCGGCAGCAGCGGTGAGCGCCCTGGCCGATGTCATGGAGGGAGCGGGACCTGCGGCGACCTCCCGGGAGACGTACCTGTCCGTCACCCTGTCGGCGGCCCGGGCCCGTCTCGCCATCAAGGGCGCCGGCGGCGGCCAGGTTGGCGCCGCCGCAGTCCTGGTGCGCGAGCTCCACGCGCTGGGCGGGGCGCTGAGTACCGCGAGCCTGCAGGTCGTGGAATGGCTCTCCCCGCGGGGGCTGGCCCAGACCGTGCGCACCTCGTACGACCCCGACGCCCAGGTTGCACTCGCCACCGCCAACGCCGCCGCCCGGACACCCGGATGGGTAGGCACCGAGGAAGGCGTCGACCCGGACCTCGCTGGGCCCGCGGCCGCCGAGACCGGATGGGGCACCTACCGCCACGACGGGGCCTGGACGGTCACCTACCAGGTGCGTACCTGGCCCCAGGCCCAGGTGTACGCGACGTTCCTGCAGCCGCTGCTGCGCCCCAGGCGCAACGCCCGGCGCTCGATGAGTCTGGTCTACGAGCCGCTCGGCCCGCGCCGGGCCCGCCAGGAGCTCGCGAAGGAGAAGAGTAAGCGGTCCTCCGCCCGGTACCTGCGGGCCAAGACCGGACGGGACGAGAGCGAGGACGAGCGCCGTGAGGTCAACCTCGCCCGCTCCCAGGACATGGCCCGGGCGTCCGGCCAGGGCGTGGTGCGGATGACTGCGGTGCTGTCGGTGACCGTCACCGACCTGGAGGAGCTGGAGACGGCCTGCGCGGAGATGCAGGCCGATGCCGCAGCGGCCGGCCTGGAGCTGCGGCGCATGTGGGGTGCCCAGGACGTCGGGTTCGCCGCGGGGGCGCTTCCGCTCGGCCAGGGGCTGCCGGACCGACGGACGGGATTCTGATGGGCCTGCTCACCCGTCGCCGCACCGGCGACGACACCCTGCTGAACGCCGCCGGGATCGGCGAGGCCACTGGCATCAACACGGCGTTCGTCCCCGCTCCGGCCGGGCCGACGGCGGCCGAGCAGCGCGCCGCCCGCCGTCTCGAAGACGCCGACACGGTGATGCGGATCGCCCCGCGCAAGGGGTGGGCGCACCCGTATGCGGGACGGTCCGCGTCCCTGCCCCGCACTGAAGTAGTGCGCGCCGACACCGGCAACGCGGCCGGCGCCTACCCGTTCCTGCACGCCGGGGCGCTGCCGCCGGTCGGCGCGTACATCGGCCACAACACCCTGACCACACAGGCGTTCTCCGCCCATCCGGCGGTCTGGGTCCGCGAAGGACTGTGCACCAACCCCAACGTCATGATCACCGGCATCCCCGGGTCCGGTAAGAGCGCCCACATCAAGGCCCTGTGCTTCCGGCTCATGGCGTTCGGCCACCGCACCCTGATCGCGGGCGACGTCAAGGGCGAGTACGCGGGGCTGTGCCGGCACCTGGGAGTCGAGCCGGTGCGGCTCGGCCCCGGCCTGCCCGGCCGCCTCAATCCGCTGGACGCCGGACCGCTCGGCGCGGGCCTCGACCGAATCACGGACTCGGCCGAACTCCGCAGCCGCCTGCAGGAAATCCACCGCCGCCGCCTGACCCTGCTCAAGGCCCTGCTGGAACTCCAGCTCAAGCGGACGCTGGAGTCACAGGAGGAAGAGGCCCTGGACGTCGCGGTGCGGGAGGTCACCGGTGAGCTGTACGGACAGACCCGCCTCGCTGTGCCCACCCTGCCGCTGGTCTACGACAAACTGCGCGACCCCACCGACGCGATGGCCCAGGAACTCCGAGTCCGTGACGGCGAAGTGCAGCGGGCCCGAGAACAGATGGCCACCATCCGCTCGGCACTCGGCTCCATGGTCAACGGCCATCTGGGAGGGCTCTTCGACCAGGAGACGTCCATCGGCCTGGACTGGGAGGCCCCCATCCAGTCCGTCGACATCTCCGCTCTGGAGCAGTACGGCGACGAGACGGTCGCCATGGTGCTGTCCTGTGTCTCCTCCTGGGCACAGGCGGCGATCGACCGGCCCGGACAGCGGCCGTGGGTCGTCGTGCGGGACGAGCTGTGGCGTCAGATGCGCTCCGGAGGTGCGGCCATGGTCCGCAAGATCGATGCCGACCTCAGGCTCTCCCGGGCGACCGGCACCATCCAGATCCTGGCCACCCACCGCCTGTCCGACTTCGAGAGCGTCGGCGCGGCCGGATCGGAGGCCGTGGCGATCGCCAAGGACCTCATCTCCTCCTGTGAGACCCGTATCCAGCTCGCCCAGGACACCCGCCCGTTGCAGATCACCCGCGAGGCGATCGGACTCACCGACGCCGAATGCGACCTGATCGGCTCCTGGGGTGCCGGCCAGCGTGGCCGGGCCCTGTGGAAGGTCGGCCGCGGCGGCGGCTCCCACGCCGTCCAGCTCGTCCTCTCCCACACCGAGCAGAAGCTCTTCGAGACCGACGAACGGATGGTCGTGTGATGGCGACGGGGAAGAACGGCCCGTCCGCCGCCGCCATGGACGACAACACCCTGCTCGCCGCCTACGGCGCGGGCGCCCTGGTCTCGGTCGGCGGCGCGGTACTGCTGGCCGCACCGCTCGCCTCCCTGCTGTCCGGACGCGGCTGGGCGACGCGTACCGACAGCGTCCCCGCCACCGTCCTCACCGCCCTTGTACGCGGACCTGGCGCCGCGTACGACCCGGCCCCGCCCGCCTGGCTGTTCTACCTGCTAGCCGTCCTCCTGGTCGTCGCCGTCCTCGCCCTGGTCGTCAAAGCCGTCAGCCTCCTCGACCGCAGCGGCCGCACCGGCGGCGCCCAGTGGGGCGGCGCGAAGGTGGAACGCAAGCTCGCCGCACCCCAGGACCCGGTCAGGCGCGCCAACCGGATCACCGCCGGACGCGGGATGCGGACCAAAAAGATCGTGGCCGCCCAGCCCAACATCTCCGCGACCGTGTTCGGGGTGCCCGGGTCGTCGAAGACGACAGGGCTGGTGCTGCCGAACGCCGCCGAGTGGCAAGGCCCCTTGGTCGTGACGACCACCAAGGCCGCCGACCTGGACATCATCTACGCCCGCCGCCGCCACTTCGGCCCCGTGTGGGTGATCGCTCCCGCCGGAATCCCCGGCCGCACCACCCAGAAGTGGTCCCCGGTGGACTACTGCACCGACGCCAAAGCAGCCGACCGGATGGCCGCGTGGATGGCAGAGGCCTCCTCCTCTGGCGATAACAAGCGCGCCGCCCCGTGGATCGACCAGGCCAAGAGCGTCCTCAAGGGCGTCCTGCTGGCGGCGAACCTCTCCGGCGGCGGCGTCAGCGCGATGCGCCGCTGGCTCGGGCTGGGCAAGGACGCTGTGGACCACGTCCGCGCCGTCCTGCTGCAGCACGGCTACACCGAAGTCGCCGACGACTACACATCCCCCTGGCTGCGACTCCACGAGGACGGCATCGGAAGCATTCAGTTCAGTCTCAACGTGCTGGCCCGGGTCTACGCCGACGAAGAAGTCCGCGAGACATGCTCCGGCACCGACTTCACCGTTGAGGAGCTCCTGCAGGAGAACGGCACCGTCTGCCTGATCGCGTCCGAGGCGGACGCGGAACGGTTCGCCCCGCTGCTGACCTCGATCATCGCGTCGATCATCCACGGGGCCGAAGTCCGCTACAACACGACCGGAAGGCCGCTGAACCCGTCCCTGGGGGTCATGGTCGACGAGGCCGGCAACATGCTGCGATACCCCCGGTTGCCGAACATCTTGACCACCGGCCGCGGCATGGGCATCGACGTCCTGACCGTGTGGCACGACCTCTCCCAGCTCCGCGACCGGCTCGGCACCCAGAAGGCCAACACCGTGCTCTCCGCAAGCGGCCTGCGGATGCTGCTGCCCGGCTGCGGCGACCTGGAGACCCTGCGCTACTTCTCCGGCCTGTACGGACGCACCGAAGTCATGCGCACCTCCCACGGCCGCTCCCGCGGCGAGTACTCCACCAACACCTCCGCCACCGAGACCGACCTCGCCCCAGTCCACTCGCTACAGCAGCTGCCGGACTTCACCGCGATCGCCCAGTACTCCAACCAGCCCCCGATCAAGGTCCGGATGCGGCTCACGTTCCGTGACAAGGACCTCAAGAAGCTGCTGGCCGCCCCCGTTCCTCCGACGGGGACGGCCAGCCTCGACAAAACCGCGCCCTGGAGAGAGACGGACCTCCATGTCTGACGCACTCGACAACCCCGCCTCCCTCTGGCCGGCACCGCCCACGCCGCCACCCGAGCCGCAGCGATGGGTATGGGCCGCGATGGAACCGCCCGAGCGCCGCCAACGGCTGCGTGAGCTCGCGATCTGGGTCGACTGGCTGCGCCGCACCTTCGAGCTCCACAACCACCTCCCGCCCTGCTGGTACCGGCACCCATCCGTAGTCGAGCACTTGACCGCCCTGTACGTCGGCTGGCTGCGTACCTACGCAGGCGAGCAGTCAGCCGGGCGGGAACTCGCCGAGGCCGACTGGATCAACACCCTGCACAACGTCACGCCCCGCCTCCAGCTGGCCGCCTGCGCCAGCGGCCGCCACCAGGACCCGCCGCCGCTGGTGCCGCCGCCACCCCGCGCCGCGGAGGAGTTCGAGGTGTACCTGGTCACCGCCGACACGACTACGGCCGCGGCCGCGCACCCGGCCGCGGCGGAACTCGCCCGACGTACCGCCGAACTGCAAGCACCGCTGTAGAGGAGCCGTCGCGCCGCGGAGACCATACGCACGTGAGGGGAGGAAGGGTGGGGGACGAGGAACGGTTCGCGACGGCGGGGGCGGTCCAGTCGCACGGGCGGCTGGACGGTGCCGACCCCTACCGAATCTCCGACACCAAGGCCGAGCCCCAGGAACGCATCGGCGCCGCCGAGCAGCAACCAGAGGAACCCGCAGCCCCCGCGGACGCGCCAGGGTTCCGCGAAACCAGCGTCGGCGCCTGGCCGCGGCGTGCGGTCGTCCGCACCGAACAGACCGGCGGCAGCGCCCGCCTGGAGCGCGAGCACACCAAGGCGGTGCGCGAGACCCTGCTCGCCCTGCACGTCCAGAACGTCGATGCCCATGAGGCCGATGAGATCGCCGCCGTCCACAGCCGCGAATGGCCGGACAAGGAGGGCTTTCCCGGGTCCGGCGAACGCGCCCGCAACGAGACGCTGCAGAACTTCGCAGAACACGCCGCACGCGCACGCAAGCGCACCTCCAAGGCGCCGCGCACCAACTGGGACGACGCCCGCAAGGGATGGCCGGCGGTGCGGTTCAATCTCGATGTCACCGATCCCCGCATCAGCGAGTACCACGAGTACGCGCCCGAGCCCGTGGCGACGCCGGCAGCCCCAGAACTGTCACCGCCCGCCGAGCCGGACACTGCAGCACCGGCCGCCCTACCCGTGCCGGAAGGCGCGGCCGCCACTGCCGAGGCGGCCTTGGCCACGCCTGCGGTTGTGCCCGGCACGGATTCCGGGTGGCCCAGCGATCCGTACGGCACCCCGGACCTGCTCGCCGACATCGGCTTTCCCTTCCCCGAGCGCATCCCGACACCGGACGATACCCAGGGCGCAGCCGCAGTCCCGGAGCCGGACCCGAGTGAAGTCCCAGAGGGACAGATGGCGTTCGACGAAGCCGCCCCTGAACCCCTCTCTCCCACGGCTGGTGAGGTTGCCCAGCAGTCCCCGCCCGGCCTGTCCAACCCCGGACCCGCGGCCCAGGTGCCCACCGCGGCCGCGCCGCCTGCCACTTCCGAAGCACCCAGCGCGGCCGCCGCACCGGCCAGCAGTCCGCCACCGTGGTGTTGCCCCTCGGCGCGCAGCTCGGCCTCTTCGCCCAAGACGGGGAAGCGGCCCCTGTCAGCACCCCGGTTCCGCCCGGTGGGCAGTCACAACCTGCCGCGGCCGCCCCTGAAGAGCCCGCCATGACCACCGCCGACGACTCGATCACCCAGCAGCGCGACGACGTCCACGAGATCGCCGAGCCACCCCTGCTGGCCCCTGCCCCGGAGCCGCCGCTCCCGCCCGAGACACCCGACCGTACGGAGGAAGCCCTCATGGCCACACCCACCACCGAACCGGCCCCGGCAATGGCCGGCGACCCCATCCGGGCGGCCGCCGAGGCCTCCCGCGCCACCCAGCTGCCCGCCCCTGCCCCGCAAGCAGTGACACCGGCCGGCGGTCCCGCTGGAGGAGCGGGCGCGGGCGAATGCCGAGGCGGCGGCGCCCGGGGCGCAGCGCGTGCTTCCGCTGTGGACTGGCAACGGCTTTCCTGAAGGCGGGGGTGGACCGCACGCGACGGGTTCTTGTACGACAGCTACGGCGCCCCGATATGGAAGCTGAAGACCCCCACGGGCGCCCCGGACCCGAAGCAGGCGCCGGTGGCCCCGCCCGCTGCCTCCCGGGAAGCAGGCCGCACCGATCCGGGGAATGCCTACGATCCCGCGGACATCTGGGCCGCCGACCCCATCGAGCCGGTGGATCTGCATGAAGCGTTCGCGCGGGTAGAGGAGGCACGGGCCGACATCGTCCCGCCCGAACTGGGCACCGCCCAGGACCTGCGCACCGCCGTCGACAACGATCTGCGCATTCTGGAACAGCAATGGTGGCGCACCGCGCCCGGCCCGCGAACCGCTACGGACAGCGCCGGTCCGCAGCCTGCGGCCGCCGTCTGCACCCCTGCCGGTACGGCCGATGCTCGACAGACGGCCACCGCGGTCAACACCGCCCTGCAGGAGGCCGACCGCCATGCTCCAGCGCTCAAGGACTTGCCTGACTGGCAGCAGCTGCAGACCGTCCGCGGCGCTACCGCCCATCTGTGGGACGTCATCAAGGAGAAGGCAGGCCCCTACTTCGAGCGACTGACCGACGACGTGCGCGTCCAGGGGTTCTGGCGCACGTTCTCCGCCCGCACCTGCGACACCATCGGCCGCTGGGCGCAGGCCGGGGCTGACCGGCTGCGCAGCGGCGCCAAGCGCCCGGACCTGCCGACCGCCGAAGTGCTGCTCAAGGTCTCCGACGCGGCTCTGGCTTACAGCAGTCCGCACAGCGAGCGGCCCGACGCCGACGCCCTGACCGCCGCCGAGGACCAGAATCTCGCTGAGATCCGCCAGCTGCGCAGCACCCTGCGGTCCAACGCCCCGCTGCCGTACGTCACGCGGGACGACGCCATGGAGGCCTCCCGCGAGATCGCCAAGGCCTTCTATGCCTGGGCGGACACCGACATGGGCAAGGAGCTCAGCACTTCCACGCACCGCCGGGTAGCGGAGTTCCGCGAGGCCTGGCAGCAGCTGCCGTCCTCGGAGCTTCCTGTCGGTCCCGGGGCAGCGGCCGGGCCCTACAGCGCGGTGGCCGAACACGCGCAGGGGATCGTGCAGCGGGCCCAGGTCCAGCCGGGCCGGTTCAGTCCGGCCGACCTCGCCGCCCTGAAGACGGTGGCCGATCTCGCCGAGCACCACGGCGGCCGGCTCTCGATGACCCTGCCGCCGGGCCTCACCGGCCCCGCCGCCCCGGCCGCAGTCGTCCAGCAGAGTGCGCCCCGCCCCGCGGCGGCGACCCCGCGGCCGGCCGCCCGGACGGCTGCGCCCGGCCTCTCGGCCTGAGCCCGTGGCTTCTACTGAGCACCGAAGGAGAACGCGTTGAGCGCGCCGGAAGAGCCCGCAGGCACAGTTGTGGAGGCGGTGAAGCTCGAAGCACCGCTGCTACGGCTGATGACGGACCCTGAGATCCTGGAGCGGGAAGCGCGGTTTCTGCGAGCGCAGGACGCCGCCCGACGCCTCGCGCAGCCGCTGCAGGAGGCACCAGACGTCCTGCATCTTCTGACCGAGCAGGGCGTCCCGCCCGCGCTGGTCGACCGAGCACGCATCGCCATCCAGGAGGACCGGGCGTATGCCCAGGCGCAGGCTGCCCGCGCCCAGGCCCAGGCGATCCGGCTGCATGACCAGCACGAGAAGACGGAAGCCGAACTCACCCGGCGCCAGCATCTGCCGCCCGACCAGCGGCAGGCCGAAGCCGCTGAACGGGCCCGCCAGCGCGCCACCCAGGCTCCGCAAGCTGCCCAGCACCGAGTAATAGTCAAGACCTGTGGATCAAGTCAGTTGGGCTGGTCCCTGTGCCAGGGTCGGCGTCTCATTGCGTTTCGAACGCGGCGGGTTCCTCCGCGTTCGGCCAGTAGTCCAAGGGCCTCTGGTGAGATGCTTCCTCACTGGTCTTGGCCGGGCCAAACTGCCACAAGATCACGGTAGTTGGCGAAGCAAGGGCCGGGAACCGTGTCTTGGATCGGCTGACCGTTCAGCCAGCATATTTGGAAGGTGTCGCTCTCGGTGTCGAGTAGACAGCACACTCCGCCGCTGGCGGCGGTGAGGCCGGTGAACACGGCTCTGATGCTTGCGGATCGCTCGAACAGCCGGCTCATCCCCGACGTGGCTGCGGTGAACTCTAGCGACGCGAAGCGAGGGTGTGGCGCGGGCGCGAACCGCACCGTGAGGTAGACGTACCCAATCTGAACTCTCCCGAACTCGTCGGGTTCGGAGTCACGGTCCCCGCAGAACTCGCGCACCGCGTCGTCGACGCCGAACATGATTGAGGTGTCGAGTTCAAGCCTGCCGCTTGTGGAGCAATCCACCGGCTCGCTCTTGAAGTTGGACGTGAACGGGACGACGAACCGGTCACCGCCGGGCATGGTGACCGTAAGCGGCGTCACTCGACGGGTTGGCGGCGCCAGCTTGGTGAGCTCGAGCAGCGCCCTGGCGACGTTCTGGGCAGGCACAAAGATCTTGTAGCTGTAGTCAAGCCCCATACACTCCACCCCTTGTCCGTCGAACTGGATCTTCCCATGACATGCCCGTACGTGTTCGGGGCCTGGGCATTGTCTGGGAGGTATGCAGGGTCCGGCGAGCAATTTTCCTTCCTGCCGCTCAGTTGAGGTTGTTCATGTTGCGTCGGTTTCGGGGCGTTCGACGAGGTGTCCGCGTTCGAAGCGGGCTCCGGAGCGGACGAGGGCGACGAGGTGGGGTGCGTTCACGGCCCGCCACCGCTGCTGGGCGGACTCGACGAGTTTGAAGACCATGGCCAGGGCGGCGGCCGCGCTGCCGGCGCCCCGGGTGACCTTGGTCCGCAGCCGGACCGTGGCGAAGGTCGACTCGATCGGATTAGTGGTGCGCAAGTGGATCCAGTGCTCGGCGGGGAAGTCGTAGAACGCCAGTAGCTCGTCGACGTCGTCGGTGATCTTCTTGACGGCCTTGGGGAACTTCGCGCCATAGGTCTTCTCGAAAGCGGTGACGGCCTTGAGCGCGTGGTCGCGGTCCTCGGCTTTGTAGATCTCCTGCAGGGCCTTTTTCGCGCCGGGCTGCGCGGACTTCGGCAGGGCGTTCGCAACATTGGCGATCTTGTGAACCCAGCACCTTTGATGGCGGGCCTCGGGAAAACCTCCGCGAGGGCCTTCCAAAAGCCCAGGGCGCCGTCGCCGACCGCCAGGACGGGAGCCCGCATGTCCCGGCGTTGGCAGTCCCGCAGCAGATCTGCACAGGAGTCGGCTGATTCGCGGTAGCCGTCGCTCATGGCGATCAGCTCTTTGGTGCCGTCCGCGCGCACGCCCATCAGCACGAGCACGCTCGACTTCGCCTCCCGTAGGCGTATTCGCAGGTGGATGCCGTCGGCCCACACGTAGACGTAGTCGCTGCCGGCCAGATCACGTTCGCCGAATGCCTTGTGATCGGCCTGCCACTGTGCCGTCAGCCGCGTCACGGTCGCCGGCGAGAGCCCGGCCGTACTGCCGAGGAACTGTTCCAGCGCGGGCACGAAGTCGCGGGAGGACAGTCCGTGCAGGTAGAGCAGGGGCAGCACCTCGCTGATCTTCGGGGACTTGCGTGCCCAGGGCGGCAGGATCACCGAGGAGAACCGCTTGCGCTTGCCGGTGGCCTCATCGACCCGCGGGTCGTTGACCCGCGGTGCCTTCACCTCCACCGTCCCGGCCGCGGTGGTGACCTTCCGCGGCTGGTATCGCCTCCAGCGCGGCGCTGAGCTTGCGCCAGACGGCCAGGTAGCCGCAGTCCTCGAACAGGGCTGCGGCCAGCAGCAGGTAGACCACCACCCGGGCGGGGATCTTCCGTAGTCGTTGCTGGACGGCACCGGTCTCGGTGAGGGCCGCATCGACCATCTCGAACGGGACGATCTGGGTGAGTTCTCCCAGGTGCCCGGGGGCGAACAGGCCCTTGGCTACCGTGATTTCACGCGTGATGACACACTGATCGGACAGCGGAGCGTCCGGTGCTGTGAACGGCTGTCTTGGTCGACTGTCAGTTCTACCGGGGCTCCGCTTCTCGCGTCCGAAATCGCCGCAGATCAGAGCGCACTTGCCAACGCCCCCGGAGCCGTAACTTCACGGCCTTGAGCTAAAGGAGCGGTCCTTTCCGGTGTGCGGGTGGCTGCGCCCGCAGTGCGGGGCCCCCCGCGCGTACGGCGGGAGGCGGTGCCTGCGTAGTGCCCCATTGCTGCTGTGCCGCGATGTTGCGGTGCGCCGCGGCATCAAGGAGGGCGCGCGGGACTGCAACTCCTGCCTGACGTGCCGATTCCAGCAGTGCGACCGCAGCGGTCTGCTCGGCGGGCATCACGGTCCGGTACGCGGTGGTGAGCGATTCCAGCTGTCGATGGTGAACGGGGTAGAAGCGTCGCTGCCCGGGATCGTCGGAGGCGCTCCGGTGCTCGACGGAATCGGTGACCAGCCCATATCGCGCCCGCTCCACCGCCAGCGGGGCGGCGGTGGCCAGCTGCCACCCGGCGGCAGGCAGCCGGTACAGCGCTGCCGCCAGAGCGCCCACGCCCTGCACATCACCAAGGATGTCGCGAACCGGCCGCGCATCGGGGCGACCTGCCCCATCCGGTCGCCACTGCGCTCCGAACAGCAACTGCCCCACCCGCACAGCCGACGTGCGGGCGATCACGGTGGCCGGATGGGGGACGACCTGCGGCAGGCGGACCACCTGGCCCCGGCGGACGATGTCATAGCTAGGCGGCGGCAGCTTGGGATGCGCCCGCGGGTCGGCCAAGTCCACAATCCGGTGCCACGCGGCTGCGGACTGTTGCCACGCCTGCGCGGAACTCCGCAGGGTTCCGGCGGCCTCCCGCAGAGCTGCAGCGGCTGCCCGGTCCGGAAGCTGCTCGGCGACATGCAGGAGCACCCGGCCCGACAACAGACGTCCCATTGCTGTCCAGCGGGACAGCTGCTGCAGATCCGATCCGCTCAACCGGTGTCCGGAGCGGTCGTGCAGGGTGTCGAACGCGGCCCGAGACAACCGGTCGCTGTCCTCGGCCAGACGCTCGGGTACAGCTCGGAGGTCATCGCTGGCGTGCGCCTGGACCGGCTCGACAGGCAGCGCGAGGGAGAAGGCCGCGATTCCCCAGTCGGCGTTCCTGGTCCCCTCCCGGCCGAAGACCGCAGCCTTGGCCAGCGAGGACCGGACGTCGGCGAAGGCCGCGGCAACACCGGGGTCCTCGACGCCCAGTCCCAGAGCGAGAGCGATCCGGTCTGCCTCCCACGCGATTTCGGCGGACCGGCGGGCCAGGTACTCGCGGGCAGGACGGGTGGTGAACGCGAAGGCGTAGGCAGTCAACGGGGTTCGGTCGGGTCCGTGATGGCTCTCGATGACGTCCCGCACCACGTTGACAGCCTTGGTTGCGCCAGAGATGCCGTCCTCCGCCGGCCCGGACGAGTTCTTCATCGGGGGCGGCATCAGTCGCTGGGCAGTTTGCAATGCGTCGCGGGCCCGGTCGAGGTGGAAGCTGAGGTCGCTCGCGTGCGAGGTGTCGTCGACGGTGCTGAGCCCTGACGACAGCGTTGCGAGGAATTGGTCGAGCCGGCGGCTCACGGCTGCCCGGTCCTCCGCGACGACCTGCTCGGCCGCAGCCCGCAAATGCGCGCCAGCCGTATCGAAGAGCTGTTCCAAAGTGACCATTACCGCTCCCGGACTGTCGAGAGAGCGTCCCGCGCAGCGGAAGCGTGTCTGGCCGCCTCGCTCAGCCGGCTCTGCACGTCCGCGCTGTTGTCTCCTGTCGAGGCGAGACGGGCAAGAGCCTCTTGGGCCCGACTCAGAAGACTGATGTAGGGAGTAAGGCCGGCTGTTCCGGGCTCGATCTCTGCCAGGTTGAGGGGAGCGCCCGTCTGCGGCACCGGCAACAGGTCCCGAGCCGTGACGCATTCCTGCGCAGCGATGAGCGCCTGCAGTTCGTTGCTCGCCTCGTCCCAAGCGATGGCGTCCGCCAGACGTCCCGCAAGGTCCAGCGCATCCCATGCGCCGCCCAGCACCTTGGATACGTCCGAATCGGCCAGCGCGTCGCTCACGTTGTTCAGCTCTGTGGTCATGGGCTCGGTCCCCCTTCGTGAGATGCGTGTGGGGCGATCGTTGCACCGGCTCTTCCAGAACTCATAACCCGCTGTGGACGGAGAAGTTCCTGTGGACAACGCTCCGTGGCCGGGGGAATCGCCTGGTGCCTACGACGCGGGCTTCTCGGCGTCGGTGCGTGCCCGGAGTTCCGCCGCCGCGGTGTCGAGTGCTGCGTGCAGCTTCGGCACCAGGGTCAGCGCCGCGGCCACGATCTCCGCAGGAGCGTTGGAATCGGCCTGTACGGCGCTGAACGCCTCCAGGGGTGTCAGGGGGGCGAGCCGCCGGTTCCAGGCACGTTGTGCGGCGCCCTGGGCGTAGCGCGCGGTCAGCAGCTCAGCAGGTGTGAGTTCGACGCCGTCGAGGGCCCGAGTGACCCCGCAAATCCACCGGCGCACACCACGGCGTCGTCCTCACCGCCAGCACCGGGTGGCCATCGCCGCCACCTCACCCACCCTCGCCCCACGTCCCGCACCCCTCACCGCCGACCACATCGCCCACGCCATCAGCCCCCCGCGCCACACCGAAGAACCCAGCCCCCGACCCGCCACCCCGCCCGCCGTGTCGTAGGAACGGGCGCAGGCCGCATGTCGAACGACGCAGGCTGGCGCCCCGGCGGCAACCCAAGGTCCGGCATGCGAGTTCGAGGCCGAGAGGTGCGTGGAAATCCTGCGACATCGTGGCTGTTCGGTCAGTGTCAGAGCCTGTTTTCGATCCCTGGCGAGCGTTTGCCCAGCTCAGAATTCGAACAGGGCCTTCGAAGTGTGGTGAGGACCGTGCAGAAACAAGATCGGTATCGCTGTCACGGGCAGCGCGTCGACCGGGTTCAGGATCCGAGGTGCCGACCAAAATCATTCTCGCGAACAGCACTGTGGACTGGGGGAGGGCTGACATCGATCCTGTCCGGTGGGCTACGTTATGCGGCGATGACTACCAGGACGGCATTGCGTTACACACGGATTGGTGACCCGGCGCTCCTCTGAGCGCCGTACGGGCCAGTGCTGGCCCGCTGTTGGATCGAGGATCTGGCGCTGCTGCGCGGGCTCCGCCTCCTGTCGTGTTGATCACAGCTCGACACGTCAACCACGACAGGAGAACTCATGCCCATCAAGATGCTGCACATTCCCACCGCGGACGGCCAGGCCGACGCTCTCGCCGCCTTCCCCGACCGTGGCGAGCGGCACCCAGGGGTGCTGATGTACGCGGACGGCTTCGGCATCCGTCCCGTGCTGCGGGAGATGGCCCGCGAACTGCCCGGGCTCGGGTACTACGTGCTCGTCCCCAACCTCTTCTACCGGCACGGCCCGGCGCCGGTGATCGAACTTCCCGAGCACATCGGAGAAGAGGTCCGGCCCGCGGTCATCGCCCAGCTGATGCCCTTGATCGAGGCGCACACCGCCGAACGTGTCCTGAGCGACGCCAACGCCTACCTTAGGTTCCTCACCACCCAGCCCGAGGTCGGCGCCGGACCGGTCGCGGTGACCGGCTACTGCATAGGCGGCCTCCTGGCGATGCGCACCGCCGCAGCCCACCCCTGGCCAGGTGGCCGCCGTCGTTGGCGTTATCGCCGCATCAGCCGCCGGGAGGACCGAACCAAGACGCGCTTTCAGTACCGGCCGGAGATGGTGCTGATCGAGGACATGGTCACGGCGGAGCAGTTCGACGTCACCCGTGACGAGGACGAGGCGTTCTGGGCATGGGCCATCATCGAGACGCTCCGGCACACGGGCGTGCGGCTGGAGGAGCTGCTGGAGATCACGCACCTCGCGCTGGTGTCCTATCAGCTCCCCGACACCGGTGAGATCGTGCCCCTGCTGCAGATCATCCCGTCGAAGGGGCCCATATCGCCTCTGGTCTCTGACCTATTCCGCCGCACGGCCCAATCATCACGTGACGATTGGGCCGTGCGGCGGTACCGTGGCAACATCAATCATCACGTGACGATTGGCGGAAGCTCATGGCAACGTGCACCGTCTGCGGCAAACAGCTGCCCGCCCGGCGCGGCCCCCGTGCCCGCCAGTACTGCTCCCGCGCCTGCCAGGCCAAGGCGTACCGCACCCGGCAGCAGCAGCACGCCGGGCACCGTGCCGCAGCGGCAGACGAACAGGCGCTGCTCCGGGAGTACGAGGGTGCGAGCAGTCTCACTCTCGCCGACGATCTGGCATCCGCCGCCCGCCGGCTCGCTGGCGCTCTGACGGCCGGATTGCCCGCAGACCACTTCGACCTCGCGATCGTGGCGCGCATCCCTGTCGTCCTCTCGGCCCGCGCCCAACAGGCTGCCCCCACCGGCGAGGCGGTGCACGGCATCCCGGACACCACCACCTCCCCCACGACGACAGTCATCGACCTGACCGAGCCGGCTGCCGACACCGTGACGGCGCCGGCCGCGGTCTCCACCCCGGCTCAAACGTCACGTGACGATTCGCCGAAACCCGCACGGCGACGCTCGGCAGCCCGGCCCAAGCGACTCTCCAGGAAAGCGGCCATGGCCATCGCCGAGGCCGCTGCACTGGAAAAGCACTCGGACCACCGAGACAACCATCGCTGGATACTCCGCAGCGGCGACACCGTCCTCGGCCACGTAGAGCCGTCCTACGGCGGCGCATCCCGCTCCGGACGCACCGGATGGGTCGGCATCCTCGCCGGCGGCTTCAGCCGCGGCCAGCGCTGCGCCACCCGCGAAGCGGCGGCCGTCGACCTCATGGGCAGCTGGATCCGAGTCAGCACCGCCCCGGCCCGACGCACCATCACCGGCCCCTGACCTGATCGGTCCCGGCTCCGTCGGCGGCGTCCCGTACGTCGTCGAGCGCGACCTACCGGTGGCGCCGCTGCCGGGGCCAGGGTTACTGTGCGACATCCCGCGAGTTCCCCTGAGCCCTGCTGAGTCCTTGTCCCCGTGGCCAGGGTGTTCTGTCTCCTTGGGGTGTCCTTCAAGCCGGTGACGTCACTTCAGGATTCTTGATGCGTTCTCACTTCGTCCGACCCATCTGTGATCGGGGTGAAGGCGAGGAGGCTTGGGTTGGCGCTGGCAGCCGTACGCGACCTGCGCGCGTTCCGCGATCCGATCTCGGCGGAGGAACTGGAGCAGTTCGAGACCGACGTGCTCGCCGGCTTCGTCCTCGCGCGGGCTTCGGCGGGGCTTGCGGACGGCACCATCCGCGGGGACGTCGGGCACCTGGACCAGATGCGGGCCTGGTTCGGTCGGCCGCTGTGGGATATGGAGCCGACCGACGCCGACGGGTACTTCGGGAAGGTACTGCGGGGCTCGCCGAGCGGCACCCGGCTGGCCCGCGCACAGGCGCTGACCACGTACTTCCTGTTCCTGGAGCTGCGGCACAAGGTCGAGATCCACCGGATGACCGGGCGGGTCGTCGAGTGCCCGATCGACGAGATGAACCGGCCGCGGGGATCCAAGGACGCGGCTTTGCGGATCCCGCCGACCGAGCCGGAGATAAAGACACTGTTCACCGGCTGGGGCGGCGAGCTGGCGACGTGCCGCAAGTGCGCCCCGACCGCGCGGAACTACACCGCATCGAAACTGATGTCGCAGGTCGGACTCAGGGTGAGCGAGGCATGCAAAGTCGACCTCACCGACATCAAGTGGGAGCTGGGCCGCTTCGGCAAGCTCCCGCGCCACGGCAAGGGCGCTCGCGGATCGGGCCCACGCGAGCGGATGGTGCCGCTGATCAACGGCGCCGACCGCACGCTGCGGTGGTTCATCGAGGACGTCTGGGGCCAGTTCGACGACGACCACACCCGTTCCGGTGCCCCGCTGTTCCCCTCCGGGCGCAAGAACTCAGACTGCTCCTCGCGCCGCGTCGGCGACGACGCCTTGCGCAACGGCCTGGCGGCCGCGGCGAAGGCCCATCTGCCCGACTGGGCCGACACGCTCACGCCGCACGTTCTACGGCACTTCTGCGCTTCGCCGCCAGGGACGAGGGCTGGTGGGGCGCGGGCACCGCGTGCCGTAGGCGTCCAGTCGGCCCACGGCAAGCGGTTTGGCGCCCAGTGCGCGGAGTTTGTGCACGATGCGGCTGCCGACCAGTCCGAAGCCTCCGGTCACGGTGACGGTGGCGCCGGACAGATCAGCAAAACGATCCCTGGTGTTCACGCGAGGACCAGCCCTTCTCGACGGCGCCGCGCGGATGCGCGGCGTCACGCCGTTGAGGACACCACCCGACCCCGCCGGGCTCCAGGGGATGACTGTGTGGCCGGTGTGTGCCCGGCCTCGGTGAAGCCTCCTCAACCCCCGCCCGAGTACGGCATGGTGGAGGGGCGGCGTCAGTAGTCGGAGGGGGCGACATGGATCTGGACCGTCATCCGCTGGCGCACCTGCGCCGCAGTCACCACTGGTCCGGAGAGGACCTCGCCCGTCTGCTCCGTGCGCAGGCCCGCAGGCGTGGCCTGCGCAGCGGTATCGACCGAAACCGGATCTGGCTCTGGGAGACAGGAACTACACCGAGCGAGGAGAGCCAGTTGCTGCTGGCAGAGGTCCTCGATGTTCCCACCGCCGCGATCGAACATCTTCGATGGCCCGACTGGCTGCCCGCCTTCGAACGGCCCGCCCCGTTCAGCCCCTCGGGAAGCCGGGCCGCCCTGAGAGAGGTGCAGATCACCCGCATGGACCGACGATCCTTCCTGGTACTCAGCAGCAGCACCCTCATCGAGGTCGCTGCCGACTGGGCCCGCATCGAGCCACGCCACCTGTCCCAGGCCCTGGGCGGACAACAGATCGACGAGGAACTCCTGAGGTGGCTGGAGCAGCGTTCCAGCGAACTGCGCACCCTTGCCGCCGGGCCGCACCGGCAGGTCTCTGGCCTCATCGACGCCCATCTGAACACTGCGATCGACCTGATCACCCAGGACCGTTACAGCTCAGCAATTGGCCGCCGCCTCCACGCCGTGGCCGCCGACCTCGCGCACTGCGCCGCATGGCTGCGCTTCGATGCCGACCGGCACGCCGACGCCCAACGCCACTGGCAGGCCGCCGTCCATGCCGCGCACCAGGCCGGGGACCGCGATCTCGCCGCGGTCGCACTATCCGACCTCGGTTACCAGGCAACCTGGTTGTCCAGGCCCGCCGACGCGATCAAAGTGCTGGAACATGCCCGCTCCCGGACCCGTACGCCGGCCGCCCGCTCCCTGCTCGACGTACGCCGCGCACGGGCTTGCGCCGTACTCCAAGATCACACTGGAACCGGGCGTGCCCTGGCATCCGCCGAGGCCGAGCTGGACCGGATTCGCCCGCAGGACACACCCCCCGTGGTGTCCTGGATGTCGATGGCGGATGTCAACGCCGACGCCGGACGCTGCTGGCTCGACCTCGGCGACCCCGGTCGCGCTGGCAGCGTAATCGACTCCGGACTGGGCGAGCTCGATCCACGCCGGTCCCGTACCAGAGCGGTGTTCCTGACCTACCGGGCCGAAGGCTCGCTCCATGACCGCGACGCCTCCGCTGCCGCGGCCGATGCCCGCGCCGCTCTTGACACCGCCCTCGACTCCGGGGCCACTCGCTGCATCGACCTCGCTTCCGCACTCATCCGCCGCCTGGACGACCGGACCGAGCAACCGATGATCGAGCTGCGCGAGTACGCCCGGGAACGACTCGCGGGGTGATCCGACAGCGGCCGGAGGCTGGCCCTGAGTCTCGGCAAACGACCGTCTGTCGACACTCCACCCCGCGATCACGAACCCGCAGGTGAGCACTGTCGACAACTCACGTCGCCTTCGCGCGGACGCGCGGCCGGGTCGGCGGGCGCCGCCCCAAGCTGACTCCGGACCAGGCCGAACTGGCCCAGCAGCTCTACGACGCTCGCGAGAAGACCGTCCAGCAGATTGCCGACATGTTCAACGTCCCCCGCTCCACGGTCTACGGACACCTCGACCGCGAGAAGACCGTGCCCCGCCAGCCGAAGAAGACCGCCGCGGCAAAGCCCTGAAAGCTACCGGCGGGTTACTTGCTCCCTGGTGTCCGAGCTAGGACTTCCGAGCTAGGACTACGGGGCCATGATGGGGGCGTGGACTACAGCCTTGTGATCGCCGCCGCCCAGGCCGCAGGCCCCTGCCCGCTCGGCGAGGAAGCCGCCTGGGGCCGCCGGGTGCAGACCCTCACCGTCGACCTGCACCTGATCGCCAAGCAGGCCGCGCAGGACGTCGACCGCCTGGAGAGCGCGAAGACGTTCGTCGCGTTCCTGGAGAAGGTCGAGATCGAGGAGACCAGCCGTCGAGGCCTGCTCACCCTGCGGCCGCCGTCCGGCGATGCCGAGCACATCCGCACCGAGCAGGAGGAGACGGACCGCGGCCGCCAGATGATCGAGCGGGCCCGCTCCCTCCTCGGTCGGTGGGTGCTCGTCTACCGGTACAACGAGGAGAAGGCCGGCAACCGGCAGCACAACGTGCGCATGCTCGCGCACCTCGTCGACCTGGGCGACGGCGCGATCTCCGTGAACGTGGCGAAGAAGGTCCTCCTCGACGACGCCGGCGGTGTCGTGGCCCGTGCTCAGGGGGCGTGGCAGAGCGCAGGCCTCCCGGGCGCCGGCACGGTGACGGTGGCACAACTGGAGAAGGCGCGCGCAGAGCTGCAGGGCTGAGCCGCACCTGCAGCGCGGCCGGTGGACCGGTGTCGCAGCCCGGCGAACCTCCGGAACTCTGATAGAACGGAGGTTCGAAAGGAAGCGCCATGACCACACCTGCACCAGCCCAGCGCAAGGCCTCTGCCGTCCTGGACTGCCCGCCCGCGCACGTCGGCCGGTGCGCGCGCTGCCACCAGCCATGCCACCGCTACGGCTTCGGCGGCAACCCCCTGCGCAGCACCTGCCGGGAGACCGTCGAGGCGGCCCGGCCGAAGAGGAAGCCGAGCTAGCCGGCCAAGGCTCGTCGTGCTGCTCCTGGTGCTCGTCGCCGCTGGGTCAGCATCGGGAGTGGGGGTGCTGAAGCAGGGGGCCGTCGGCGGTTGAGTGGGGTCGTCGAGACCTGCCAGCCACCACTCATGAAACAAGAAATGGCGCAACCTTGGTATTACCCTTGCGTTGGGCGTTCGCGGAACTGAAGCGGGTACGGATCAGCCCGAACCGCATCGCCGCACTGCTCCACGCCTTGATCGCCATCCACCAGAAGAGATCTTCTCTCGCCAGAGCGTAGATCCGAAATACTCAACGACCCCGGCTGCGTTCGCAGCCGGGGTCGTTGTCGAGGTGGAAAGAATATTGGCGAGCCTTCCGCGGGAAACCTCGCCGGAACACGCCCTACGGAGCCTCGTAGTCAGGGTCGGATCTCGATGGCGAGTCAGACCAGGAGGCCGATGCTGGTCGCCAGCATCACCACCGCCGTTGCGCCGTGGATGCCGTAGGCGGCGGCCTTCGGCCCACCGCTGCGCAGCACGACCACCGCATCTCCGGCGGGTATCGCAGCGAGCACCATCACGTACCAACCCAGCAGCGACGTCGTCGCGACGAGCATCAGAACGAAGACGAAGACCCCGCACGCGATCTCGCGCAAACCCTTCACGCGCAGCCAGGGCCGGAAGACGGGGTCGTCGACCGGTGTATCGGGAATGCCGAAACCGACGGCGGCCTGCGGCGTCGTGAAGGCGCGCCCGCCCATGAAGATGAGGGCCGCGCCGAGCAGGCCGGCGAGAACAGTGGCACTGGTGGTGAGCATCAGCTGTCCTGTCCGTTGAGGGAATCTTTTTTGACGAAGTGGTTGTCGTGGATCTCGTGCCGGTGCTCGGCGTCCCGCTCGTCCGCGGCGGCGATCCGGGCGAAGGACTTCTCTCGAGGGCCGGCGAGCACATCGATCGTCGATCCGCCGGACCCAAAGGACATCGATCGGGTTCCGGGGGCCCCGCGGTCACGGCCCGAGTCGCGAGACGACGCCGCGCTGTCACGGGACGAGAACGATCCGGCCGCGGACGCCGCCCTTGGCCATCGCCTGGTAGGCACCGGCTGCTTCGTCGAGCGGCGCGACGGCGTGGACGCGAGCCGGTAGTTCCCCCGTCGTCACCCGTGCGAGCAATCGGGCGAGAAGCGCACCGTCGGGATGGGCGAACACGACCTCGACGGCGATGCCGCGCTCCTCGGGAAGTCGCGAGGCCGGCTGCACGCCGACGAAACGGCCACCGTCGCGCACCGTCCGTAGGGCGTGCTCCTGCAGGGCTCCGGCGTCGGCAACGGCATCCCAGCCCTGCCCGAGATCGGTGGCGAAGTCGACGCCGAGGCCCCGGACGAACGGCTCGTCGGCCGCTCGGGCCATCCCGGTCACCTGCCAGCCGCGGTCCTGGGCGAGTACGGCGACGTGCGCGCCCACCGCGCCGGCCGCGCCGGTCACCAGCAAGCGCCGAGCCTTGCTTGACGCCTCACCGAGGAGGTCGGCGAGCTGGGCTGCGGCGGTGGCGTTGAGCGGCACCGTCGCCGCCTCGACCAGGTCCATGCCGTCCGGAACGACGGCGACATTCGCGGCGGAGACGAGGAGGTGCTCGGCATGGGATCCGTGGTCGCGGTCGAAACCGTCGATGAACCCGGCAACACGGGTGCCGACCTGCAGCTCGACGCCGGGTCCGGCGGCATCAACAGTGCCGGCGAAGTCCCAGCCGAGACCGGTGTAGTCCGGCTGGTTGACCAATCCGAGCTGGTGAAAGACGCCCCCGGCCACCCCCAGGTCGACCGGGTTGATCGCTGCGGCGGCAATCTTGACCCGGATCTCCGCCGGCCCCGGCTCAGCCACCGGGACGTCGACGGTCCCGATCGACCGGGGCCCGGACGGCACACGGACCACGGCCCGCCGAGACGTCATCTGATTCATCGCCATCTGCTCCTTCGTGGAGGCCTTGTGAGGTGGTCTTGCCATCGCTTTGATGCAGCACCACCATGGAGGTACCTGCTTCCCAATGGGAAGTAGGCACCTTGAGGTGCGTAAGTCACCGAGCGGAAGAGACGAGTTATGCCGACCAGCACCGCGTCCCAGCGGCGGGCCGTAGCCAAAGCGGAGTACGACGCATTCCTCGCGGCATGTCCCAGCCGCCAACTCCTGGAGCGAATCTCCGACAAGTGGGTCGCCCTTGTGCTCGCCGCCCTGGGCGGGGACGGCCCGCGTCCTGGGGCTGCCTCCGGCGACGAACCGCGGCCCATGCGCTTCTCCGAGCTGTCACGCCGGATCTCGGGCGTGAGCCAGAAGATGCTGACGCAGACGTTGCGCTCACTCGAGCGCGACGGGATGGTGACCAGGACCGTGACCCCCACGGTGCCCGTCACCGTCACTTATGAGCTGACCGATCTCGGTCGCTCGCTCCAGGGAGTCATGCGGGGAATCAAGGAATGGGCGGAGGGCCACATGGAGGAGGTCCTCACCCATCGCGACGGCTACGACCACAGGCAATGCGACGCCGCCCACTGATTCGAAGAGAAGCCGACCGTCATATCTTGACGATGACAGCAAGTGGTCAATCTTCGCTGCACCCACCGTCGACGAACCCCTGCACCACCTGCTGGCCGATCCGCGCGCGGCTTGCACCACCGTCGTCGACAACCTCTGGGTGCCTGGTCGCCGTCGACCGGTCCTGGCCGCCCGCCGGAACGCGATCCCGCTCGGCGGCCCGATCGACGGCGGCCTGGCGGCTGGGGATCACAAACAGGCATCCAGGTCGAAGGCCCGCCACGCGGCCTCGTTCATCCGGGGGTCGGTGAGGTCGGCGAAGTCCTTCATCGCATCTCCGTGCTCGATCGGTCGGCGGCGTCCGCCGAGGTGCGGGGGCGGGGCACGGCGGCGGCCGGCCCCAGGTCGAGGCGCTTGCTCATGTCCAGGCGGAAGGTGCCGTACGGGTTGACGTTGGACCAGAACAGCGCGGTCAGCCCGCGCCGGTCCTCGTCGCTCAGCTTCTTCGCCCAGGCCGGTTCGGCCAGGACCTGCTGGACCAACAGGGTGTTGACGTGCACGAGCGCGGACTGGAGCAGGTGCAGCGCGAGCATCGACGTTTCGGCGTGCTCCTTGTCCGGGCCGGTCAGGGCGCCACCGGCCCCTCGGCGTGCGTCCACGCCCGCCCGTGCAGGAACGTGCGGAACCGCCGCGACCACTCCGCATCCTCGTACTCGTGGTACTCGTAGGCGTCCCGGATCTCCCACGCGTGCTCGTACGCCGTCGGCTTACGCTCGGTGTACCGCTTCACGCACGAGACGTCCTCGACGCCGAGCTGCGCGGCCAGATGCTCGACCACGACCCACGGCACGTCCAGCGGGTCATCCGGGAGGAACCGGCTGATGTAGCGCACGGTGCACATCTGGAGAGCGAACCCGAGCCGACTGTGGTCCCCGCGCCGCTTCGCGATCAGCTTGCGGTCCTCGTCGTCCAAGAAGAAGAACCGCTCCAGCTCAGGCCGGGTCGGCTCCTCGTTGAACTTGCCATACGAAGCCGCTTGTTCGTCGGTCAGGAACTCCACTGGCATGAGCACGAAGCTATCGGCGTCCGATGCTGATCACGGATCTTCCGCCGAACCTCGCCGCTGCGCCTATCGCCTGTGCTAGAGGTTGTCCCGTATGGGGTTGGGGTTATCCCGTGAGGGCCATGTTGTGGAGGCGTGCAACGCCGAGCATGGCCTGAGAAGGCTCAGCCACTGGACGGCAGGCAGATCATCGCGCGTCCGAGGCCCCGATGAAGCTGGGATCGCTGCGCACCGACCGCGTTCGGATGGGTGAGCGCCGGGACAGCAGCCATCCCATCAGCGCGGCGGCGAGGCCGGCCAGGCCGGCCGCCGCGAAGCCGCCTGCCGGTCCGGACGTGTCGATCGCCCCGCCGACGATCGGGACGCCGAGGGCAAAGCCCGCGCCCAGCGCCGAGGATTGCAAGCCTGTCGCCTCACCGCGCACGCTCGCGGGTGCGAGCCGGCTCACGGCGTCGGACAACGCGGAAAGAGTCGGTGCGGCAAGCAGCCCCGCGCCGCAGCCTGCCACACACAACCAGCGCCAGTCGTGGGCCAGTCCGGCGGGAATGGTTACCAGCCCGAGCAGGCCGAGCAGCAGCCAGGTGGGCAGCGGTCGCGGGAGCGCGCCGTACAGAAGCCCGCCGGCGATGGAGGCCGCGCCGTACACGGCCACCACGACGGCGGCCCAGGAGACCTGGCCGGCTTCCTTGAGAGTGGCCACGATGGCCAGGTCGGTACCGTTGAGCACGATCGTGGCGCCGAACGCCATCACCAGCACCGCGATCATTCTCGGGCCCAGCCACTCCCGGCGACGGGGGCGGTCGGCTGGGTCGGCCGGCGCCTCGTCCTCGGCCCGCAGCGGGGGGTTGAGCAGGGCGATCCCCGCTCCGCCCGCCACGATCGCAGCGCCGACGCCCCAGGCCACCACGCCGGAGGGCAGTTGTGCCGCGCAGAGGATCACGATCGGCGGGCCCACCATGTAGGACAGCTCGCCCTGTACCGCTTCCAGCGCGAAGGCGGCCCGGCGCTGTCCCGCCTTCGTCATCGCGGCGATCGCCTGCCTGGTCACCATCGGGGCCGGCACCATCAGCAGACCTGCTACGAAGGCGGCGGCCAGCAGGGTCGTGTACGGCAGTACCGCGACGCTCAGCCAACACGCGACCTGAACCACGACGGTGATCAGCAGCACGATACGCGCGCCCCGCCGGTCGATCATGCGGCCCAGCAGCGGACCGCCCAGCGCCAGACCGGTGGTCATGGCCGCCGCGGCTCCTCCCGCTGCCGCGTAGCTCATGTCCAGGCCCAGAACGACGTACATCGTCAGCGCCATCCCGGAGGCCGTGATCGCGGTGCGGGCGAGCAGCGAGACGCCCAGCAGCGATGCCATCCCGGGCACGGCGAGCACCTGTCGGTATCGAGTCACCCGCGTGACGCTAGCTCCAATCATCTGGCAATAGGAAGTGGCTATATGATTGGAGTCGATATAATGGATTTTTATGGCCAGGGATCTAGAGATCGTACTGCTGCGGTCGTTCGTTACCGCTGTGCGGGCGGGCAGCATCAGCCGCGCCGCAAGCGCGCTGGGGCAGAGCCAGCCCGCGCTCAGCCAGCAGTTGCGCAAGCTTGAGAACACCGTCGGTAGCCCCCTGCTCCTCCGGTCCACGACCGGCGTCTCGCCGACCCGCGCGGGTGACGAACTCCTGCCATACGCGGAGCGCATCCTCTCGCTCTCCGCGCAGGCACTCACCGAAGCCGGCCGCGCACTGACCGGCCACTGCGGCGTCGGGTTGCTCGAAGACCTCGCCGCGTCCCAGCTTCCGCAGGCCCTCGCCGACCTCGCCCGGCTGCATCCAGGCGCGACGCTTGAGGTGCTCAGCCTCTCCGGCGACGCGAGGCGCGAGGCGTACGACGCGGGACGCGTCCAACTCGTGCTCGACGAGGCGGCGGACGTTCCCGGCCGGCCGCGCTGGACGGTGCGCCGACCGCTGGTCTGGGCGGTCGGCCAGGGTGTGGACTTGGCTGCCGATCCGCTACCCGTGGTGCTGTTCTCGGGCCCGTGCACATGGCGTGCGTCGGTGCTGGAAGGGCTGGAAGGTGCCGACCGCCGCTGGCGGGTTGCGTTCGAGAGCAACAGTCTCGTCGGTGTGCTCGCCGCGGTGCGGGCCGGGCTCGGCGTTACGGCGGTGCTGCCCGGGAATCTCGAACCGGCCATGGCGTGCCACGACGCGGACGCCCTGCCCAGCCTGCCGGACATCGAACTCGGCCTGGCCAGGCACCCGCGGACCGAAGGCGATCCGCTGGTCGATGCCGTGGAGACCGCCCTACGACGCATGGTCTGAGCGGCGCCGCCCTCTGCCCGTCGAGTGCCGCTCGAATCTGACCGAACCACTCGGTGTCCAACCGCCGCCCGTCGGCGTTGTCCGGTCATGGGTGGGGTGATGTCAGCAGGTGATCCGAAGTGGATCGAGTCGTTCGTCGGGTTGATCCCGGTGCAGTTCGGGTGCCGTTAACGAGCGGCGAACCAGGTGACGAGTAACTCGCCAGTAGCTTTGGGACCGAAGGTTGGAGACGTGAGGAACCCCGGCGGGTGCCGCCGGGGTTCCTCGCTGTCAGATCACGCCGCCGAAGCCTTGGGCGGCAGTTCGGTGTCGGGCCAGGTGATGAAGGCGAGCGCGGAGCCGTCAAAGTGTTCGCGGACGCGGGCCTGGATGGCGCGGCGTTCGTGACCGGGGGCGAAGTCGTGGGTGGTGTTCTCGCCGCAGCCGCACGCGCAGTCGCGGGTACCGAAGGGGGCTTCTTCGGGCAGGTTGCCGTACTTGATGCGCCCTCAACGCGGCGGGCTGCTGCCGCAAGAACTTCTCCGACAAGAAGTCCGGCAAGAACGACCTGCGCCCGGTCCACGCTGCTGAAGCGGCTGAGGTCGGGCTCGCACAAGAACTCCACCTACACCGCGTTCCGCGAGGTCGGCCGTGTGATCCGCACGGTGCAACTGCTGCGCTGCCTCTCGGACGCGCCGCTTCGCCGACGGGTGACGGCCGCGACGAATAAGGTCGAGTCGTTCAACCGGTTCTCCCAGTGGGTCGGCTTCGGCAACCAGGGCGTCTTCGCCGACTCCACCCACGAGCTCGCCGACGAACCCGACGCCTACGACCCGCGCCTGGACGTCGACTTCACCCCGATCCGCGGCGACGGCCCGCCGGCCGACGGCTTCGGCCAGGCCGCGTGAGCCAGCCGAGGGCCGGATGCCTGAGGTGGGATGGCACGTAGTAGAGCACCTCACGGAGCCCTGGCACCGCGGAGCCCTGGCACCGCGTCCGAGGGCTGATCCCGGGGACCGGGTTGAGGTCACAGCAATCGGTCGACCAGCCCGTCGACGTAGTCCGGGGTGAGCCCCATGCCGAACAAGACGCGGATATACATCGGGGCCAGGATGTGGTCCAGCACGCCGAACGCGTCGGGTGCGTGCTCGCCACGTTCGCGGGCGCGATCGAGCATGAACTGCAGTTGCCGCATGCGTTCGGCGCGGAGGTCGTCACCAGCCTGCAGGCCCTCCTGACCGTTGCTCGACAGGGCGACGGCCAGGCGCACCACCGCCAGACCGTCGGGTCCGGTGATCTCGCGGGCCACGTTGGCCGCGTAAGTGCGCAGGTCGCCGGCCAGGCTCCCGGTGTCGGGCATCGGCGACCGCGCATTGAGGCGGGTGAGCGCCACGTCGGTGAGCAGGGTTTCCAGGCTGCCCCACCGGCGGTAGATGCTGCTGTCGGCTACGCCCGCGCGGGCTGCGACCTCGCCGACGGTGAAGTTGCCGTAGCCGCGCTCACTGATCAGGTCGGTGACGGCCTGGTGCACCTCCGCGCCGACGCGGGCGCTGCGCCCGCCGGGCCGCCGAGCTCGCTGTCGCTCGTTCATACCCCCACCTTAACGCAGTCATGACTTGCGTTTGCGAGGCAACCCTCCTTACAGTCGCCTAACGCAGTCGCTGACTGCTTTAGAGCGCTCAGGTGTATCGCCACCCGCGTCGACCGTGGCCGGGCGCAACTAACGATTGAGAGGAATCCCCATGGCTGCATCGCATGCGGCCGTAGGCAGTCGACCAAACCGGGCCGTGCTGCTCACGGTGACCTGCCTAGGCCAATTCATGGTCCTGCTCGACAACACGATTGTTGGAGCAGCGCTGCCCGATATGCAGCACCGGCTGCACACTCAGCTGACCGGTCTGCAATGGATCGTCGACGCGTACGTACTGCTGGTCGCCATGCTGCTGCTGTCCGGCGGTATCTTCGCCGACCGGTTCGGCCGCAAGCGGGTGTACCTGACCGGCGTGGCGGTGTTCACCACCGCGTCGGTGCTGTGCAGCCTCGCACCCTCGGTCGGCTGGCTGGTCGCCGGCCGGGTGCTGCAGGGCATCGGGGCCGCGGCGCTGAGCCCTGCCTCGCTCGCCCTGCTCGCCGCCGCCTATCCCGTGCCGCAAGAACGAATCAAGGCGATCGGGCTGTGGGCCGGATTCAGCGGAATCGGTCTGGCCGCAGGCCCCGTGGCCGGCGGCGTGCTGACAGATGCCTTCGGCTGGCCCGCCATCTTCCTGGTCAATCTGCCCATCGGTGTGGTCCTTCTGCTGGTCGGTCTGCGCAGCCTTGAAGAGGCCCGCAATCCGAGCGCCCCCGCAATCGACATCCCGGGGACGGTGCTGTCCGTTCTGGGGGTGGGGGCGCTGACCTACGGGCTGATCGAGGGTGGTGCCCGCGGCTGGACGTCGCCGGTGATCCTGGGAAGCTTCGCCGCCGCGGTGATCCTCCTCGCCGCCTTCGTCGCCGTCGAAGCGCGTCGCTCCGCACCGATGCTGCCGCTGCGGCTGTTCCGGCAGCGGCTGTTCACCGTGTCCAACACCGCCATGATCGTGGTGGGGTTCGCGCTCATGGGCTCGTCGTTCTTCTTCTCCCAGTTCTTCGTGTACGTCCAGGGCAGCTCGATCCTGCGCGCCGGCCTGCAGACCCTCCCCACCTCCCTCGCCATGGTGATCGTCAGCCCGTACGCGGGCCGGCTCGCCGCCCGGTACGGCTTCCGAATCGTGGTCACCACCGGCCTGGCCCTGGCCGGCCTGGGACTGCTGGCGCTCGGCATGGTGCACGCCGACACCGGCTACGGGAACGTGTGGTGGCGGCTGGGAGTCGTCGGCATCGGCTTCGCCCTGACCATGTCCCCACTGACGGGAGCCGCCATCCAAGCAGTCAGCCCGCAGGAAGGCGGCCTCGCATCAGGCATCAGCAGCACCACCCGGCAGATCGGCGCGGTGCTCGGCGTGGCGGTACTCGGAGCCATCGTCCGCACCCGGCAATCCGGCGGCGCCTCCTTCGAGACCGGCCTCAACAGCGCCTTCCTCGCTGCCGGCACCGTCACTTTGGCCACCGCCGTGTTCACCGGCCTGTGGCTGGCGAGGTCCAGGCCCGCGGAAGGCTCCGCGGCCCCGCAACGTTCCACCGATCCAGATGCGGTCACCACCTCGAACGAGGCATCCGCGAACAGCCGTTGACGGCGACACCGACCTTGGCCGGGAGGCGTCCCGCCGGATGATCCCCCGGCGGGACGCCTCCCGGCCAGCAGGATGATGCTCCGCGCCTCTCACAAATGACCATCTGTGAGAGTTCTGAGAACGGCCCCCGGGTGATCACGTTTCCGCAGGTCGCCACTCGCAAAAGTCCCCTCAAAACCTGCACGTTGTGCGAGGCATTTCTGAGAGACTTCCCGCATGGACCTCACGCCCGATCAGGCAGCACTTGCGGTAGAACGTCACAACTGCCCGAACTGTGACGCGCCCGCCGGCAGCGCCTGCCGCACCCGGGGCGGGAAGACCGCCGCGAAGTACCACACCCCGCGCTTCGTCCTCGTCCCCGCGCTCCGCGAGGAACTGGAGATCCCCGTCCCCGCCGACCGCGCCCCCGGCCGCGCGTGGAAGCAGCAACCGGCGCTCGCGATCGTGCCCGCGCCCCGCACTGAGCGGCCGGTACGGATCGGGTACGCGAGGACGTCGACCGCCCGGCAGGAGCTGGCGAGCCAGCTCGAAGCCCTGCACCGGGCGGAGTGCCACAAGGTCTTCAAGGAGCAGATCAGCACCCGCGTCAAGGTGCGGCCCGAGCTGGAGAAGGCGCTCGCGCTGGCTCACCAGTTCAAGGAGGCCGCGCCCGAGACGCCGGTCATCTTCACGGTGCACGAGCTCAAGAGGCTGGCGAGGAACGCGGCCGAGCTGATGAGCCTGTCCGCCGAGCTCCAGGCCGGCGGCATCCAGCTCGAACTCCTCACCGGGCCGCTCACCGGGATCTACGACCCCAACGGCATGGGCGCGATGTTCTTCGCCGTGCTCGCCGTCGCCGGGCAGATCGAGCGCAACTACATCCGGGAGAAGACCCTCGAAGGGCAGGCCATTGCCGCATCCAAGGGCAACCACGGCGGACGGCCGAAGGTCATCGACGACGACATGCTCACCTTCGCCGTCGCCCTGAAGGACAAGGGCATCCCCGTCCCCGAGATCGCCAAGAAGCTCACCATCAAGGTCGGGAAGAACGCGGGCAAGCACCCCTCGGTCGCCTCGCTCTACCGGGCGCTCGCGGAAGCCGAGGCCGCCGCGGTGGACGACGGCCTGCCGCTCCGGCCCAAGCCCGCCCGTATCCGTCGGCCCGAGGACCCGCTCAGCGCCGAGGAGATCGACCTGCGCGCTCGGCTCCAGTCCCAGCCCCACCCGAACGCCGAGATGCGGTAGGGCCTGCGCTGCGTGCTACCGCCCAGGGACCAAGATCAAGTGCTTAACGCCAACGGCTGTACCGATGGTCCCCAAGGCCGGTCATCTGACATGACCAGCCTGATTCCTTTCGACTTGACGCATACCGATATCGGCATATGATCGCCCCATGGCACGAGCAGCGACGACGTCGGACGTCTTCAACGCGATCGCCGAGCCGCAGCGCCGGGAGATCCTGGTACTGCTGCGGGCGGGTGAGCGGTCGGTGACCGAGTTGGCCCAGGAGTTGGGGATGACCCAGCCGGGGGCGTCCAAACACCTGCGGGTGCTCCGGGAGGTCGGGCTGGTGCGCGACCGCAAGGCAGGCAAGCAGCGCCTGTACGGCCTTGACGCCAGCGGGCTGCGGCCCGTCCACGAGTGGACCGGCGGTTTCGAGCAGTTCTGGAACGAGAGCTTCAACCGACTGGACGCCTACGTGCAGGACCTGAAGCAGACAAGGAAAGCGGAGTAGCTGATGAGCACGACAGAACAAGGAACGCCGGCGCAGTCGGCGACAGCCGACCGCGAGATCGTCATCTCCCGGATCATCGACGCCCCACGGGAGCTGGTGTTCGAGGCGTTCACCGACGTCCGACACCTGTCGCGATGGTGGGGACCGGAAGGGTTCACCACCACCACGCGGGCGTTCGAGTTCCGCGTCGGCGGAGGGTGGGACTTCGTGATGCACGGACCGGACGGGACGGACTACCAGGAGTGGATCACCTGGACCGAGCTCGCCCCACCGGAACGGATCGCGATGCTCCACGGTGAGACCCGCGACGACCCGAACGCCTTCGAGTCGGTCCTGACGTTCGAGCCCGACGGCACGGCGACCCGGATCGAGATGCACACGGTGTTCCCCACCAAGGAGCAGCGCGACGAGGCGGTCGAGAAGTACCACGCGATCGAGGGCGGCCAGCAGACCCTGAGCAACCTGGCTACGTACGTCACCGAGATCGTTCGGAAGGGAGCGGAGGGCTGATGGCCGGGAAGGTGTTCTTCAGCGTGTCGATGTCGCTGGACGGTTTCATCGCGCCCGAGTCCCCCGAGGAATTGATGGGGCAGCTATGGATGGAACTGCAGCAGTGGATCTTCCCGCAGCGGTTCTTCCGGGAGAACCTGAAGCTCGGCGAGGGCGGCGAGGAAGGGCGCGACAACGACATCGCGCGGGAGACGTTCGAGCGCACCGGCGCGAGCGTGATGGGCAAGCGCATGTTCGACGCCGGCGAGCAGATGTGGCCGGAGGAGGCGCCGTTCCACACGCCGGTCTTCGTCGTGACGCACACCAAGCGTGACCCCTGGGAGCGGCCGGGCGGGACCACGTTCCACTTCGTCAACGACGGCATCGAGTCCGCCCTCGACCAGGCCCGCGAGGCCGCCGGCGACCGCGACGTCCGCATCGCGGGCGGCGGCGCAACGATCCTGGAGTACGTGAACGCCGGCCTGATCGACGAGTTCTCGATCGCGCTCTCACCCGTGCTGTTCGGCTCCGGAATCCGCCTGTTCGAGGGCGTGGACGCCGGCCGCGTGGCCCTGGAGCAGGTCCGCGCGGAGCCCTCCCCGAGGGTGACGCATTTGACGTACGCCGTCCGAGAGCGGTAACTGTCCCGAACTCAGCGCTCTCCCGCCGAGGTCAGCTGCCCGCGGACGGCCCGGCCCGCCCTGGCGGCGACGACGGATGGCGATACGTGCTCACCTATGGGGGCGGGGAGCTGGCCATGTACGCCGACACGGTGTCCGCTGCTGTCCGCAGTGATCCCCGGCTACGACAAATTTCCCAGCAACGAGAACGGCGACGAAGCAGCGTTCGTGGCTCGCTACGAGGCGGCGATCGAGCTGGCCAACCTGGTGCAGACCGGCTGGTGATCGACGCCACCGAGAACGACGGCTGGTCACCGGAGCAGGTCACCGCCAGGCCCTGACGGGGCCATACGCTCCAGGCGTCCGGACGGGGAGAGTGACGGCCTTCGTCCGGGCGTCACTACCAGGTCCGCCGCCCGGCCGGACTGTTTCGCAGATATCTGCCTGCGCTGTACACCGGCGCCTCTACCGTCCAGCCCGAATGCTGATCACGGGGGTGGCGGAAGGGGCTGGTGTGGGGCGGGATCTGGGTCTGGACGGGGTGGTGGACCACTTCACCCTGTCCGGCGACGAGGCGGGCTGGTTACGGAACAAGACCGGCGCCACGAGGCTGGGCTTCGCCGTCCAGCTGAAGTTTCTGACCTGGCGCGGCCGGTTTCCCAAGATGCGTCTGGAGCTGCCGCCCGATGCGGTCGAGCATGTCGCCAAGCAGGGCTCCTCGGCGTGCTCGACTTCCGCTCCTCCAACGACCAGCACAAGCCCGTCATGGACGCGTTGAAGCTGATCGAGCGGCACAAGGACTCCTCCACCACCTACCTTCCCCTCGGCGAGACCATCCCGCTCGAAGGCGTCGTACGCAAGGACTGGATGGAGTTCGCGATCTTCACCCCCGACAAGGAACCCAAGCGAGTCTTGCGCACCGTGTACGAGGCGTGCGTCTTCCAGGCCCTGCGCGACCGGCTGCGCTGCAAGGAGATCTGGGTCGTCGGCGCCGACAAGTGGCGCAACCCCGACGATGACCTCCCGGACGACTTCGAAGTCAGGCGCGCGGAGTACTACGAGAAGCTCAACAAGCCGCGCGAGGCGAAGGTGTTCACCGCCCAACTCCAGGCCGAGATGCGCGCCGAGCTCGGCGCGCTGGACACCAAACTGCCGAAGCTGCCGTGGGTGACGATCAGCGGCAAGCACCGCAACGGCGCGATCAAGTTCACCGAGCCCGAGCCGCAGAAAGAGCCCAGCCTCTACCAGTAGACCGCCGGTTCGTACACTGCGAGGGTGGAAGACCATACGGCCACCAGGATCGATGCACGTCCGGCGCCCGCCTTGCGGCGGTACGTCTGCTCGTATGTCGGTTTCGATCTTCGTGGGTTCCCGGCGGGGGTGCACTGCGGTCCGCCGGGCCGCGTGCTCACTGCGGTGATCAGTCTGTCCGGCCCTTTGGAGGTGGCGGCGGGCGTCGACGACGGGTCACCGGTCACCCGATTCGGCAGCGTGGCCGGCGGTCTGATGCGCCGGTCCGTCGCGATCCACCACGACGGACGCCAGGAAGGCGTGCAGGTGTCGCTGACACCGCTCGGGGCCCGGGCCGTCTACGGCATGCCCGCCGCTGATCTCGCCCACCGACTGGTCCCACTCGACGAGCTTCTCGGAGCGCTCGGCGTCGAGCTGGTCGACCGGCTCCGCGCGGCGACGACATGGGCCGCGCGGTTCGCCGCGCTGGACGAGTTGCTCCTGCGAGCCGTCGGCCGCGGCGCCGGCGGCGACCGCGTGTCCCGGGTGCGCCCCGAGGTGGCCGAGGCCTGGCGCCGCCTCTTGGCCGCGCGGGGCCGCGTCCAGGTTGGGGCGGTCGCCGCAGAACTGGGCTGGAGCCGTCGGTACCTCACCGAGCGGTTTCGCGGTGAGGTGGGCCTGTCGCCGAAGACCTTCGCCCGGGTTCTGCGCTTCGAGCACGCGCACGAACTGGCCACCGCGCACGACCCGCTTCCGTGGGCCGATGTGGCGACCGTCTCCGGCTACGCCGACCAGGCCCATCTCGTCCGGGACTGGAGCGAGTTCACGGGCCGATCGCCGACAGCATGGCGTCGCGGCGAAGTCCTGCTCGGGACCGGGTAGTCGCCGACCGGCCGCCCATCGCGTCGGCTTTCGTTCCCTTTCCTTCAAGACCACCCGATTGCCGTCCTGTGACGATCGTCGGCATGAGACTCGTCAATCACGAACCCAACGCCATCGACCTGCGGACCACCCCCGTGCACCTCGGGCTGGGGTCGAGAGCGAAACCCGTCGAGGGCTTCGCCTGGGACCCGGAGGTGCTCCATGCCTACAGCGCCGCGGTCGCGGCGGACGGCGCCGAGGGCCGGATGGTGACGATCTTCGACGGCGACGGCCCCGGCGACCATTGGGAGCGCCACCCCGCCGGCGACGAACTGGTCGTCTGCCTCAGCGGGTCGGTGGCGGTCACCCGCGATGTGGACGGAGTGCCCGACCGGGTTGTGCTCGGGCCGGGCGAGGCCACCGTCAACCCGGCCGGGACATGGCACGCGGTCGACATGGCGGGGCCGGCGTCCATCCTGACCATCACCGCTGGCCTCGGCACCGACCACCGTCCCCGGACCGAAGCCCGCCCGACCGAGCACGCCGGCACGTCCGGCCCGCGAACACCGTGACGACCCGTGTCGCGTGCCTCGGCGACAGCCTCACCCGCGCGCAGCTCAGCGTCGACTACCTGGACCTTCTCGAACGACGCCGCCCTCCCGGCGACGTACGGCTCGCCCGCTTCGGCGTCAACGGCGACTTCGCCCACAACCTCTCACGGCGCCTCGATGCCGTCGTCGCGGACCCACCCGACGTGATCACCGTGCTGATCGGGACCAACGACGCCCGAGCGAGCCTCGCCGGCTACCCCGTCGAGCGGGCCATGAAGCGCAAACAACTCCCCGAGCGCCCGTCGGCCGGCTGGTTCCAGCAGTGCCTGGGAGCCGTCGTCGAACGGCTGCGAACGCAGACCGACGCGACGATCGCTCTGCTGTCCCTCCCGGTCCTCGGCCAACAACTCGACGGAGCCGCGGCGCGGGCATCACAGGCGTACAGCCGCATGATCGCCGAGGTCGCCACCACCAACAAGGCGACCTACCTCCCGCTCCACGAACGCCAGACCGAGGAACTACGCCAGGCGGACCCGCCGCCGATCCCCTACCGGGACCCGACGCCCGCGGCGAGCGTCAGCGTCCTCGTCCGGCGCGCCGTGCTGCGCCGCAGCCTCGACACGATCTCGCGGCGCC
Source organism: Streptomyces sp. NBC_00873 (assembly GCF_045207415.1). Taxonomy (NCBI): domain Bacteria; kingdom Bacillati; phylum Actinomycetota; class Actinomycetes; order Kitasatosporales; family Streptomycetaceae; genus Streptomyces; species Streptomyces sp. NBC_00873. The sequence continues at coordinate 131,095 of NZ_CP108804.1, forward strand.
GAGGTCTCGTGCTCACGACCGACCACATCCACCAGAACAGCCGCGGCGCCGCCCTTGTCGCCGAGGTCATCGACACCTGGCTCCCGACCCGGAGCGCGTAGCCGGTTCCGGCGGCGGCCCCTTTCCTGCGTATTCGGTTCCCACCCCTACCGGGGCAGGCAACGACGACCGGACCATCTCGAACGCTCTCGGCTACCACGACAAAACCACCACCCGCCGGCTCAACGAGACCGGCGGGACCTGGAGCCGATACGCCGTTGGGGATCACACACACGGTCACCGGCAGGTTGGGTTCCACGGGGAACTGGCGACAGTTGATTACGAGAGTCCGCCAGTAGCTGTACAGCGGTACCGCTGTACCGCTGTACCGCTGTACCGCTGTACCGCTGTGCCCCAAGGCCGGATCTACCGAATCTCGCTGACGACGTGGGGGTGGCTGTTGGCCGGCGAACCGGCGCCGACCGGACCAGCCCGCCGGGGCGCGAAGCCGCTCGTCTTCCCCGTCGCGGCGATCGACGACCCGACGCTGCCGGAGGTGCTGGCCGAACTGGCGGCGGCGCGGGCGGACGAGATGGACGCCGACACCGTCAACCGAGAGCTGTCCATCGCGCGCAAGGCGATCGGCTGGTGGCAGCGCCAGGGCTGGATCGAAGGCGCTCCGACGATCGGCATCGAGCGGCGGCCGGCACCGCCGGACCGCACCAAGGCCCTCGCCGAGTGTCAGTGATCGAAGTCGGCTGCGCGGATGTCCGTAGTCCCGTGCACTGCGGTCTTGTGGCTGATCGTCACTCCGCCAGTAGCTTCTTTTGGAAGACCGTGGAGCTGTGCCGGACTCCCATACCCACGCTCAGGTACAAGTTGAGTGCGCCGGTTTCTGAGTGCGTCCCGAGAGTGCACGCCTGCCGTCCCTGCTGGTGGAAGCTGCGGAACGCGGTACGGAGCAGGAGACGGGCGATGCCCCGGTTGCGGTGATCGCGGCGGACCGCGACTTGTTCGATGTAGCCCTCGCCGGTGTCTGGGAGATCCAGCGAGACAGCAACGCCGACCAGTTGGCCATCGGCGAACGCCAGCGCTGACATCGCGGGGGCGAAGGTGGGGCGTTCGACGGTGTGCCGGGCCCACTCCTGGTAAGTCTTGCGCCGCTGCTGCCATTCGTCGAAGGCATCCTCGACAACTTGGTGTGCGTCGTGCTCGTCGCCAGGGCCGAACGGCCGGACCGTGATGCCCGCCGGAGGCTCGGGCACGGTCGGTTCCTCCGGCATGAGGAACTCGAGCAGCCATTCGGTCACCATCGGCTCGTATCCGCGCGAGCGCAGCAGAGCGACAGCATTTCTGTCGTTGTCCGGGACGGTCTGGACGATTCGCGTGCTACCCGTCTGCCGGGCGCGGGCCTCGGCCCAGTCCAGGAGCGCACCGCCCAGGCCGCGGCCGCGGTGCTCGGGGTGGACGTCCACCTCCGAGCGCCGGTTCACCCAGGCCCGAGCGGCCAGCTGCCCTGCCCAGTCGTGGATCTGTCGGGTATCCAGCTCTGGGGTCAGACCCGGTCTGGCCAAGTCGGCGGCGATGCGACCGAGATCGGAATGCACCTGCCCGTAGAGCTCCCGCTCGCAGGCCGTGACCAAGCGATGGATATCGCCGAGGTCGTCGGCAGTGGTCGGGCGCGCTCGGTATCCCGGCGGCAACCCCAGCATGAGATCTGACAACTGTGGACACTCCTCCCCAGGCGGCAGTACCGCAGATCGATCCCGCCTCGTAGTCCAGTGACCAGCGTAAAGAAAGAGGTTCGACACGTCATCACGATCCCTCGGTCGAGGCAGCGGGGCTCACTTCCGCCAGGTAGCGGTGCAGGGAGGTCTTGGGGATGCCGGTCTTGGCCGCGATCTCGCCGAGGCTGCTGCCTTGCTGCTTCAGTAGCCGCGCGTACTCGATCTTGTCGGCAGGGTGGGCGACGGGTCGGCCGATACGGCGGCCGGCTGCTTCGGCGACGGCGCGGGCGTGGGCGGCGCGTTCTGCGGTGAAGGTGCGCTCCATCTCGGCGAACAGGGCCAGCAACAGGAAAGCGATGCGGCCCAAGCCCTCGTCGGCGGTGTTGATCGGCAGGGGGTCGGCCAGTGAACGGACCCCGATCTGCTTCTCGTTGAGCTCGTAGACGAGGTTGAGGACTTCGCGCAGGTTCCTTCCGAGCCTGTCGAGCGTGTAGACCACGATTGTGTCACCGGGCCGGGCGTAGGCGAGCAGATCGGTCAAGCCGGGGCGCTCGACGGTGGCCCCGCTCTTCTTGTCGGCGTAGATCCGTTCGCCCGGGATGCCCGCTGCCCCGAGGGCGTCGAGTTGGCGCTCCAGACTCTGTTTAGTGGTGGAGACACGGGCGTACCCCAGTTCGAGGCCGCCGGAGGGGTAACGGTTGTCGGTTCCCATGGGCTCGAACCGTACCGGAAGTCGGCTCCGTACGAGCCTTCCGGAACGTTCCTTGTGGAACGATTTTCGGAACGATCGGCGGTGCGATCGGCCCAGGATGCACGCCTCCTGACGGAGCGTGTGATGTCCCGTTCCACTTCCAAGGATGTGGAACGCGGGGTCAGGCAAGATCGACGCGGCCGAGATCGCGGGCAGTCGGGATGAACTCGGCTGGTACGCCGACGCCGAACAAGAAGGCGCGTTCCTCCTCGAACCGGTCGAGGGTCCGGCAGCCGAGGGTGAGCAGGATCAAGAGCTGCCGGGCGGCGTCACGGTCGGTCCGCGCCAGATCGAGGGCCGCCTCCATCTCGGCCATGGCCTCCTGCCAGGAGCTGCGGTGCGGGGAGGGCCGGTCGCCATCGTAGACGTGACGGTGCTCCCGCCGCAGTGTGGGGGCGAGGCGCCCGAAAGCGATGACGGTCCCCTCGGCGACCAACTGCAGGGCGGTACCGGCGGCGTGCAGCATCGCCTCCTGGACGCTCGGCTCCAGATGCTCGTAGGGCCGCCAGGTGGTCAGCCCGGCGCGTTCTTCGCGGCCGGCGGCCTGCCAGACCTGTTCCAGCGTGGCCCGGCCGTGGCTGCTTCGGCCGCTCAGGGAGAGACTGACCTCGTCCAGCAGGCAGCGCAGCAGCCGGAACCACACCCCGGCGTGCACGCTGCGGCCCGGCAGGGTGACCCGCCCGGTGGTGAGCCCTTCGTAGGTGTAGCGGTCCACGGTGGCCAGCGGTTCCTCCAGTGGCACTTCCGGTCCTTCGCCGCCGAGAGTGACCTGCAGCTCGACTGCGGTGGCGTCTTCCAGGCGGCACCCGTGCTCGACGCAGCCGGTCATCAGCGGTAGCCGCCACAGCAGGGTCCGCCCTCGCCCGGGGTCGGCGGCGCACCCTGGGCAGGCCCGGTGCAGCGGCCAGGCTCCGAACCACGGTCCCGGCCAGCGCTTCCAGCGGTTGACCCGGTTGGTGCAGGCCTCCCCGGGGGCCAGGAGCACGGAGTTATCCCGGACATAGGCGTCGAACATCGGCTGCGTGTCCTGGATTGGCACGGTGAGCTTGTCGAACAGCCACGGCTCCCAGCCGGCCAGGGTCATCGCCCGCAGATGGGCGAGCTCGGTCCCGGTGCGTTCGGCCAGCGCGGTGAGCATTGCCATCGGCGGGTCGTAGTCCAGGTCGGCCGGGACGTCCAGGTCGACCAGGCCGATGTTGCGGGTGAGCAGATCCTTCACCGGCATCTCGTACAGGCGGGCCAGCCGGTCCAGCCACGACGACAGCGACTCCAGAAGGCCGGGCTGCGGGTGCAGCGGCCAGCGCCGTACCGGGTTCACGTCAGCTCGCGCTCGAACAGCCGGCGCCGCTCGGTCGGCCCAGCGTACGGCGCCAGCAGCAAGGTGCGCTGGTTGATGGCCTCCTCGCCGGACTCGATGGCGGCCACCGCGGCGTCGGTGAGCAGATGGGCCAGCTCGCCGATCGTGCCCTCGCTGCGGGTGAGCAGGTAACCGGTCATCTCGGCGGAGGTGATGGGCGAGGGCCCGCGCAGCGGGAACGAGGCGGCGAAGCTGGCCAGTAGTGAGCAGGCGTCGGCGTCCGCCTCCCAGCGGGGCAGCGTCAGCGGCGCGAACCGGTTCTCCAACTGGTCGTCGGCCCGGATGGCCAGGTAGGCGTCCCAGGTGCCGACGCCGACCAGCGGGATACGCAGCTCGTTGCCCAGGAACCGCAGCAGGTTCAAAAACTCCCGGCGGCGGTCGCCGCGTCCGCCGAGAATGTTGTGCAGCTCGTCGATCACCAGCATCCGAACCCCGGCCGACCGCAGCAGCCGCAGCGCCAACTGCTCCACGTCGGCCAGCCGATAGCGGGCTCGGAGCGGGGCGCCGAGCCCGGCCAGCAGCGCGGTGTAGAAGCGGATCACCGACGGGTCGGAGGGCATCTGCACCGCCAGCACCGGGATCTCCTCGCGGTCCGGGTGCGAGATTGGCGGGTGGGTGCGGCGGAACTTCTCCACGATCATCGACTTGCCGTTGTTGGTCGGTCCGATCAGCAGCAGGTTCGGCATGCGCTGCTTGGACGGCCAGGCCAGCAGCGTCTCCAGCCGCTCCAGCGTCGCGGTGGCGCGCGGGTAGCCGATCCACCGGTCCGCCCGTATGTACCGCAGCCGCTCGGCGTCCGGCAGCCGCGCGATCTCCTGCGCGGCCGGGTGCAGGTGCGACAAGTCCGTCGGCCCGTCCTCGTTCACCACTGCTCGATCACCTCGAACGGCCTGGCCGCCGCCTGCCCGTCTGAGCCGGTCGGCGGGGCAGGCGGCTTGGGCGGAGGTGCCGGGCTTGGCTGGGGCGGCGCCTCGGTGCGACGCTGGCGATCGCGGCGGGCCTTGCGCGTGCTGGCTGCGGCGACATCGGTGATCTCGCGCATCTGCGCCACCATGGCGAACAGCGCGTTCTCATCTACCTCGGCGCGGCCCAGCTCACGCAGCTGCGCGACGGCAGCCTTCTGCTCCCACGCGCTGATCGGCGGCCTCGACAGCGTCCGGTAGGGAATCTCCACGTAGGCGTCCTGGTCCGGGTCCAGGGCCCAGATGCGGCTGATGTCGCGCGGATCGCGACGCAGGACGAAACGGCCCAGTTCTTCGCGGCGGGCGATCCACGGCTTCAGCGCATCGCTGTAGTACTGCACGTGGTCGATGACGAACCCCGACCGCGACAACGTCCGGCGGAGTACCGGCAGGAAGTCCACCAAGAATGCGGCCTCATTGGTCACCGTCACCGGCGTGGCCACCGCGGCCATCTCCGCCCAGACCCCCGCCGGGGTGCGGCCCAGCGCCTCGTGCACCTGGCCGTGGTAGCAGGCCACCGCCAGGGCCAGCCACCGCTGCAACTCCCGCAGGGTCAAAACGGCCCTGGCGTCGCTGTCGTAGGCGCCGCGCTCGGCGGTGCTGGAGAACGTGGTGCCCGGCAGCTCGTGGACCATCTCCATCATCGTGCCGATCAGCCGCTCGATGATCCCGCCGAAGTGCGGCTGGCCGGGCGGCCGGTAGCGCAGCTTGATGCCGTGCTGGTCGCAGCCGCGGCGCAGGGCCTCGCTCTTGAACTCCGCGGCGTTGTCCACATACAACTCGCGCGGCTTGCCGCTCATCGGCCACGCCGCCTCCGTCTCCAGCCGCTCCAGCCACGGCCGCTTGTCGGTGGCCGCATGCGCCAGGCACAGCCCGACCGAGGTCGCCGACGGCGCCTCCAGCGTCACCACCAGACCCACCACACACCGGCTGACCACATCGATCGCCGCAGTCAAATACGGCCGACCGATCGGCAGCCGGTGCTGCTCGTCGACCACGATCACATCCACCGGCGTGTGGTCGATCTGGACCTGCTCCAACACCTCGGTGACCTCCGGCGGCACGCCGCCCGCCGATCGCAGCGGTCGGGTTGCCTCGCTTCCTTCCCGCGCGCTGGTGGAGGCGACCGGGTCCAGCCGCGCGATCCGACGCCGCACCGTTCCCCGTGAGGGGACCCGCAGGCCGCGAGCCCGGCACTGGCGTGTGATCTCCCGGCAGACCACTGCGATGGTGCGGCGCTGCCGCGTCAGGTACCGGGTGCGCAGAACCTCCTGAACGATCGTCTCGACCTCGTCGGGCAGACGCCCACCGCCGCGTCCGCCGCTGGAGCGGCCCGGCAGGAGATCCGATACCACCCCTTCACCCGCCCGCCACCGTCCGACCAGCACGTACACCTGGCGCCGGGAGATCTGGAGCATCGCGGCGGCCCCATCCGCGTCTGCCAGCCCCACCGTGTCCTTCTCGGCGAGCGGCCCTATCACTTCGGCCTGCCGCACCGCGGCATCCCACAGCCCGTCTGGCGCGGTCAGCACCCCGCGCTCGGCCACCGGTCCATCGACCATCCGGAAGCCCCCCCGTCGCGCACACGACTATGGCCAAGTCGACCGTAGTGCAGGCGGCTTCGGGGTGTCCGGCGAGTTCGCACTTCTCTGCACGCGACGGCGAATCCCCAGCTCATCCATGCAGGCGACTACGGACATTCACAATCGAACCAGTGACCGAACTCGGGAGTGGGGGCGCGCTCCGGCTGCCGCGCGCCCGGGTGGTGCCCCTGTCCGCCCCGCCGTCGTCGTACACCGCGGCGATCGAGCGGTACCTCACCGGCGCGGGCATCGCGAAGTCCTCCGCGCGGATCTACCGGATCTCGCTGACGACATGGGGATGGATGTTCGCCGGCGAACCGGCGCCGACCGGACCCGCCCGCCGGGGCGCGAAGCCGCCCGTCTTCCCCGTCGCGGCGATCGACGACCCGGCGCTGCCGGAGGTGCTGGCCGAGCTGGCGGCGGCCCGTGCGGATGAGATGGACGCCGACACCGTCAACCGGGAGCTGTCCATCGCGCGAAAGGCGATCGGCTGGTGGCAGCGCCAGGGCTGGATCGAAGCCGATCCCACGATCGGCATCGAGCGGCGGCCGGCACCGCCGGACCGCACCAAGGCCCTGGCGCAGAACCAGATCGCCGCCCTGTGGAGCCTGGACGTCGCCCTACGGGAGAAGACGCAGTGGAAGATGCTCTACGAATCGGCGGCAAGAGCCGATGAGGTGCTGTGCCTGAACGTGGAAGACCTGTACCCGCAGGACAAGCGGGGGAAGATCACCGCCAAGGGCGGGGCGGCGGAGTGGATCCACTGGCAGTCCGGCACCGCCCAGCTGCTGCCCCGCCTCATCGCCCGCCGCACCCGCGGCCCGCTGTTCCTCACCGACCGCAAGGCCCCGGCCGGAACACCCACGCTCGACGTCTGCCCGGAGACGAGCCGGGCCCGGCTCTCCTACCGCCGCGCTGAGGAGATCTTCAAGGAGAACACCCGGCTGCTGGCCAACCCGCTCGCTTCGCCCGAGGACATCGAAGATCTGGACGGCTGGACGCTTCACCGGCTACGTCACAGTGCACTGACGCACGACGCGGAGGACGGCACCTCTACCCCGATGCTGCTGGCCCGCTCCCGCCACGCCTCCGTCCGCTCCCTGGAGCGATACGCCCGCCCCGGCGTCGACTCGGTCGCCCGACACGTCGCCGAACGCGACCCCGCTGCACGCCGCCGCACGTAAATCCGAGCAGATCAGGGCTTCAAGATCATCCCGTTGCCCCTTTGGCGCGTATCTCGGTCACACCCCTTCTTCGTCGGCATGCACCACCACCGCGGCTCCGCCGCGACACCGCGGCCCCGTGGCCAGGCCCGACGGGGGCGCCCACGCAAACCGCCACCGCCCGCTGCAGTCCGTCCGGTCAGCCGCTGGCGCCAGCCGGTCCTGTTCGACGGCGTCCCCCGCGACTACAGCCGCTTCGCTCACGATGTGCACGCGAATCCCGAGAACCCCTGGCTGGCCTGGGGACGCTACCTCGCGCACGGCCTGGCCGAGGCCCGCGGCTGGAGCCGCCGCGTCCGTCTCGACGTGGACCGGGCCCTGGTCGTGCTGCTGTCCCCGCACACCGAGGCCGACGTCATCCGCTACTCGGAGATCATCGCGCCGCTGCGGGCCCTGGACAGCAGCATCGAGCGGACCGCCGAGGTCCTGGAATCGATGAACATCCTGCTCGACGACCGCAGGCCGTCCTACGAGGACTGGCTGGAGAAGCGGCTCGACGGCCTAGCCGCCGGAATCCGCCGGGAGGCCGAGCGCTGGAACCGCACCCTGCGCGACGGCGGACCCCGCACCCGCACCCGCGACCAGTCCACCGTCTGGGCCTACCTCAATGCCGTACGCCCCGCCCTCCTGGAATGGTCCGAGCGCTACGACCACCTGCGCGAGGTCACCCGCGACGACCTCCTCGCCCACGCCAAGACCGTCCACGGGCACAAGCGCCACCAGACTCTCGTCGCTCTGCGGTCCCTGTTCGGCTGGGCAAAGAAGAGCGGCATCGTCTTCCGCAACCCGACCTCCCGCATCAAGGTCGGCACGTTCGAGTACGCCGTCCTGCAGCCCCTGCTGCCCCGACAGGTGGCCCAGTCCGTCGAAGCGGTCCGCAGCCCGGCCGCCCGCGTCGCCCTCGCGCTCGCGGCCGTCCACGCCGCCCGGGCCGGAGCCATCCGCGCTCTCCACCTGGACGACGTGGACCTGGGCAACCGCCGGCTCACCATCGCCGGACGTCGCCGCCCCATGGACGACCTCACCCACCAGACGCTGCTGGCCTGGCTGGACCACCGGCGGCAGCGCTGGCCGAACACCGCCAACCCCCACCTGCTCATCAACCAGATGACCGCGCTGGAGACCGGGCCGGTCAGCGGCTGGTGGATCAAACACGAACTCCACGGCCAGGACGCCACCCTGGAACGGCTCCGCGTCGACCGCCAGCTCGAAGAAGCCCTCGCCCACGGCCCCGACCCGCTCCACCTCGCCGAGGTCTTCGGCCTGGACGAGAAGACCGCGATCCGCTACGCGGATTCCGCACGGGCCCTGCTGGAGCAGGCCGCCGAGGTCGGCCCTGTTGGGGCTCCTCGAAAATTCGAAAATCTCCAGGGCCCCTCGCGTTCTCTACTTGATTTGAGGGGCTCAACAACAGGTCGGGGCCTCTCCTCGCGGCGCCCCTGTGACCCTGGCTGAGCGTCATCGCTTTGGGGCGGCGCCGCCGGTTGTCTCAGCGGCTGGTTGGTGCGTTCCAGTCGACCAGTTGGACGATGACGCCATTGGGGTCGCGGACCTGAAAGGCGCGCTCGCCCCACTCCTCGTCGGTCAGCGGCATGGTGATCGCGACGCCTTCGGAGCGCAGGCGCGCCAGCTCGCCTTCGAGGTCCTCGACGACGAAGGCGAGGATCAGACCTGCGGTGTGCTCGTCGCGCTGGTCTGCCGGGAGGGTGTCCAGCCCCCGCCGCAAAAAGATGACGTTCATGCCGACGTCGTCGCGCGTCAGGGACGCGAAGCCGTCGGCGGCCATCTCCTCGCGGAACCCGAAGTGCTCGACGAGGAAGGCGCTGGATGCGGGGACATCGTCGACGTTGAGCGACACGGCACTAGAGGTGATCTTCATGAAAACTCCTCCAAGATCGCACTGAGCACATTCTCTATACGCAGTATAATATACATCGTACAGAGTTAGGTTGCGAGAGGATGACCCCGTGCCAACGGAACGAACCAGCTCGGGCGACCCGGCCCACACCCTGCAACTGCTGTGGCGCGGCTCCTCCTCTGACCGTCGCCGAGGACCGCGACGGGGGCTGAGCATCGACGCGGTGGTCGAGGCTGCCACCGCCATCGCCGACGCTGAAGGCCTGGACGCGGTGACCATGCGCCGGGTGGCCAAGGAACTCGGCGTGGTGCCGATGACGCTGTACACCTACGTCCCCAGCAAGGCCGAGCTCTTCGACCTCATGCTCGACGCCGCCTACGCCCGCATGCCCCGCACCGACACCACCGGACAGCCCTGGCGCCAACGCGTCACCGCTATCGCCGAGGAGAACAAAGCCCTCTTCGAACGCCACCCATGGGCCGCGGCCGTCTCCACCGTCAGGCCTCCGCTGGGGCCGGGGCAGATGTCAAAGTACGAACACGAACTTTCTGGGCTCGACGGCCTCGGCCTCAGCGACGTCGAGATGGATGACTGCCTGACCCACCTACTCACCTTCGTGCAGGCATGCGCCCGCGCCGTCGCCGACGCCCGCGCCGCACAGCACGACAGCGCCCTGAACGACCAACAATGGTGGGAGCTGAACGCCCCGCTCCTCGCCCGGGTCCTCGACGAGAACGCCTACCCCACTGCCGTCCGCGTCGGCGCAGCCGCAGGCGCAGCACACAGCAGTGCCTACGACCCCGCCCACGCCTACTCCTTCGGCCTGCAACGCGTCCTCGACGCCTTCGCCGCCCTGATCGACCGAAGCGGAGACGCGAAGACATCGACTTCATCGCACCGGCACGACATTGCCCCGTGAACCTGCCCCGTGAGCCGGAGCACCTGTTGCCGATGCTCCGGCTGGGGAACTCGGTGAGGAGGTCTGACTCTTCTCCGAGCACGGGGTGGTGCAATCAGCCTCATCAGTCCAGCGAGTTGAGTACGAACCCGCGGGCTCATCGCCCAGCATCAGGGGGTCGTACCCGCGGGTTCGCGTTGAAGTACCTTCAGTTTCCATGAACCTGCGGGCTTCAAGGGGTCCCAGTAGTTCTCGCGGAGAAAACAACGCTAAGCCGTGCGGCAGCCTCTGATCTGGGCTGATGCTCGGGGAAACGGCGTGGTGATCACGGGCGGGTCGGTAGCGTCGCCGTCATGTTGAGTGCCGACGAGCCGCCGCTGAACGACCTGAGTGACGAGCAGATCCAAAAGCTCCTGGGCGAGATCGCCCCGAAGGTAAAGGAGCTGATGGAGGGGGTCACCCTCGCGATCGACTACTACAAGGAAGGCGGCTATGACCGGGAGACGTGGAATCGGCTCTGCGACGGGCTCGCGCACGAGGCGATGAACCTGATGATGGCGCTGTCCGCTCCGGCGCACCCGTACCTGGCCCGGGACTGCGAGCGGGCCGTACGGGAGGCCGCGGGCATCACGCCGCGCGAGGGCGGGATGCGCGAGGCGCTCCAGCAGCAGGTCGCCAAGGGGCTGCTGATGTCCGTGCTCACCTGGCAGAGCCGAGGCTTAGGACTCCTTACACAATGAGCTACCGGGAATGACTGTCTGTCAGAGAGACGTGGGGGTAAGGTGCGTGACGGCACGCGGCCGACCCGACCTGCGACGGTTACTGCGCAGGAGAACTACACGCATGCTGTTCGGTGCCGTTCTCTGATCCCGTTGAGTAGTTCGGGACGGGGACCGGGGATGTGGGCAGGTGCCAGGTGAGAATCCAGCCGGCGGTAAGCGCCGCCGCGCCGCCTGCCAGGGCGATTGCGCCGCCTGTTCCGATGCCTGCGGCCACCGAGCCGAAGCAGACCGGCCCGACGCCCTGAAGCGTCATGCTGCCGGAGCCGAGCAGACCGAAGGCCTGGCCCTGGCCATCCTGCGGCAGGGCGTCCAGGAACGGCCGTTGCAGGCCGAGACCGTAGGCGAATCCGAAGCCGCAGAGCAGCAGCAGACAGGACGAGACGCCCACTCCGGGCTCGGCAGCGAAGCCGACCAGCGGCAGTCCCATCAGCGCAATCAACGGGACTACCAGTCGCTCCCGGGTGGGCGGCTGTAGCAGTCGCCCCACCAGCAGGTCACCGACAAGCATGCCGACCGGCAGACAGCCCATCAGCACCGCGTACCAGCCGGGCGCGAAGTGGCGTCCTCCCGCGTAGGCGACGATCAGACCTTCCGCGCCCGCTACGAACGCGGGCGGTAGCCACTGGGCCAGCATCAGGCGTCGTACCGTGTGTCCGCGCAGCAGCAGGCCGGCACCGTGCAGGCTTGCCCGGACGGCCCCGCCATCGCCCCGAGCGCTGCCAGGTGTGCTGCCGAACTCTCCCGGCTGCAGCCGGGGTAGCCGGATGTGGATAGCGAGCGCGCAGCCGAGGTAGAGGGCGGCGCTTACCGCGAGCGCCCGGTGCGGGCCGAGAACCGCGACGACCGCACCTCCCAGTGCCAGACCGAACAATTGCGCGCCGGAGGCAGCGATGTTGTTCAGTGAACGGCCAAGTACATAGGCGTCGCCCTCCAGCGACTGCGCGACCAGCCGACTCGACGCGCCGTGAAACACCGGTGTGGCGAGGGCGACCAGCGCCACGACACCGAGGCTTGCCGCGACCGGCATCCGCACCAGGGCGAGCAGCAGGGCGGCGGCGCACGTCAAGGCGTAGCCGCCGGTGATGAGCGCGCGGGGCGGCAGTCGGTCGGCCAGTGAGCCCAGCAGCAGCGAGCCGAACAGCTGCGGGAGGAAGCCGATGCCGAAGGCCAGTGCGCTCAGCAGCGCGGAGCCGGTGGCCGAGAAGACCAGAACCGAGAACGTGGTGATCCGCAGCGCGTCCGCAGTGATCGCGACGGTGCGGGTTGAGAAGAGCAGCCGGAATCGCAGCTCGGCCAGCACCTCCCGGTAGGTGGCACGGTGGTTGCCCTGCGCGGGCTCGGCGGTTGGGGTCATGACGCCCAGCCTCGCCGTGCGCCCACGCCACTCACCAATGATTCGTCGCTGGACGAATCGGAACAACGTCCCGCGGTAGCATGGCGCGGTGCTCCGCTTCGAAGTCTCCGTCGAGGACCTGCTGCGCAGCCGCTTCGCACTGTCGCCCGCGATGGACCTGTGCTTCCTGCTACGCTCGCTCGCCGGCCAAGACAGGCCGCTGCCGCGAGCCTGGGCCACCCGGCTCATGCCGGCCTTTGAACGGCTTCGCCGCGAGAGCGAACTGAACGCCGCCCTCGCCCTGCACACCCCGCAATCCGGACCGAACTTCGTCGCCCCGCCCCCGCGCGGCCTCAGCCAGACCTGGGCAGACGACCTCGCCATTATCCGGGCCACACCGCTGGAAGCGGCCCGCCACGAAATCGCCACCAACGCGACCGGCCCGTCCGCCCGTGATCCCCGCGTACGCGCAGTGCTGGACTCGACGGACGCCGTCTCCAGGATCGCCGAGGCGATGGACCAGGCGTGGCACGAGCTGCTCGCCCCGGACTGGCCGCAACTGCGCGCGATCTGTGAGCGCGACGTCGTGCACCGGGTGGGTGTGATCGGCGAACACGGCTGGGTCACGACCATCGAGAGCCTGCACCCGAGCATCGCCTGGCAAGCCGGCGGTATCGAGATCGGCCACTTCCCCCAAGTCGGAACAGTCCGCCTCGCCGGCGACGGGCTACTGCTGATCCCTTCGGTCTTCGTCGCGAATATCGCCGCCCACCTGGAAGACCCCTGGCCCAGGACCTTGATCTATCGTGCCCGCGGCACCGCCGCCCTGTGGGGCGAACAGGAGAGCGTCCCCCGACCGGACGCGCTGACCGCTCTGGTCGGCCGGTCCCGAGCCCGGCTGCTGTTGGCGCTGGACGCCCCGGCCAGTACCAGCCACCTCGCCCGAAGCCTCGCCATGGCACCCGGCGCGGTGGGAGACCACCTCGCCATCCTGCGAGGCTCGGGGCTGCTCGTCCGCGCCCGATCCGGACGGTCGGTGCTCTACCGGCGCACCCCGCTCGGCGAAGCACTGGTCGCCGGTTCGGGCTGAGGGCTCAGATCAGCACTCGCCCCGGCGGTCCCGGCTCAGCACAAAGCCCGCCGCAAGTACGAGAACCGCGGCACCACGCTCGTACCGCCCGGACCATGATCAATCTCACCGATAGCCGCTGTACCGAGGCCGGCGCCGTCGCCGGCCTCTGGCGGCCGCGAGGGCGTAGGGCCGAACGGGGTGGTGGGAAGCGGGCAGGCTGGACACCCTCACCAGGGTTCAACCCTGCGACCGAGGATCGAAGCCTGCTCGCCTGTCGTTAAACGATCGAATGACGACAGGCAGCCCGCGTGTCCAATGAACGCGGACTTTCCGGGGCCCGACGGCGGCGCCGATCCAATCAGATCCGATGAAGGATGATGACAGGGTTTGCTGACAGCTAGGGTCGAATGCGACCACCGACACGGGGAGCAGCATGGCCAACCTGGTCTACAAGCGGGTGTCGACCGACCAGCAGTCGACCGACCGTCAGAACCTCGTCCTCGCCGAGGCCGGGATCGAAGATCCGGTCGTCTTTGAGGAGGCCGCGGGCACCTCCAGCCGCCTCCACCCCCTGGAACGGCCGAAGTTCGGCGAACTGCTGACGTACGCGCGGCCGGGCGACACCGTGCACATCTCCGAGATGTTCCGCCTCGTACGCGGTACCGGCCACATCCTCGACGTGCTCGACGTCCTGCACCGCGACCAGGTGGCGCTACGCATCCACGACGGAGCGTTCTCCGCGATGGACCTCACCGCCCGCCACCCGCGCACCGGAGAACTGCTGTCCACCGTGAAGTTCATGGTGCAGACCCTCGCCGCCGCCGGCGAACTCCAGCGCGACCTCCAACGGGAGCTGACCTACGACGGGCTGCGGGCCGCCGAGGCCAAGGGCAACAAGGGCGGACGCCGCCCGGCCATCCCGGCCGACAAGACCGACAGCGTGCGCACCGCGTACCTGGACGGCCAGTCCATCGCGAGCCTCGCCCGCGAGCACGACGTCAGCCGCGGTGCCATCCGCACCGTCGTCGCCGACCTCCTACCCGAGCACACGCCCGTCGACCCGGGCGCCCCGACCCCGGAGCTGCCGGTCGTCCTCGACATGCCGGGCAAGGTCGCGGACTTCCTCCGCGCCACCGACCTGGAGCCCGCCGAGCGCGCCCCGCTCGACCAGGGAGTGACTGTACGGCGCAGCCAGGGATACACCCTGCGCGTCAGCGCCACGCCCGAGGTGCACCGCCAACTCCTCGCCCGCTGCCAGCCCTTGGACGGCACCCCGGGGACCTCGACAGTCCCGGCGCAGCGCAAAGCCCGCCGCGAGTACGCGAGCCGCGTCAGCACCCTCGGGACCACCACCGGGCCATGATCAACGGCTTAGCGTTAACCGCGAACTCCCCAGTACCAAGGCCGTCTTTCGCACAGCGCACCTTCGATCCGAAGTTACTGGCGGGTTACTGGTCACCTGGTTTGCCGCTCGTTAACGGCACCCCAAATTGGCCGTATCTCGTCTGCCGCCCCACGACCTCACACAGGCTTAATGATGCTCCCGCGCCACGCACTGTGCGGGTGGTTGTGACGACAGCACGGGGGGACCATGGATCACACAGGCGGCATCGGCGTACCACCTCCCGGGACACCTCCCGGACCTCCGCCACAGCTTCCGCCCCGGCCCTCGTCTCAGCCGCCGCAGCCGCCTCCTCAGATACCGCCGATGCCGCTGCCTCCCCGCAGGGGAAAGCCGCTGGAACTCCGGGTCCAGCGGCAGATCCTGTGGGTAGGGTCGGCGGCGGTTCCGTTGCGCAATGTCAGCTGGGTCGAAGTGTTCAGGCTGAAGCCCGCCTGGGGCAAGGCCGGCGTCTACTTCCTGCTGTTGGTGGTCTTCGCCTTCTTGGTCTCCGCCCGGCTCGACTCCACGGGCGGGGGCGGCGGGGGCGGCGGCCCTGCCCCGGGCGTCCTGACCCTGTTCACCCTGGTCGTTGTCTGCGCCGTCCTGCTCTGGTCGAGGAAGCCGGTGCTGGTCGTCGAGCTGAACAGCGGTTCCAGGGTGGTCCTGACCCTGCCGACCATGGATGAACTGCGGGCGATCGCCGGGCAGATCGTGTACGCGATCGACCACCCGGAATACGAGTTCTCCGCCGTCCTCGAGCAGTACAACACCACGAACAACTTCGGTTCCGTCGTCAACATGAACGGCGGCAGGGGAAACACGGGGATCAAACTATGAGCGACACATCGAACTACTACGGAGACGTCGTCAACGTGAACGACGGCGAAAAGGTCATCGGCATCAACCACGGCATCGTCGTCCACAACGACGGCACCGCTCAGGACACCGAGCTCCAAGCCGCCGTGACGGACCTCACCCGCCTCCTCAACGACCTGCGCCCGGAGCTCACCCCGGACCAGGCCCAGACTGTGGAGAACGCGCTGCCCGCGCTCACCCCCGACCGGGCCGCCCTGCGTGAGCGCGGCATGATCCTGGCGTCCGTCTCGCAGATCGCGGCGACCGTGGGCGAGGTGGGCAGGCCCGTCGTGGAGGCGCTGGGGCGGCTGCTCGCGCTGCTGGGCTGACGGGCCTGCCCTGGTGGGTACGGTCATGGCCTACGCCGTAGGCAAAGCAGCGAACCCGGGCCTTGAGATAGCGGCCGAGTTCAGATAGCGGCCGAGTTCCCACGGCGTCCCCGGCCTGTAGAGCCTCACCGTCTGCTGTCCCCCGGCGCGAGCAGACTCGTGACCTCGGCGATCGCCTCCGCCGAGGGGTGGAAGTACTTCCGTACGTTCTCCGGCTTCTTGTGCCGGGACTTCGCCATCAGCATCGGCAGGCTGGCCCCGGCCTCACCCAGGTGCGTAAGGCCCGAATGCCGGTACTCGTGCAGGTCCCAGCGCGTGCCCGGCGCCCCGCCGACCGCGGTGTGGGCATCCAGCAGGGAACGGGCCTGCCCGTACGACAGCCGCACCAGCCCGGTGTCCGGGCAGACGTCACGGGAGCTGAGAACCTTGCCGGGGCCCGGCCTGCGGTGGGTGACGAACACCGGCCCCCGGGTACGGCCCTTGATCAGCCGGGGCAGCAGGCGGGCGGTGCCGGCGTCCCAGAACACGGTCTCCAGCACGAACTCCTCGCGCGGGGCGCCCCGGCGCCGGGTCCGCGGCCGGGCCCCCTTCGCCTTCACCGGGGCCCTGCGCCCGGCCAGGTCCAGCTCCTCGATGTTGACGCCGAGGATCTCCTCCGCCCGCGCGCAGGTCTCATACAGCATCCGCCACAGCGTCTTCTCCCGCAGGTGGACGTCGCGGCGGGCGATCAGCCGGTCGACCGCCATCTTCGAACGGGCGGGGGTCTCGGAGTCCGGCGGGGTGAGCCGCTTCACCCATGCCGGAACCGCCGGGCCGTCGTAGCCGCGCTCGGCACACCAGCCCAGCCACGACAGCACCCCTGCCCGACGGGCGTTCCACGTGTTGACC
Source organism: Streptomyces sp. NBC_00873 (assembly GCF_045207415.1). Lineage (NCBI taxonomy): Bacteria > Bacillati > Actinomycetota > Actinomycetes > Kitasatosporales > Streptomycetaceae > Streptomyces > Streptomyces sp. NBC_00873. The sequence continues at coordinate 148,076 of NZ_CP108804.1, forward strand.
GCGGAGGTGCCCCACAGCAGTTCGAGGGCCTCACCGATCTCGTCGTCCGCGACCGAGACGAGCGGGCGGCCCTCGCCGAGGCGTTCGGCGGTCTTGCCCACGCCGATGCCGTACGAGCGCAGGGTGTTCGGGTTGTCAAGCGAGTCGAGGAACACGTCCGCCGCCGTGCGGACGGTCAACGCCTTCCCGGCGGGCAGCTGCACGACCGCGGGCACGGTCTCCTCCTTGCCGCAGATAACGGGGTCGCTTCGCGCACGGCCCCGCGAACGTCGCCGCAGGTCGTGATCAGCGATCCCACAGATAATAGGGCGTTATCTGTGGGAAGACTTCAGCCTCGTCCCGAAGCCGACACTCCGTCAGCCGCCCACCAGGGCCGACGAAGGCTTAGCGCACGATCTGACACGGATGTTCCTCAACCCCCGGGAGCCGGGGCCCGCGTCGTTGTGTGACTGTCCCGCCGTGGCGCACCGGGGAACGGCGCCTACAGCGGACTTCTCGGGTGCTACTTGACGATCATGTTGTCGGGGCAGCGACCGCCCATGTGGGCCACACACTCTGGGCAGTCCTCACGCGGACCGAGGTGCGCGTGGGCCTCACGGGAGGCGTAGGCGTGGAACCAACACTGGCGGCACTCGCCTCGCGGCGGGTTCGTGGCGGTGGACATCAGCGGGTCTCCTCGTCGTCGGCGAGCCGCTGGAGCACCACCCGGACCGTGACGTCCTTGTCGAGCTTGACCGCGTCGAGCAGCGACTGGCCCAGCATCTGGTACCCGACCGAGACGCCCGCGTGGTAGCGGCAGGGGTCGTATTCGGCCTCCAGGCAGGCGGAGCAGTCCTCCATGTCTGCGTCGTACGGCTCCACCTCCACCCGCTGCTCGGAGCTGGAGGAGGTCAGCGCGAGCGCGGCCTCGGGGCGGCCGACGCCGAGCACGCGCAGCGGCCAGTCCGAGGGCAGCTCCCGCACCTGCATGGCGAGCGCGGCCGCCATCCCGGGCTGGTGCTCGATGAGCCGCTTCCACAGGTCGTCCGCGGCCCGGACGGGATCGTGCAGCGTCATAGCGCCAACTCCTTCTGCGGGGTGATGAACAGGCCGTTCGTGCGCGTCTCCATGCGGTCGACGTACTCCTCCAGGTCGAGGTCCGCGTCCGTGCGGAGATCCTCGGCCGGGCGGGTCCAGTCGGTCAGGTCGGCCACCTCGCGGGCGGCGCGGAGCGCGTCGTCCTGGGAGGGGAACGCGGCCAGCGCCTTGCCGGAGTGGTGGCCGAGCCGCCACGGGTTGGCGACGCCGTCGCCCTCTCCGCAGTGCTCCACCGGCAGTTCGTAGACATGCAGGCCGGGCACCGGCTCCACGGCCGGCAGCGCGACCGTCCCGCCGGACCCGGTGAGCGACATCGCGTACGAGGCGACCGGCAGCGGGGCGGGGTCCGGGTCCACCTCGGGGTTCGTGAAGCGAACCGGCTTGCCCAGGGTGCGGGCGTAGCGGATCTCGGAGCGGGTGGAGTCCCCGATGTAGTCGCCGACGACCAGGACCTCGTCGGCGAGGCGGAGCTTCGCGCGGTGCAGCTCGTCCAGCTCGTCCTTGAGACGTTCGGCCCGGGCGGGGTCCGCCCACAGCGGGTGGGGTTCCTTGAGGTTGCAGCCGGGCTTGACGACGATCCGCCCGGCGGCGGTCTCGTGCCAGTCCGCCTCGGCCATCTGCGCCATGAAGCGGGTGGACCCGCAGATGGCGACGACGACCGGGAGTCCGAGGTCCCGCTTCGCGGTGACGAGACGTTGCTCAGGGGTGCGTAACTGCTGGTTGGACATGGAGAGTTCTCCCTACTGGTTTGTGGTGTCAGGGGTCGGTCAGAACCGGCTGTGCATCCAGGCCGGGAAGCGGCCCGCGCAGTGGGAGCAGGCGAGGCGCCCCAGCACGCGGCGCCACCCGGCGGCGGCCGCCCAGACGAAGTTGATGTCCGTCATGCCGCAGAGCCCGCACTCGGGCTGTACCGGCCGGGTCACGAGAGCAGTCCGCGCCGCCCGAGGACGTAGCCGATGACGGCGCTTCCGAGAGCCTGGACGACCATCCAGACCGCACCCCCGGCGAGGAGGCGCGTCCAGGAGAGGTCACCGCCGCCGGACGCCCAGACGGCGGCCGCCGCGGCAATGCCGAGCAGCCCGGCGGGCACGACGACGCACAGGATCAGGCGAACACTCGCGGCCGGTTCCTCTCAGAGCTGGTTGGGTTCGAGCTGGAAGTTGACGATGTTGTAGTTCTCCAGGAGCATTCCGGTCCGCTGGAGAACGCCATCCCTGACGCTCGCGACCAGTTCGTCGCAGATTTCCATGCGGGTGGTGGTCGCGGGGTCGCGGGTCACCAGACCGTGGTCGCCCACCGTCGCCTGAGCCTGAGCGGGCCCGACGGTCCCGGTGAGCGTGATGACCCAGTGGTACTCAACTGCCGTACCGCTACTCACGGCTGTTCCTCCTCGTTCTGGTCGTGGTCGGCCGGGGCCGGGCCGGTGAGACCCAGCCGGGCGAAGGCGGAGCGGAAGACCGATACGTTTTCGCTGGTCATCGTGTAGGCGATGGCCTTTTGCCAGCTGGGGTGTTCGGGGTCGTACAGGGGCGTGATGGGGGCCTCGGTGCCCGCAGGCCACCACTTGCGGCGCACGCCACGCGGCAGGGCCCGGGACAGGGCGATGGTCGGGCCGCGCAGGTCGCCGTGGAACTCCTCGCGGAGTGTCTCGGCGTCCTTGTTCCCGTCGGCCTCCACGACGAGCTTGGCGAAGCGCAGCGCGTTGGCCGGCAGGGAGGCGAGGAACTGCTCGGCCCGCTCGACGTCCCACTCCGTGCCGACCGTGAGGGTCAGCTCGTGACGGTGGTCCGCGTACAGGGCGAGCAGCTTGCGCTCGAACTCCTCGGAGGCGCCTTCGATGGTGATCTTCACGAAGCCCTCCGGTGAATTCTTACCCGGTTCTCCTTGTTCTGCATGGGTCGAGCATGCCGGAGGGAGGTCGCCCCGTTTAGACCCCGGAGAATCTTGGCGGAATTCTGCACACGATCGGGTGAAGCGGTGGCCCCGCGCTATCGGCTCGGATAATGTGCCATATCCGAGGCGATAAACCGGACACTCGCGCGCCCCCGTCAATGATCCTTGACGGAGAAGTGGGTGCCGTGGGATCGTCCTTCAGCGTCAAGGATCGTTGACGTGTGTCGAGGTAAAGGGGGAGCGTTCGTGGGTTGGGTGACCGAGGACGGACGTCATGAGGGATACGCCGTGGCGGTGCTCGCCGACGGGCGCGACGCCACCGCCGAGGACAACCCCGTCTCGGGAAACTCGGCGTGGTGGTGCTTCGACGGTAAGGACGGCAAGCCCCTCGCCGTCGGCGTGCGGGCCGGATGCGACTGCTACGCCGCCAACGGCGCCCGCGTCGTGAAGAAATGGCGCGGCAGTACGGTCTACCCGGTCGTCTTCCGCGACTGGGAGGCGACCGAAGGGCCCGGCGAGCAGGGCAGTCCGTACGCCGAGTGGGAGAACGTCCACGTCGCCCCCACCGAGCACGCCACGGTGCCCGCCGACATCACCGAGCTGCTCGCCGGGGTGCGCGAGCGCCTGGCCGCGCTCGCCGAGGAGCGTCCGCTCGCCGCCCTGACCGCGGTCGCCCGGCTGGAGGCCGTTACGGCGGCCGCCGGCATCGCCGCCGCGGCCGCCGCCCAGCGGCGCGGCTCCTCCTGGACAGATATCGGCAAGGCCGTGGGCACCACCAAGCAGGCCGCCCACCAGCGCTTCGCCCGCCACCTCAAGCCCGCGGCCACCGTGACCGACCAGGCGCCGGGGTCAGACCAGGTGCAGCGTGCCGAACACCTGGACCAGGCCGAAGAAGGTGAGTCCGGCGCCGCCCGCCCCGAGGAACAGCGCGGGGTAGAAGCCGAGTTCCAGGCCGACCGGCTTGGGCTGCTGGGCGCCGAAGAAGCCGACGAGAAACACCACCAGGGCCGACAGGGCGGCGACCGCGATCCACGCGGCACTGGACGAATCGGCGGAAGCGGCGAGCAGGAACACGGTGACCCCCGAGGTCAAGCCGGAGCACTGGACGAGTTTTCTCGTGTCGTGGAAAATAGCATGGAAAAACCGAGACTACTAAGGTTGCTGGCAGAGGAGGGGGAGGCGTGATGGCCGGACCCGGACGACCGATGAAGCCGATCTCCAACGAAGCCGACCCGATCGTTGCCGCCTTCGTCAAAGGGATCCGCGACCTGGTCCAGGACACCGTGCGGGACAGGCCGGTCGGTGACCTCGCCCAGTACGGCCCGCTGGCCCGTTCCACCTTCATGCACGCGCTCAGCGGGCAGCGCATGCCGACCCGTCAGACCATGGACGGAATCATCGACTCGGTCGCCCGGTACAAGGACCTGTCGGCCGAGGAACACCGGGCCCTGCGGGACAAGTGGCGCGCGGAACTCGACGCGACCCTGCATTTGGAGCGCGGCGAGAGCCACCTCTACATCGATGAAAGCGGCAAGACCCAGAGTGTTCCGACCGTGATCTACGGGCTCATGCATGGTGACCAGAAGGTCACCAGCATGATCAACGGTGTCTCCGGCACCCTGGACGTCGACACGGCCCAGGCCCTCGCCGATCAAGCCCAGGCGGAGCGGAATACCGGAGATGAGCCGACGACCGCCCCCGGCGTCGCCGCGGCGGCCGCTGCCCTGGACCGCGCGCTCGACCGGCTCGAGAAGGCGTCCCGGGACGTGGCGCAGGCCCGCGAAACGCTGCGCCGGGAGCAGGAGCGCCAGGTCCACCGAGGAGGGGCCTGAGTGACCACCGTTGAGAGCAGGGAGCGGACAGGGCTCGTGCCGGTGGAGGTGGTCGTCGCCGAACTGGTCGAGGACGACGGCTCCACCGGGTCCGGCGCGGTGGCCGTGCACGACCCGGCGGCCGCCGTCCTGGCCGCGCTGGAAAAGGGCGCCGAGGAGGAGTTGAACCGGGCCCGGGCCCACAAGACCAGGACGGGATACGCCCGCGACTGGGAGGTGTGGCGGGAGTTCCACGACTGGCTGGGCGAGCAGACGGGACACCGGCTGCCGGACACGGCCGTCACCCGGGGAACTGTGGTCGCGTTCGTGACCTGGCTGGACGAGGTGGTCAAGGCGCCGCCGAGCACGATCGACCGCAGGGTCACCGGAGTGACCGTGACCGCGCGGCGGCCGCCGTACGGGGTCCAGGTTCCCAAGGAGGCGACGCTCGCCGCCCGCGAGCTGATCCGGAAGTACAAGAACGACCCGCAGCGGATGGCCCGGGGGCGCGGCCAGGCGGAGCCTGCCACGCCCGAGCACCTGCGCCGCATGCACACGGCCAATCCGCTCGTGCCGCGCCGCCCCGACTCGCGCCGGCGGCGCCAGGAGTACGTGCTGCCCGACATGGCCGTCTACCGCAACCAGGCGCTGACCAAGATGGCGTGGGCGATTTCCGGGCGGGCTGCGGAGGTCAGTGCCCTGGAGATCAGCCACATCAAGCTCACCGACGGCGGGCTGGAGGTACACGTGCCGTCGGTGAAGGGACGCCCTCCCCGCGAGGTCGAAGTGGCATACGGCGAACACCCCGACTCCTGCCCGGTGCTGGCGTGGCTGGCCTGGCAGGGCGCCGCCGAGCTGACCGAGGGTCCGGCCTTCCGGTCCGTCGACCAGTGGGGCCACCTCGGCAGCCAGCGTCTGTCCCCTGACGGGTGCCGCCTGGTCATCACCCGAGCCGGGAAGCAGGCGGGAATCGAGGTGACGCTCACCGGTCACTCCGCCCGGGCCGGGTTCATCACCACAGCGATCGAACAGGGCAAACGGCCCGACCAGGTCCGCCAGCAGAGCGGGCACGCCGCCAAGAGCGCCGTCTTCTGGGAGTACGTCCGCAAGGCCCAGCGCTGGCACAACCCCGTCAGCCGAGGCATCGGCCTGTAGCCGGTTCCTCGTCCATGGCGGCGCAGGAGTCTTCTGTCGGCCGCCATGGACGCCGCGGAATGCCCTGGGAGGCCCGGAGGCGGGCTGGGCCGCCGGTTCTTCGTTCGGGCCGGTGGCCAAGCCAGCGCACTAGGTAGTGCGTTGGTTCGAAGCCTTCCGGTCTGCCGGAAGGCTTCTCGCGTTCTCGAGGAGGATCAGATGGCAGACTTTGTTGTCCGCAGAGCGGGCGCCGAGGACCGCGACGTCCTGGAACGACTCTGGCCGCTTTTCCTGCACGACCTGTCGGAGTTCTGGGGTGTCCTGCCGAACCCGGACGGAACATACCGCCGCGAGTGGCTAGAGTCGGCGATCGGCGATCCCACCTGGTCGGCTTATCTCGTATGGTCTGGTGACCGGCCGGTCGGCTTTGCGTTCGTACGCGCGCTGGACAGCGATGCGCGTGTGCTGAACAGCTTCTTCGTGGTGCGTGGGGCACGCCGGTCGGGCCTCGGGTTGCGAGCGGTGCAGGCCGTCCTGGCCGCGCATCCTGGCCGATGGGAGATCGCTTTTCAGGAGGAGAACGCGGGCGCGGCACGCTTCTGGCGTCACGTCGCTTCCGAAGTCGCGGGCGAGGCCTGGACCGAGGAGCGGCGACCGGTGCCTGGGAAGCCCGAGCTGCCGGGGAACACATGGGTTGCCTTCGACGCGCGGTAGTCCTCCTTCGCGTTAGTTCGTGAAGGGGTGTTGGTCAGGCCGGCTGGTCACCGAGGTAGAGGTAGCAGGCACAGTCCATGCAGTCTTCGGGGCTGCCGATAGGTAGGCCAGTAGGCAGGAGGTTGTCCTCGTACTTGCCTCGGCTGGCGAGGTAGAGGGCGAAGCCCCAGGTGTGCAGGACGCCGGTGAAGCGCAGGCGGCATAGCGGCAGTGCTTCCTCCTCGCCGACCCGGCGGTCGGCGGGCGGCGCGAGTCGGCACCGGAATTAAGCGGCTCGAAGTAGGGGCGGGGAGCTCTGTTCGTCGCTGGCTGCTTGGATCTCCTTGAGGAGTTTTGAGTGGGCGCTGGTCCACCTGCCCGGGTACCTCGTCGTGCTCTTCTTCTCGAAGACTTGAACCGTTGCGGCGAGCCACGGTTCGAGGTCGACGGGTGCGAGCACGTAGCAGGCCTTCAGGAAGGCAATAGCCTGCGTGGGGTCGACGGGCAGGGTGCTGCCCTCGATGATGCGGCGGGTGGTGCTGCTGGGTAGCTCACCAGGCCCGGACATCCGCTCCATCTCACCGGGCGTGGGGCAGCCAGCCCACACGTGCTGGTGGCGCAGGGCCCGGCTGAGGTCCGCCGTGGAGGAGATGAGGGACGGGTCGGGCGCCTTGTGGACGTAATACGGCGCCCGGGTGGCCCGGCGCGCGCGGATCCACAGCTCCTGGCCGCGGGCCAGAGCGAGGCTGATGCTGCTGGCGAGTTCCTCCTCCTTGGTGACGGTTACCTCGACGAAGGCCTCGACGGTGTCCCAGAGAGGGACGGAGGCGCCGGAAGCGGCCCGCTCGAAGGTGGCCTTCGACGGCGAGCCGTTCATGAGATCGGACATCTGTTGGTGGGTCAGGCTGACCGCGGTCTTACGGTCGCGCAGGAAGTCCGCGAGTTTCGCGCGCGCCGGAACGGTACGGTCTACCGGCTTTTCGGGGCGTCCCATGGCAACCACCTCAGTTCTTCGAGGTGAAGTAGGCGCTCATGAAACGGCCGATCCGACCGCTGGCGCCGCGGCCGCCGGTCATCACCGTCACGACGACTGCGGCGCTGATGCCGCCGGCGCCCGCGATGAGGAACAGGACGTCGCGGATGCTCATGCCGGACGGGGCGAGGATCGCCGCAGTGGCAATGCAGGCAATGATCACGAGCGCGTGCGGTACGCCGAACTGGCCGTTCGTGGAGGTGGTCTCACGTACGGACAGCGATTCGGTCGCCGTCGCGTTCACGGAGATGACGTCGACACCGGACGTCGTCGGCATGGTGGCCGCGGTGCTCGCCGCGGTCGAGGGCTTGCTGCCCATGGGGACTCCCTATCACCGTCCGGCGACCAGAAGATCGCCGGACGGTACTGCTCGGCTCCAACCTTCGTCCTCCGTGCGCTTGACGGGAGTTGGCGCTCCCAGCCCACAACAGGACCTGCTGCCGCAAAGCGTCTCAGCCGGTACGACATAAAAGACAGTCCGTCAAAACGTTGGCTCACCAACACTCCAAAGTGATCTCGTCGTAGGGAGCATGCGCGTTGCAACCGATTCGAGGGGTCGTACGGGATGACTCTCTCGGACGGCATCCCAGGTCAGGGCCCTGTGCAGGGCCCTAGCACGAGGGGATGGCAGTGCGCCCCACCCCTTTTTCGACTCAGCGAGACGACGCTAGGCGGGAAGAACAGCAGGTCACAGCGCCGCACCCTGCGCGCGGTGCCCCCGCAGGTCCAGGAAAGACCGTGATTAGAAGGTGCCCCTTCGTGTTCAGGGCCTCGCGCAGCGGGACAGCCCTGACCTGGGTTGATTCAATATCGCGCCGCTTAGAGTAAACGATCTTGGAACGGCCTAGGTCATCCTCTTAACCACGGAGCGCGAACTGCCCAGGCATGTAGCGTCCGGCCCTTATTGCTACTGGCTCCAACCGGCACGCAGAGGGGAAAGAGGCAGGTGTTGGCGCACCCGCCTACGTGAAGCCGATCGCCCGCGCCTTCATGGCCAGGCATCGGCTTCACCTGCATCCGCACACCCCACCATGGTCAGGGGATCTCCGCAGGTCAGCCCTGTCGGGTGTTCGCGTCGGAAATCAACGTTGGCAAACGCTCAATCCGACGCTCCCGCCCGTACCTTGTGGCTGGTGTCCGAGGTAGGAGTACAGGGCCTAGTCGCTGGTGAGGGTGCGTCGGGGCGTGGCGGTGACGACGCGGACCCAGCTCCCGGCGAGGTCGACGGCTGCGGCTTCGCGGGTGGGGCAGCGTTGGCCGGGGCTGAGGGAGTCTGAGAGCATGCCGACCCATCCGTTGCGCCCGGAGCGGGAGGTGCCGCCATAGGACGGCTCCACGTAGCCGAGGACGGTGTCACCACTGCAAAGGACCCAACGTCCGCTTCCCTTGTCCCGTTTGAGCTGGGCCGCGTCGACGACGGCCCTGGCGGCTTTCTTGGAGAGTTTCAGTGGTCGCGCCGGGGCGCGCACGGGCTTCGCCTTCTTCGGTTCGTCACGTGACGGTTGAGCGGGTGAGGAGGCGCCTGCGGTCGTACTGGTGCTGACCGGCTGCTCGTCCAGGTTGACGACGGTCACGCTCGGGGCGGGAGTGCTGTCCGGGCGACCGTGCACCGCCTGGGCGGCAGGGGCGGCCTGTCGGGCGCGGGCGGCCAGTACGACCGGGATGCGGGCCACCACGCCCATGTCGAAGTCGTCGGCAGGTTGCCCGGCGGTCAGGGCGCCGGCGAGCCTGCGGGCGGCGAGCGCCAGTTGGTCGGCGAGCTGGAGCGAGGGCGTGCTGTCGTACTCCCGCAGCAGCTCGAGTTCGTCGGCCGCGGCGGTCCGGTGCCCGGAGTGCTGTTGTTGCCGGGCCCGGTATGCCTTGGCCTGGCAGGCGCGGGAGCAGTACCGGCGGGCACGGGGGCCACGCTGGGCGGGCAGGTCCTGGTGGCAGACCGGGCACGTCGCCATGGGGCCTCCAATCGTCACGTGATGATTGATGCTGTCACCGTACCGGCGCGCGGCCCAATCGTCACGTGATGATTGGGCCGCGCGGGCGTTGATGGTCGGGGCGTTGGTCAGGTGAGCCGGGACAGCATGCGGTCCGCGCGCTGCCGCTTGGTCTGCTCCCGCTCGGCTGCGCGGGTCCGTGCGGACTGATCGCGGGCGGCCGGGGAGATCAGGCGCATTCTCGCCACGGGGTCGGCACGGGACGGGAAAGATGAGGGCATGACCCGACCCCGCTTCCATAAAGACGACGGCCGGCCCCGCTACGTCGGACCCGCCACGGTTCTCTTCCCAGACGGCCGCGAAGTCCCTGTGACGGCTTCCCTTGTCCTGCGTTCGGACCCTGCCAACGTTGCCGCGTCCAAGTACTACGAAGACAGCACCTGGGCAGGCAACGTCAGCCCGGTCGGAGACAGCGACGTAGACCTCTTCGACGCGGCGCCGGGCGTACTCCGGATGCCCGATGGCCGTGAGAGCGAGTTCATGGCAACTAGCGGGCCACCGCACGAGGTCGGATGCTCGGGCATCGGCCCCGCTCCGTTCGGCTAGAGCCGCTGTTCGTCCTCGTGCGACGTGGCCCGTGCGCGCGTGCGTTGCTCCTTCCGGCCGGCGACGCGGGCATGGCCTTCGCAGGCGCCGTACTGATGATGAGGGCCGCGCTCCTGGAACTCGGCGAGGCCCTGAAAGCCATCGACCAGCCCAGTCCGACCGATCCCGGCGGCACCTTCTCCGCCTGACCCTCTCCCCCAAGCCCGCGCACCAGGCCCCGGTGCCGCCCGGCGCGAACGGTGGTCACCACATGACTCCTGTCCGCGCCGCGTATCTCGCCCTGAGTGTCGGTGCCGTTCGCTACAGTCGGGTCTGCGGTCGTTGAGACCGTGGGCCCGGCTCGCGGCCCGGATCGTCTGGCCCAGACCGGACGAGCAACACCGAAGGTGCTCCGCGCCGAGCCGCCCACCCTCCGCATCACCCTTGCTGGCCTCGCTCTTGGCGGCCGGTGAGTCTGGGATCACCGCGAGCCGCGGAAACGAGAGCTTGAGTGCCGAAGAACCACGCGCGGAAGAAGGCCCTGGCCGACCTCAAGGACGAGCTGGGCATCAAGCACGCCTGCGCCATCGCGCTCCTGGAGCACCCCGACCCGGACGAGCGGGACACCCTGGTCGAGTACCTGGAGACGTATGTCGACATCAACACATACCGGGAAGCGGTCGACTACCTGCGCCAGGAGCAGAACGATCCGCGCAACCAGCTCCTGTGCGAGAAGTGCGGCTGGACGATCGGGATGGTCTGCCCCGAGTGCCCCGGCTGCGGCTGCTACAACGGCGAGTGCTCGGGCTGGCGGCACCACGAGTACGCGGACGACGATTACGACGACCCGGACCACGGCGTGTACTGCCAGGAGTGCGGCGCCGGATCGTCCAGCCCGTACGAGGAGTGCACCTGTTTCGCGGACGACGACGAGGACCAGGAGCAGAAGGCGGTCCCGGCGCCCAGTCCCGAACCCCGTGAACTGCCCTACCCCGACGGGTGGGGATCCAGCTCCGGCCCTTTCCCGAACTCGGGCTGGGGATCGGGGGTTGAGGAACATCGGAACGAAGACTGGCTCTAACGGCCCTGCCGCAGATAACAGGGGCGCTTCACGCACTCCTGGTCTGGTGTAGCCGCAGCTCACGGTGACCGGTACCGCAGATAACAGCTGCGATCAGGCGCCTGAGCGTTACAGCGCGGTGGCCGCGGGCGTAGGGTGAAAAAGACGGAAGGCGCGAGATGCGCCCCTCAGATGAGACCTACGACGAGGTACGTCAACGCGTCGGCCGGGAGTGCGAAACGCACGTGGCCCGTTGGGTGTTGCCTGTTCAACTGTTTCGATCGGGGAAAGTCATGAACCCCAAACTGCCACGCCGTGCAGTCGTAGCCGTAGGCATCTGCGGCCCCTTGACGTTGGGGGGAGCCTTCGCGTCAAGCAACGTGGCTTCCGCAGCCCCGCAAAGCGTCAAAGCGCCCAGCTTGTCACCGTGCGAGTTGGAAAATGACCCCTCGCATCCCTGCATTCCCCAGCAGAGTCCCCAGAGAGCACAGGTTCAGAGGAAGGTGGTTGGCGGCCTGCTGTGCCGTGTGTCGCCTGACCTGACCCGGTGCTCTCAGAGCACGCATACGAGAGTTCGCCATGGTCTGCTGAACCGCGTGCAGCCGGTGCAACCCGTGAAGCCGCTGCACCCTACCCAGCCGAAGAACGTCATCACGAACCCCTTCGGAACGCTGCCGTCGCTACCTGACTGGGCGAACAAGGGAATCCAGAACTTCCTCTACCCACCCAAGGACTCCCACCAGGACACTACGCCGACTCGTGAGCCGCAGGATCAGAACCAGAGTCCGCCGATCTTCAACTCGCAGTCGACTCAGTCACAGGACAACCAGGGCACGTCGAACTCCCAGTCACAGGACAACCAGCAGTCACAGGACAACCAGGGCACGTCGAACTCCCAGTCACAGGACAACCAGCAGTCACAGGACAACCAGGGCACGTCGAACTCCCAGTCACAGGACAACCAGCAGTCACAGGACAACCAGGGCACGTCGAACTCCCAGTCACAGGACAACCAGCAGTCACAGGACAACCAGGGCACGTCGAACTCCCAGTCACAGGACAACCAGGACACCCAGGGCACGCCCTGATCTTCCGGTGATCGTGTGCCGTCCATCAGGCGATGATGCCGCGACGGACGGGTTGGGCCTTATCTGTGGCAAGACGGTCATGGAGCGTACAGGTGCACAATCTCACACAGATGCTCTCAACCCCCTATACGGCCCCGAAGTCCTAACCCAGACACCAGCCGCAAAGTGTCCGGGAAAGTGGCGCCCCGTCCTGCCGCAGATAACAGGGCAGTTATCTGCGCCATCTGTTCGGAGTTCTACGGCGTGCCGTGCCAGCAGCTGGCCGCATCATGGCCGCACGGCCGGACGGGGGAGGGGCCCAGTGCAGTTGACTGCCGTTCATACCGAGTGGGGGCGGCTGGACGTCACCCTGGAGGATCTGGGCTGCGGCCGCTCGTGGATGGAGATCCACCGGGTGCGTGGTGTGGACCTGACGTGCCCTGAGTGCGGCGGTCAGGTCCGCGCCCGTCTCTCCAAGCTCGGCACCCGGCACTTCTACCACCGCACCAAGCCGCCAACGTGCTCGCTGGCCAACGAGTCGCTGGAGCATCACCTGCTCAAGTTGGAACTGGTGACCTGTGCTCGCGCCGCGGGCTTCCAGGCCGAACTGGAGGTCGCCGCACCCACCGGAGAATGGCGGGCGGACGTGATGGTCTTCGGGCCCGACGGCACCCGGCTGATGGCCCTGGAGGCGCAGCTGTCCCCCATCACCGTGGAGGACATCGCGGCACGCACCGGTCTGTACGAGCGCGACGGGGTGCGGGTGTGCTGGTTCGGCTTCCGGCCGCGCCCGTGGGTGGGCGCCGTGCCCACCCTCCTGGTCCAGGCCCCCGAGGAACGCGGGCAGGAGTGGGCGGTGACCGCCGGCCTGGCTCGCCTGTCCACGCGGCCGATGAGCTGGTCGCCGACCGCTGCGACGCTGAGCGACGCAGTGTCGTGGATGCTGACGGGCCGGATCGTGCCGCACAAGCCCCTGTCCAGCGCCCGGCGGGTCACCGAGGAAGGCCGCTGGTGGTCCGAGTGGGCAGAGGGCTGGACCAGGTCCTGGAACGACGCATGGCGCCTGTGGTGGACAACCCCCGCCTACGCGGTCTCGGAAGCCGAGGGCGCCCGAGAAGAGAAGGCCGAAGCGCAGCGACGGGCGATCGAGGAACGAGAGAAAGCCAGGAAGAAGGAGGCCAAGGACCGCGCGTACGCCGCGTTCTGGAACCGCACGGGCCTGGACCGGCAGTTGTGGAAGCACTTCCGGGCTCTGGCGGAACTTTTCTTCGATCGAAGCCTGATCTTCGGTGCGCCGGACTCCCGGTACGGCGACAGCAGGCCGGTCTATGAACGCAGCGGGCCCGACGGCGAGGAATGGACGCTGGTCGGAGTCGCCTGTCCAAATCCGCGTCGCCTGGGGGCCTGGGCGGAAGAATTGGCCCTGCTGGTCCCTTCCGACTACGAGCTGGAAACCCTCGCAATCCGGGCGTGGGCCCCGTTCCAGGTCTATGTCCTCAACCCGTACACCGGCAGGACGTATCAGGAGCGCGTGCTGCCGGCACCCGTCAGCCCGTAGGGGCCGAGACGCCGAACGGCGGGCACGGGATCCGGCTGCCGTCAGGCCAGGAGCCCGTCCTCCCCGAGGTCGACGGCCGCCGCTGTTGACGCTCCGAGATTGATCATGGTTTGTGGACTGGCGCGGAGAGGCTGGCCCGTCACCCTGCCGACTCGGCTGCGGCACCCGGGCCTGCTCCCAGCGGCCGGCGCCTGACGTACATCCCCGTACCGCCCACAACTCCCGCCGCGGCCCCGTCCCCGACTAGCCGCTCGGTAGGCAGAAGACGTTCGCCGGGAGCAGCATCCGGCAGAGCAGGGGCAGGCAGGGGTCCAGAGCCCAACGGGCGGCGCACAGTCACCCGGAGATCATCTCCCGCCCGATCAGGGTGTGGGTTCGCAGACGTCGCACGCTGTGGCCCACCCGTGCTGGACAAAGACCCGGGCCTCGCTGCCGCTGGCCGGGGTGAGGCGCCCCTGGGCGGCCCAGCAGTCGGCCTTGTGCAGGACCAGAGCGCGCTGATCCGGGGTGTCTTGGGGGAGGGCCTGGAGTACCCACTCCGGACGGCCGCCAGCCCGGTCGGTGGGGACCTGGCCGTAGTCCTCGCCGTCGACGGGGCGGACGGCCGCGGCGGGTACGTCGATCGAGACCTCGTACACCCACTGCCCATCGGCGTCCCGTCGACGCGCATGGAGGCGCCCTACGACGGCACGTGCCCCGGGGAGGGTGACAGTCACACGCGGGGCCACCCGTTGTTCGCTCACGTGTTCGATAGTAGTCGGCCCGAGAAGGGGTAGGCCGTCCGGACCGCCCCGGGCGCCGCGCGCGGCAGAGGCTTGCAAGATCGTCGTGTGGAGTTCCCGGTCAAAGTGGCACTGGCCCAGGCGGTTCCGACCCTGCCTGACGGGCCGGGCTGGTGGTACGAACCCAAATTTGACGGTCACCGGACCGTGCTGCACCGCACCGACGACACCGTGATCCTGTACGCCCGGTCGGGAAGGGTCGTCACGCAGCACTGGATGGACTTGGCCGTCGCCGCCATGGCCCTGAGGCCGGGCACGGTCCTGGACGGTGAGGCGGTGATCTGGCGGGACGGTCGGCTCGACTTCGCCGCGGCGCAGTCACGGGCCGCGTCATCAGTCACCCGGGCACGTGCCCTTGCCGCCCGGCATCCTGCTTCGTACGCCTGCTGGGACGTCCTGCAGCACCCTGACCCGGCGATCGGGGACTGCCGGAGCCGCCCGTACACGACGCGCCGCGCCTACCTGCTGGAGTTGCTGGCTGATGTCGGGCCGCCGATCCAGGCTGTGCCCGCGACCGAGGACCGGGAGGTGGCTGCGGTCTGGTACGACGTCCTGCGGAAACAGGGGATCGAGGGGATCGTCGCGAAGCGGGGCGGGGCCAGCTACCCGTCGGGGCGCCGCGGAGGATGGGTGAAGGTACGCCACGCGGACACCGTAGACGCACTGGTTGTCGGGTTCACGGGGCCTCGGCGCAGACCGCACCATCTGGTCCTGGCGGTCGGCGACGAGGGCGGCCCCGCCCGTGTGTCGGCGAGGCTGAAGCCGGTCCTTGCTGTGCGGATCGGTGAGGCGTTGGGCGGTGCGGTGGTGGTGGGGGAGCGGCAGGCCGGGGGCGAGCCGTACACGCGGGTGGAGACGGATCTGGTCGTGGAGGTGTTGGCCGGGTCGGGCCGGCACGGGACGCTGACAGTGACCCGGATGCGGTGACCTATGGAACGCGGCTCTCATGTTTGCCCGGCGGTGGCATCGGCTTCGAGGTGATGGGGCACCGCCGGGCGCCCGTACAGGGTGGCAGACGCCACTGACAACAGGCCGGGTCAGTGCTAGCGCCCGGTACGACGTCACGAAAGGACGCACTCCTGGCGGGTCACGACGACGACCAGCTAGCCGCGCGAAACGGCCGGCGGATTCTCGGACTGGGCACAATTCGCCGCCGTCTCACGCGTCACTGTGACGCGTCACAGTGACGCGTCATGTGACGCGTCATGTGACGCCTGGCGTCGAGCGACTGCAGCCCGCTCTTGCTGGACTGCTGTAGCCATCGCCATGGCCACGGTCTCCCGCAGACGCCGTGCCTCATATGCCCGCTGCCTGCATGACTGGGAGCAATACCGACGCGGGGTAGCCCCCCGGGACGGGGTCAGCGGCTTGTCGCACGACTCCCGCTCACACACCGGAACAGCCGCAGGAGGTGGGAAGCTCTTTTCACTCATGGGGCGACCGTATCCAGGGCCGACGTTGTCGCGGTACTCCGAGCACTCAGGGCATTCCGGCCCGGCACGCCGAGGTGACCGCCCTGTGCGAGCGAGGCGACGACGAGCGGGCCCCCGACGGAGCCGATGCTCCCGAGTGAACGGTCCGGCCATCGAGGCCAGCGATCAGTCACCACCAAGAAGCTGGGGACATGGCCGCTGCTGCACGTCACGCAAGCCGGGCGCGACCACGTCGAGGAGCATCGGGAGGCCTACACCGAGCACCACCCCGGCATCACGCCCGTGCGGGCCGCCGCGGCCGCGGGGACCGGCCGGTGACGACAAGGTTCCTGGCCGTCTTCCAGTTCAGGGAGGGCGGCCCGGCGGTTACCGGGGAATGGGCGTCCGAGGCCACCGCCCGGCGGACATACCGGGGGGTCGGGCTCTACGGCAGCCAGCCCAGGGCAGTCATCCAGCTCATCGAGGAGACCGCCGGCGTACGCCACGCGCTTCGGAAGTGGACCGCACAGGGTGAAGTCGTCGTCGGCCCCGACGGGCCCGAGACGGTGTGCGACATCCCGTGAGTTCCCGTGACTCCTGCTGGGGCCCAGAGTCCCTGGTCTGGGGTTTCTCCCTCGTTGGCGTGCTCGGCCAACCTGTGACGTAACTTCGGAATTCCTGAAGTGTCCTCGTTCCGTCCGACCATTCTGCGGCCTGGTCGAAGTCGAGGAGGCGCATGCTGACGGCGCTGGCCGTGGTTAAGGACCTCAGCAAGATTCTGGAGAACTCACAGGACGTCGCACTGGGCGGCGAAACCGGTCCGCCAGTTCGGCCACTCGGGCTGCCAACCCCGGCTTCGAGCAAGCGCGTTGAGAGCGCCGCGCTCCCACTCCTGCCGGCCCGCCACCGGGCCGGGTGCGGGCACGCCGAGGGCTTTGGCCAGGGCCGGAAGCCACTCGCGGGCGGGGGCGGGTTCGTCGTCCACGATGTTGACCGGTCCGCCTGGCCAGTCGAGGGCGGCCAGCGCGGCGCCTGCCGCGTCGGCGACGTGGACGAAGGAGCTCACCGCGTCGTTCACCACGGTGCTCCCCAGGAAGCGCGCCGACCGGTCGCCCCCCAGGGCTGCCGCGAAGGCGCCGCCCGGTGCGTACCAGGTGCCGGTCCCGTACAGCAGGCCGTAGCGCAGCAAGACCGCTGTCTCCAACTCGGCCGCCGTCTCCTCCAAGGCCCTGACCGCGGCCACCATCCGGGCTCGGGGTTGAGCGGCCGTGCTGTCGAGCGGTACCGCCTCCTCGGCCGGGCCTTCGCCTGGTGCGTACGCCCAGGAAATCGACTGCGCGACGATCCGGCTGACCCCAGCCGCTTTCGAGGCCTCCACCAGGTTCCGGGTGCCCTCGCGGCGTATTCGGCCGTTGGCGGCTCCGTCCGCGCCAGCGAGGTCGGTGAGCATGTGGATCACTACCTCCGGTGCTGCCGCGCTGACCGCGTGCCGCAGTCTGTCCGCGTCGAGCGCGTCCGCCTGGGCTCCCGTCGCTCCGAGGCTTCTGATCCGCTCGATCCCGGCCAGGGTCCGTGAGGTCCCGGTGACCTCGTGCCCAGCCGCAACCAGCATCGGGACGAGCAGACTGCCGACAGCGCCGGTGGCGCCAGCGACGAAGACACGCATGAGAACTCCAGTTCCAGGGGGCGGCTGTGCGAGCCCAGCCTAGATCGGAAGCGCCCCGAGCCTCGTTGGCCGGCTGGCCATGGAGTTCTCGCTCGTCAGGGTGTCTTGCCGTCGACTGACGTAACCTCGGGATTCTTGAAGCGTTCTCACCTTGTCCGGCCGATCCGTAGTCGGGCTGAAGGTGAGGAGGCTCGGGTTGGCGGCGCTGGCAGTCGTACGGGACCTGCGTGAGCACTGGGCGCCCGCGTCGGCGCAGGAGCTGGAGCGGTTCGAGACGGACGTGCTGTCCGGGTTCGTCCTGGCGAGGGCCTCGGCGGGCCTGGGGGACGGCACCATCCGCGGGGACGTCGGGCACCTGGAGCAGATCCGCACGTGGTTCGGCCGGCCGCTGTGGGACATGGAGCCCGCCGACGCCGACGCGTACTTCGGGAAGGTCCTGCGGAACTCACCGAGCGGCACCCGCCTGGCCAGGTCGCAGGCGCTGACCACGTACTTCATGTTCCTGGAGCTTCGGCACAAGGCCGAACTCCACCGCATGACCGGCCGCGTGGTCGAGTGCCCGATCGACGAGATGAACCGGCCGCGCGGGGCCAAGGACGCCCAGCTGCGGATCCCTCCGACCGAGCCGGAGGTCGGGGTCCTGTTCACCGGCTGGGGCGGCGAGCTGGCGACCTGCCGGAAGTTCACCCCGACCGCCCGGAACTACACCGCGGCGAAGCTGATGTCCCAGGTCGGCCTCCGGGTCAGTGAGGCATGCAAGCTCGACCTGGACGACATCAAGTGGAACCTGGGACGCTTCGGCAAACTCCATGTCCGCCACGGCAAGGGCGCCCGCGGCTCCGGGCCGCGCGAGCGGATGGTCCCGTTGATCAACGGCGCCGACCGCGCGCTGCGGTGGTTCATCGAGGACGTGTGGGGCCAGTTCGACGACGACCACACCCGCCCCGGCGCCCCGCTGTTCCCCTCCGAGCGCAAGAACGCCGACGGCTCCTCGCGCCGGGTCGGCGACGACGCCCTGCGCGGCGGGCTCAAGGACGCGGCCAAAGCGCATCTGCCGGGATGGGGCGAGAAGCTGACGCCGCATGTTCTGCGGCATTTCTGCGCGTCCCAACTCTATGAGAACGGGCTGGACTTGCTCGTAATTCAGGAGGTTTTGGGACATTCCTGGATCGCCACGACGATGCGGTACGTCCATGTTCAGCAGACTCGGGTCGAGGACGCCTGGGTCGCCGGGACCGAGCGAGCCGCGAAGCGGCTGGAAGGGCTGATCCGATGAGGTGGAACCTGCGGCTGACGGCCGCGAACAAGGGTATCTGGAAGGCGTCCGAACTCCAACGAAGCCTGGCCGAGCACGGGTTGGTGATCTCGGCGGGGAAGATGTCCGGACTGTGGTCCGGCCAGCCGGTCTCCCTCAAGCTGGAGGACCTGGACGTCATCTGTGTCGTCCTCGGCTGCGAGATCGGCGACCTGCTGATCCCCGAGCCGGACAAGGTCACCCGTCCCGGTGAGGAGACCGGCCAGCGGGCTGCCGCGTCAGCGGCTGGCTCGGCGGTGGCCTCGGCAGTCGTGCCCAAGCGTCGTGACGGCCGTTCCCTGCCGCCGGCATGAGGGCGAAAGCCCGGCGTCGGGGCGTGCCGGGGCCGGCCAGTTGCGAGAGTTGTCTGGCCTGGGGCCGAGTCCAGCGCCCGTTCGTCCGCGGGCTTTGCCAAGCCTGCTACCTATTCGCCCGTGACCACACGGTCGGCCGGTGCCGGGGCTGTCGGCGGCTGCAGCCCGTCCGCAAGGAGTACTGCCGGTTGTGCTGGGGCCAGGCCCGCGCCGACGCTCGGGCGACCGGCCGACTGCACGGGGCTGCCACGGCCGTGCACTTTCTGGACGGTGTCGGGCGCCATCAGCAGCTCTTCTTCGCCGACATGCTGTCGATGCGTGGCGCCCGCACGACTCCGCCCCGGCGCTATGACCGCCGAGGGGCACCGCGCAAGCCTCCGCCGCCGCCTGCGGCGCGACCGTACCCCCGATGGATCCAGCCGGTGCTGTTCGACGGGGCCCGCCGCGACTACCACCGTTTCGACCCAGGGCGGGCGGACACCACTACCAGCGGCTGGCTGGCCTGGGCTCGGCACCTCGCGCACGGCCTGGCCGAGGCCCGCGGCTGGCCCAGGGCAGTACGCCAGGACGTGGACCGGGCACTGGTCATGCTGCTGTCTGAGTACGCCGAGGGAGACATGATCCGGCACTCGGAGATCTTCTCCCCGCTGCAAGCACTGAACCTGAGCATCGAGCGCACCACCGAGGTCCTTCAGGCGATGGAGATCTTCCTGAACGACCGGCGTCCGCCCTTCGAGGACTGGCTGGAGGCGAAACTCGACGGGATAGCCCCGGGCATCCGGCGGGAGACCGAGAAGTGGGCCCGGACCCTGCACGATGGCGGCCCGCGCACCCTCGCCCGCGACCCAGACACGGTGAGGATCTACCTCACGGCGATTCGCCCGGCCCTGCTGGAGTGGTCGGCCGGCCACGACCACCTGCGTGAGGTGACCCGCGACGAAGTCTTGGCCCACGTCAAGACGCTCCAGGGACGGGACCGCCACCAGGCATTGGTCGCTCTGCGGTCGCTGTTCGCCTGGGCCAGGAAGAACGGCGTCATCTTCCGCAACCCGACCTCCCGGATCAAGGTCGGCCAGGCCGCCGCCCCCGTGCTGCAGCCGCTGCTGCCGCATCAGGTGGCCCGCTCTGCCGAGGTGGTCACTTCGCCCGCCGGCCGCCTGGCCGTCGCCCTCGCCGCGGTCCATGCGGCCCGGCCCGGGGCGATCCGCGCCCTGCAACTCGACGATGCCGACCTGGGCAACCGCCGGATCACCATCGCCGGACGCACCCATCCGCTGGACGACCTCACCCGGCAGCTTCTGCTGGCCTGGCTGGAGCACCGGCGCCGCCGCTGGCCGAGCACCGCCAACCCGCACCTGATCATCAACATGAACACCGCGCTGGAGACAGACCCGGTCAGCAGTTGGTGGATCGAGCGCGAACTGCGCGGCCAGAGAGCCACATTGGACCGGCTCCGCATCGACCGGCAACTTGAAGAGGCCCTCGTCCACGGGCCCGATCCACTCCACCTCGCCGAAGTCTTCGGCATGGACGAGAAGACCGCGATCCGCTACGCGGACTCCGCCCGCGCTCTCCTGGAGCAGTCCGTCGAATCCGATTCGCCTGAGTTCCCGCGAACCCGAGGGTCCATCCCCCGGAATCCGGGCAACGGACCCTCGGGTTCGCGCTGAAGAACCTTCAGTTCGCCTGAACTCGCGGGAGTCATGGGGCGCCGGTAAGAATCCTGTCAGCAGCCACAAACGGCGGCGAGCGGGCCTCTGCCGATACGGTTGCCCCGTGGAGACGGTGCACCAACTGCGAGTATCTATGCCGGACATCGAGCCGGTGGTGTGGCGACGCATCCACGTCTACTCGCACATACCGCTGTCCGGACTGCACGCCGTCATCCAGGTCGCCATGGGCTGGGACGACGCCCACCTGTACGAGTTCGGCGCCCGGTGGGAGACGTACGGGCACAACGGCCGCGAGCCTTCTGCGTACACCGTCGCCCAGATGCTGCCCGAGGTGGGCAGCGGCGCGGGGTACGTGTACGACTTCGGTGACCACTGGGTCCACCACATCACCGTGGAGAAGATCCACCGCCCCGCCGCGAACACCTGCTATCCGCGGTGCAGTGCTGGCCGCCGAGCCTGCCCGCCCGAGGACTGCGGCGGCCCGCTCGGCTACGAACGCACCCTGCGGGCGATCAGGGCCCGCAAAGGACCGCGCTACCGCGAGTTGCGTGAGTGGGGCCATCACAAGTACGACCCGGCGTCCTTCGACCGTGACGAGGTCAACCGCGGCCTGGCTGACCCGAAGTCCGTCGGCTACCCCGAACCCGCACCGTGGCAGCGGGAGGTCCTCGATCTCTCCAGCCGCCGGTACCCAGGTGCACCCGCCACGACCGGTCAACCCGTTGACCACCCCCAGGTCGAGCCGGAGGAGGACTCAGGGCAGCCCGACGAAGCGGTCAAGGCGTTGACCACCGAGCCGCCGCCCAGCATCACCGACGCGGTTGACTCCGTCCTGGACGCACTCAACAAGGTCGACAAGGCCCGCGCCCTGCTCGGCGCCGCGCTGCGGGCCGAGCAGGCAAAGACCGGTGCCAGCGCCAACGAACTCGCCGAACGCGTCCACGGCGCGATGTCCCGCCCCCTGGTCCTCAAGGCCCTTCGGTACAACGACTGACGAGTTGACCGGAGCCCGCTCGCCACCGATTGCGGCTGCTGAAGAGGATTCGGGGGACTACATCGGAACGGAAACCGGACTACGCCGGAAACGTGCCGTAGGGCGGACCCGGCTAGCGGCTAGTCAACGAGCGGGGAGGGCCTGGCCGTCCCGGCGGCACGGGGGACCACCGGGACGGCTCCGTCAAGGTAGGACGTCGAAGCTGACAAATGGCTTGCCCTATCGCACGAGCGGGACGACTTACGCGCTCAGGGACAGGAAGTCATGCACAACTCGGACGTCGTGATGGGGGGCGAGCTGCTCGCGGAGTTCGGTGAGGGCGTCCGACGGACGGACGGAGTTGACGCTGCTGTTCTGCCTCAGCACTTCGGTCGCCGTGGCACAGGCCGCGTCGACGTCACCCAGTTCGAGGTGGGCGCGGGCTGTGCGCGTCAGGTAGAGCAGGCCATCGCGAACGTGTCCGGCGGCGCTGTACTCGGCCTGCTGAGCGGCGGCGAAGCTCCGGAGGGCACGGCGCGGGTCGCCGAGGTCGAGAGCTGAGGAGCCTGCCAGCATTTCAATCTCGCCCTCGGTGATCGAGTAGGCCCAGGACGGATCGTCGTCGTGGGTGCCCCTGGAGAAGGCATCGCGGGCGGCGTCGAACTCCCTGGCGCAGCCCTTTAGGTCGCCGGTCTTGGACAATGCCCGGCCGGCACGGGCGTGGAGCAGGGCGCGCACGCGGGGGGTGGTGGAGCCCTTCACACGGTCCTGGGCAGTCCTTACGAGGTTAACGGCGTCCTGCGGGTTGCCCTTGGAGTAGGTCTGAATCGCCATGAAGTTCAACGTGTTGGCGCCCACCTCGGGGTCACCGGCGGACGCGGAGGCCCGTAGGGAGGTGATGTAGAAGCGCTGGGCCTGTGCGTGCTGGTCGGCGTCGAAGTGCAGCCAGCCGCACATGCGGGAGGCTTCGGAGAGGGTGGAGAACAGGCGGCGGCTGACGCTGCTGTCACAGGTCGCGTTGCTGGCGAACCGGTTGAGGAGCCGGTATTCCTCGGTAGCCGCCGGAAGCAGTTCGCTGCCGCTGAGGACGTCGTCCAGGTGCCGCAGGTCGTCCAGTCGCTGTTCGAGCCGGGTCATCACGTCCGGGTCGAGGCGCCGGCCGGGAGCGTTCAGGGGAAGCGGCAGGGCGGTGACCGCGTTGCTCCAGCTGGTCGCGATGGCAGACAGCGCCGCACCGCTGGAGATCAGGAAACCCCGTCGATCCATGGACCCTCCCCGAGCGGCAGCCGCTACTGCTGCCACGGTACCCGCAGAGGACCAGGGGCTGTCGAGAACCGGGCGGTCACCAGGGAAGGCGAGCAGGAGGAAATCGGGCCAGCCGAGTTCGGTGACGGCCTCTGGCGGGATGCCGTGCAGGTGGGCCATCGCGTAGCGGGCGGGTTGGTCGGGGTCGTTGACGCCGGTCTCCCAGCGAGAAATCTTCTCCCGTCGCTTGGCCATCCGGCCGTAGCCGAGCGCGTGGTGCGCGTCATCGAGCCGGTCCAGATACTTCTCACCGGTCAGGTCGAGCTCGGAGCGCAGTGCGGCCAGCGGGTGCTGTAAGAGCGGCTGGTCGGGCATCGCGGTCTCCTCCTTGCGCAACGTCCCCTTGATGACCCGCACAGTAGCCATTTGCCCGGCCGCCGGGGACCGGTTCGGCGCAGGCTCAGCAACAGGGCAGCAACACGTTTCGCCTTCCCCGCCCGGGGTGGGCGGCGGTGCCATAGACCCCGCCGTACACGCCGTGTGAGGAGGGAGCACCGATGGACGAGCTGGACGCACCGCTGGTGTCGGTCGTGGTGAGCGCCCGGGGGAACACCGCGCGATTGCGGAACCTGCTGGATTCCCTGGCCCGCCAGGGCCTGCCCGCCGACCAGTTCGAGGCGGTGGTCGTCGACAACGACCTTCCCGGACCGGTCCGCCCGATCGCCGAGGCGGTGAGGGAAGGCAACTGGCCGTTCGTGGTTCGGGTGCTGTACGAGCCGACGCCGGGACTGAGCGCGGGACGCAACCGTGGGATCTGCGCGGCCAGGGGTCGCTACGTCGCCGTCACCGATCCGGACATCACCCCCGAGCCGGAATGGCTGCGGACCCTGGTGACCGCGATCGAGGAGGAAAAGGTGTTCGCCGTCGGCGGCCGCACCGTCGTGGAGTACCCCGGCGGTGAAGTGGTCGCGTTGACGAAGGCCCTGCGCGAGTGCCACGGCGCGGTGGACTGGCCCGACCACCGGGAGATGGCCGTGTGGCCGTACTGGGTCACCGGCTGCAACTTGCTTTTCGACCGTCAGACCGCGCTCGACATCGGCCTGTTCCGCACCGACCTGGGGCGCCGCGGCCGGTGGCTCGGGGACTGTGAGGACCTGGAATTCGTCGACCGTGCCCGCCAGGCCGGTCACCAGACCCTCATCGAGCCGGCCGCTGTCGTCTCCCACCCCGTCTACCGGCCGGAGACGACCGCGAGGTACTTCGTCCGCCAGGGCGTCGGCCACGGGGTGTGTGTGGCTCGGATGCACCTGAGCGTCCGCGTCGAGCACGCTGCGATCCAGGCCGGGCGCGAGGCCGTGCATCAGGCCGTGATCGGGCTGGCCGCCGGATGGACCTTTCTGGACCGTTCCCGCGCCGTGGAGTCGGCCCGCGACCTGGCCCGCATCGGGGCCTATCACCTGGAGCGCGGACGCCTGCGGTCTGGCACGCGCCCACCACCACCGACGCGGACCGCAAGCAGCTGATCCGGCATCTGGTCGAGCAGGTCCGCATCGAGGTGCTGGGCACCAGCGAGTTGGTGAACGTGCAGGTCCGCTGGGCCGGAGGCCACCGCACCGATGCGCAGGTGGCACGGCCCGTGGCTTGCCTGACCCAGCTCAGCTACTACCCCCGGCTCCGTGCCCGCGCCGCCGAACTGGTCGAGGCCGGCTGCACGACCGCGCAGATCGCCGAACACCTCAACGCCGAGGGCTTCCGCCCGCCCAAGCGCTGCGAGACGTTCACCAGGAACGCGGTCAACGACCTGCTGCGGCCCTGGGCATCCAGCGCTCACGGCAGCAGAACCGTCACCGCCCCGACCTGGACGAACACGAGTGGTGGCTGCGCGACCTCGCCGAGCACCTGGGCATGTCCGAGATCACGCTGGATGCCTGGGTCAGGCGAGGCTGGGCCACCGGCTACCTGCACCCGCAGGCAGGCTTGAGGATCGTCCGGGCCGACCCGGCAGAGGTCGACCGCCTGCGCGCGCTGCACCAGGTGCCGCGCGGCCAGCACACCCGGCGCCCCTGGTTGAAGAATCAGGCCGCCAGCATGAACACCGGGAACGAAGAGGCGCGAGAGGAAGGAGCTGACGGCGATGGAACCGAGCCGCAGGTATGACAGCACTGCGGCTTGCTTCTCTCGACGGCGTTGCGCTTCTTGTACCGCTCCTTGTCGAAACCCGGTGGCCGCCCGCCGTGTGAACCCCGCCGCAGGCGGGCCGCCTTGTGGTCCTTCTTCTCAGGGATCACGTGCCGGATGCCGCGCCGACGCAGGTAGGCGCGCGTCTTTCGGTTGCTGTATGCCTTGTCGGCTGCGACGCTGTCCGGGGTGCAGCGTGGGCGCCCCGGACCGGTGCGTGGGACGCGGATCTTCTCTACGACGGGTTCGAACTGCGTGCAGTCCGCCCGCTGTCCGGGTGTGATCAGCACCGACAGCGGGCGGCATCGGCCCTCCGCGCTCAGGTGGACCTTGGTGGTGAATCCGCCACGCGAGCGCCCCAGCTGCTCCCCCGCCGCCCCCCCTCCTCCAGTAGGGGCTCCGGGTTCTGCACCGCCGGGATCCGAAGCGATCTCCGCGGAGCCCTCTTTTGAGGGCCTGGTCGGGGCGGGCGGAGCCGCCTTCGGCGCTCCTGCGGCGTGCTGGTGGGCGCGCATCACGCTGGAGTCGACCGAGACGTCCCAGTCGATGCCGCCCTCGGCGTCGACCTGGGCTTGGACATGCTGCAGCAGCCTGTCCCAGATGCCGTCGGCCGACCACAGCGCGTGCCGTTTGCGGACGGTCTGCCACGGTCCGAAGCGTTCTGGCAGCTCACGCCACTGCACCCCGGTGCCCAGCCTGTGGATGATGCCGTTGATCACCTGACGGTGATCCCGCCACCGGCCGCACCGGTTGTTGCTCACCGGCAGCAGTGGCTGCAGCAGAGCCCACTCATCGTCTGTCAGGTCCCCTCTGCTGATCACGTCTGGAGTGAAGTGTCACTTGATCGAGAGGGTGTGCTTCGGCGATGCGGTGACGATCCAGACGTGCCCGGGGATGCGGACACCGTCGGTGGTCTCGAACTCCGTGAGTGCGTCGCGCACTTCGGAGTGGATACGGGCGGTGGTCTCCGGGTCGACATCGCGCAGGTTGTGGCGCACCGGGCCCATGGCGAGGATGAAGTCGGTGGCGTCGCCCGCGTCGGCGCCAAAGGTCATGGGAGCCTCGGCGGGGGCTACGTCGATGTCGGTGAACCCGGCGGCGGTGAGCACCTGGCGGATGTGCGCGGGGTCGAGGAGGGACCCCATGCCCCTTGCGGCGGGGGATGCCTCGCGCAGGAACGGGGAGAGGGCGGCGGTTGCACGGGCGTAGGCGCTGTCCGGGCCCGCGGGCTGCGGGCCGAGGAACGCGAGTCGGCCCGCTGGTGCGAGCGAGTGCCTGAGATGGGTGAAGGCCGCGATGTGGTCGGCGAAGAACATGACACCGCCGCGGCTGAGGAGGACGTCGAAGCCTCGGCCGGGCAACGGATGCACTTGGGCGTCGCCCTGTTCGAAGGTGACGTTGCCGATGCCTTCCGCGGCGGCGTCACGGCGGGCGCGTTCCAGCATGGGCGCGGACAGGTCAATTCCGACGACGTCTCCGTCGTACGCCTGCCGCGCGGCGGTGCGCGTCGTCTGGCCGGTGCCGCAGCCGACGTCGAGGACCCGGTCGCCGGCCGCGATGCCCGCGGCGGCGAACAGAGGCGCGTTGAACGCGCCCATCATCGCGTCGTAGCGCTCGGAGTGTTCAGCCCAGTGGATGCCCTCCCAGTCGTTCCATGCCTCTGCCTGCTCACGGTTGGCGATGGCGTGCATGACTCACCCCTCCAGTGACTAGAGTTGACCTCTAGAGTTCACCTCTAGATATAGACTCCAGCCATGACTGAGGTCAAGGGAAAACGGGGCGACAAGGCCCGGGAGACACGGCGGCGGATCATCGACGCGGCCGCCGGCCTCTTCGTTGAGCAGGGCTACGGGGCGACCAAGCTGCAGGAGATCGCCGACCGGGCGGGCGTGGCGGTGCAGACGATCTACTTCGTCTTCCGGAACAAGCCCTCACTGCTCAAGGAACTGGTCGATGTCGCGATCGCGGGAGACGACGACCCCGTGCCCACGATGGACCGGCCATGGTTCACGAAGGTCACGACCGCGCCTACCGCCGAGTCCGCCCTGGCCGCGCTGGTCGCCGGCACCCGCAGGACACTCGAACGTGTCGCAGCCATCGACGAGATGGTCCGCGCCGCGACAGCGACCAACCCAGAAATCCGGGAGCTGTGGCCAGACCAGACCGACCCGCGATACACGGTCATCTCGACAGCCGCGAAGGCTCTGACAGAGAAACCCGGCGCCCGCCCCGCCCCCTCCGCAGGAGAGGCGGCGGACATCATCTACGCATTGCTCAGTCCGGAGCTCTTCCTGGTCCTGACCCGCGACCGCGCGTGGCCGGCCGACAAATGGGAGCGATGGGCGTACGACACCCTCTGCTCTCAGCTGTTGGTCAGGATGCAGAACCTAGCTCCCTGATCGTGATCGGGGAGACAGAACCTAGTTGGCGGTCGGGGGGAGAGCAGCCGGGTGAGCAATAGTCGCTGAGTCCCCAGCCTCATCCACGACCGGCCGGTGCCTGGAGAGTGCCTGCACCAGGGCGCGTTCCCTCGTCCGGGTGAGCATGGCCCGTTCTGACCCAACCTCGCGCGGAGTGCGTAAGCCTCATCCCTGCCGGGCTTTCTTCAGCCTGGGTGAAGTCGAGGAGGCGTGGGTTGGCTCTGGCCGTAGTGCGCGATCTACGTGAGTACCGGGCCCCGGTGAGCGAGCAGGAACTCGCTGAGTTCGAGACCGACGTCCTGGCGGGGTTCGTGCTCGCGAGGGCTTCGGCCGGACTGGTCGACAGTACGATCCGCAACGACACCAACCACCTGGAACTGACCCGGGACTGGTTCGGCCGCCCGCTGTGGGAGATGGAGCTGGCCGACGCCGACGTGTACTTCGGCAAGGTGCTCCGTGACGCCAAACCGTCGGCCCGGACCGGCCGGGCGGGCGCGCTGGCGGTGTTCTTCCAGTTCCTTGAACTGCGGCACAAGGTCGAGCTGCACAACCTCACCGGCCGCGTGGTCGAGTGCCCGCGGGTGAATCAGGCCGGTGGCCGGGGTTTCCGTGGCGTCAGAGCCAGCTGGTTCAGCGGGAGAGCACCGTCCAGGACGTCCGACTGATCCGTGATTACAGGGAGCCGCGCGACCAGGTCGGCGTCCAGCAGGCACGTCTGGGCGAGGACCGATGCCTGGTCCCAGTAGATGTGCTCGCTGTCGATGGCTCCGTCGCGGAACCCCACGACGGCGATGACGGGCACGCTGACAGCTCTCCCGGTCGGGTCCACGCCGGGCAGGACCCACGGGACCTCGATGTCGTGGGTGAAGGACACGACCATCTCGTCGACGATCCGGTCGCCCCCGACGGTGCGGGACACGGACCTCAGCGCAAAGTCCGCCGGGTTGCGCCCGATGAACCAGCGCTCGTAGAAGTCCGCGACACTCTGGCGGCC
Source organism: Streptomyces sp. NBC_00873 (assembly GCF_045207415.1). Lineage (NCBI taxonomy): Bacteria > Bacillati > Actinomycetota > Actinomycetes > Kitasatosporales > Streptomycetaceae > Streptomyces > Streptomyces sp. NBC_00873. Next base: position 176,866 of record NZ_CP108804.1, read on the forward strand.
CACGCCGCCCATCGCGGTCGGCACATGGACCACTGTGGGGCTGTCGGTCATCGTGCTCATCGTGGCCTGCAGGTCCAGCTGCACGAACTCGCCGTCCGTGTGCGCCACCCACACGCGCTCCATCGCAACACGATCAGACATGGGTGTCTTCCTCACCGAAGCACCGGTCGTTCCCGCCCCGATGCTCAGTGTCGGGGCAGAGGGTCCGGTACGCATCTCGAAGGTCGTCCGGCACACCCCCGGCGGGCGTCAAGATCATCCCATGTCCCTTTAGGGCATACCCGTACTACTCTGCCGATCAGCAGCAACGAACCCACCGCACTTTTGAGCACACCTCCAGAAGACACCGTGGGTTCCCGATGAAGGCCCCTCAGTCACGCTGAACCCACGGCGGACGCGCCAGTAAGAATCCTGTCAGCAGCCACAAACGGCGGTCAGCGGGCCTCGGGCGTTGACTGATGAACAGCCTCCAGCGTCCGGTCGGCTGCGGCACCCGGGCCTGCTCCCAGCGGCCGGCGCCTGACGTACATCCCCATACGGGGTCTGACCGAGATGCGGGTCAAAGGGGCAATGAGTTGATCTTGAAGCTCTGAGGGGCCCGCGTCCCGCCACCCATTCGGCTCAGTGTCGTTTGTGTTGATGTTGTTGTCGTCTGGGCACGGGGCAGGATTGTGACCTCAATCGAACGGACCGCGTATCCGCGGTTCAAGCGGCTGATCACCGCGCATGAGCTGCATCTCTTCTTCTCGCCGACTCGTGACGAGCTTCAGTGGGCGGCCGATGCCACGGATGGTGATGAGCATCTGCTGGCCCTGCTGCTGATGCTGAAGTCGTACCAGCGCATGGGCTGCTTCCCGGCGCTGGCGGAAGTCCCGGAGCAGGTGGTGGAGTTTGTCCGGCGCCAGGTGGAGCTACCGGAGGGCACGCTGCCGCTGCACCGGGCGGAGCGGACCGCCAAGCACCACCGGGGCCTGGTCCGCACGAAGGTCGGCGTGAAGTACGACCAGGGCGCGGCCCGGCGGATCGTCGAGCGGTCGATCCGCAAGGAGGCCGCGGCGAAGAACCGGCCGGCGGATCTGATCAACATCGCGCTGGAGAAGGTCGTGGAAGCCGGGCTGGAGCTGCCGGGGTTCTCCACCTTCGACAAGATGGCCTCGAAGATCCGCACGAGGTGAACGCCTCGATCCGTGAGGGCATCCACGACCGGATGAGCCCATTTCAGCGAGCCGGGCTGCTGCGTCTGCTGGAGGAGCGCGACAGCGACGGGACGACGCTGTTCAACCGGTTGAAGAAGCCCGCCCAAGGGCCGACCTGGTCGCACTTCAAGAACCTGGCCAAGCGCCTGGAGTGGGTGGACGAGCTCGGCGACACGGCGGTGTGGATGGAGTCGGTGGCCACGGGGAAGATCACCGACTTCGCCGGGGAAGCGGACGCGGCGGACGCCTCGGAGCTGCGGGACTACGCACCCGTCAAGCAGGTCGCGCTGATCGCGTGCCTGACGCACAAGGCGAGGATGCGGGGCCGCGACGACCTGGCGACGATGTTCTGCAAGCGGGTGGCCACGAAGATCAAGAAGGCGAAGCAGGAGTTGGAGGAGATCCGGCTCACCGAGCGGGAGATCGTCGAGGCACTGATCGGAAACTACCGCACCGTACTCAAGAACATCGACGCCGACGGACCCGCCCAGGAGGCACTGGCGAAGGCCGCGGCAATGACCGCCGAGGTCCGCCGCGCGCTGGAGGGCCTGGACGAGGCGGCATCGCTCTATGAGGTCGCCCAGCGGCTGGACGGCGGCGTCTCCCCGGCCATCCTGGCCATGGTGAAGGCCCTGGTGGTGCAGGCCGGCGGGCTCGGTGCGGTGACCCAGACCGTGGAAGAGTTCGGCGGGTTCGCCAGGCAGTACGAGCAGATCGAGAAGGTCTCCGCCCATCACGGCAACTTCTGGGAGGTGCTGCTGTACGGGCAGATCGGCCGGGACCGGGCGGTGATGTTCGACCTCGCGGAGAAGCTGGAGTTCACCGCCACGTCGGAGGACGGGCGGGTGCTGGACGCGCTTGCGCACGCCCAGCGCCACCAGGCGGCGCGCGGGGAATACATCACCGCCTTCGACGAGATGGGAAGAGAGGTGGATATCTCCTTCGCCACGCAGAACTGGCGCAAGGCCGCGTGCGACAAGACCCGGCCGGGACAGTTCATCCGCAAGCACTTCGAGGCCATGGTCTTCACCGCCCTGGCGGAGGAACTGCGCACCGGCGATGTCGCGGTGGTCGGGTCGGAGGAGTACGCCGACTGGTCCGAGCAGCTGCTCGCGTGGGAGGCCGTCCAGGAGAAGCTGGGCGCCTACCTGGTGGAGGTCGGCCTCGCCGAGGAGGGTGAGACGGCCGAGTTCGACGCCGCGTTCTTCCGTCGGCAGCTGGAGGACAGGCTGCGGGATGCCGCTGCGGCGGCGGACGCCGGTTACCCGGACAACGAGGGCCTGGTCATCGACCCGGAGACGGGCATTCCGTCGCTGAAGCCGCACCGCTCGGAGGGGCAGCGACCCTCGGCGAAGCGGCTGGAGGAGGAGATCAAGGCCAGGATGCCGGAGCGGTCGCTTATGGGGCTCTTGGCGCGCACGGGGTACTGGGTGGAGTGGTGGCGGCGCTTCGGGCCGGCCTCCGGCAACGAGCCGAAGCTCCCCGACCCCTTCGGCCGCTACGTGATCACGACGTTCGTGAAGGGCACGAACATGGGCCCGTACGAGGCCGCCCGGCACATCCCCGGCGTGAGCGGCCACGAGCTGTCGTACACGGCGAACCGGCACTTCTCGATCGTGCTGCTGAACGAGGCGATCGCCGACCTGGTCAACGCGCACGCCCAACTGGACATCTCCCAGGCGTGGGGTGACGGCACCGCGGTGGCCGCCGACGGCACCCACATGGACACCTACCTCGACAACCTGCTCGCCGAGACGTCCGTCCGGTACGGCAAGCCGGGCGGGATCGCCTACCACCACATCTCGGACACCTACATCGCGCTGTTCACGCACTTCATCCCGTGCGGGGTATGGGAGGCCGTCTACATCATCGAGGGCCTGCTGAAGAACACCTCCGAGGTGCAGCCGACCACCGTGCACGCGGACACGCAGGGCCAGAGCTTCCCGGTGTTCGCACTGGCCCACCTGCTGGGCTTCGACCTGATGCCCCGCATCCGGAACTGGAAGGACTCCACCTTCTACCGGCCCAGCAAGCAGAGTGAGTACGTGCACGTCGACGCCCTGTTCGGCGAGCCCGGCAAGAACGTCATCGACTGGGACCTGATCGAGTCCCAGTTCCGGCACCTCATGCGGGTGGCCGTCTCGGTGCGCGAGGGGGCGATCTCCTCGTCCACGCTGCTCAAGCGGCTGCGGTCGGGCTCCAAGAAGAACGCCACCTACGCCGCGTTCCGCGAGGTCGGCCGTGTGATCCGCACCGTGCAGCTGCTGCGCTACATCACCGACGCGCCGCTGCGCCGGCGGGTGACCGCGGCAACGAACAAGGTCGAGTCGTTCAACCGGTTCTCCCAGTGGATCGGCTTCGGCAACCGCGGGGTCATCGCCGACAACGATCCCGTAGAGCAGGAGAAGGCGATGAAATTCAACGCCCTGCTCACGAACGCGGTGATCTTCCACAACGCCCTGGACATCGCGGAGATCGTCCGGCAGCTGCTGGAGGAGGGCTGGAAGATCGACCCGGAGGACCTGGCCCACATCTCGCCGTACCTGACCGAGCACATCAACCGGTTCGGCGAGTACAGCACGCACGAACTCGGCATCCAGCCCGACGCGTACGACCCGAAACTCGATGTCGACTTCACCCCGCTGCGCGAGCAGGACCTGACCGCCGCCGGCCTCGGCCAGGCCGCTTGACCGCCCGCCCCAGAGTCTTCTTCCTCGTGTGCACTGGCCGTACAGCCGAAGCGGCACCCGAAGCCACCTCTTATGGCTTCGGGTGCCGCTTGTCCGGCCGTGCTATGTCAGGCACGGGTAGGTGCGATGCAGGGGGTTGAGACTGGTAAGGGCCGTTGATCATGTAGTCGGTGTCCTGGATACTTGGTCATCTGCGTCCGTCATAGGTGTTAACGACTGTGATCGTCGGCCAAGCGCCGCGAGGCAGGCACCGGTTCGTCGGCAGGCCCCAGGGGGTGGCGGGCGGCGGTCAGTGGTCGGGTTTGTCCAGGGGGCGGGATCTGGCGCGTACGTGTACGCGTTCGCCTTGGCGGCCGAAGAGGCTGAGGATCTCGACGGGGCCGTCACCGGTGCTGCCGAACCAGTGCGGCAGCCGCGTATCGAACTCGGCTGCCTCGCCCGCGTTCAGTACCAGGTCATGACCGGGCAGGGTCAGGCGCAGACGCCCGGAGAGGACGTAGAGCCACTCGTAGCCCTCGTGGGTGCACGGTTCCGGTGTGCTCCGGGTGGCCGGGAGCACCATTTTGAAGGTCTGCAGCGGGCCTGGCTGCCGAGTGAGCGGCAGGACGATGTTGCCGTTCACGCGCTGGGGCGTGAGGCGGATGCGGGGGTCGCCGACTTCGGGGGCGCCGATCATTTCGTCCAGGGGGACCTGGTGGGCCTGGGCGATGGGGAGCAGGAGTTCCAGGCTGGGGCGGCGCTGGCCGGACTCCAGGCGGGACAGGGTGCTCTTGGAGATGCCGGTGGACTCGGCGAGCGCTGCCAGGGTGACGCCGCGCTGGGTGCGCAGGCGCTGGAGGCGGGGGCCGACTTCGGCGAGGGCTCGGGTGATGGCGGGTGAGTGGTCCACGCTTCCTATTGCACATCCTCGTCCCGGAAATGGCAACAAATGTTGCTATGGGCGGGCGGTGATCGCAGCCTGTGGGCGGAGGTGGTCACCGTGAACGATGTGATCGACGGAAACAATACGAAGAACAACGACGCACGGAACGATTCCGTGTACGACGTGGTGGTGGTCGGTGCGGGGGCCGGTGGGCTGAACGCGGCCCTGGTACTGGCCCGGGCCCGTCGGCAGGTGGCGGTGGTGGACGCCGGGGAACCGCGCAACGCCCCAGCCGCCCATATGCAGGGCTTTCTGTCCCGGGACGGAATGTCTCCGGCGGCGCTGTTGGAGGTGGGCCGGGCGGAGGTGGCCGGGTACGGAGTGGACCTGATCGAAGGCCAGGTGGATCACATCGATTCCGGCTTTCTCGTGCGCCTGGCCGGCGGCCCGGTGCTCAAGGCCCGCCGGGTGCTGGTGGCCACCGGGCTGCGCGACGAGCTGCCCGCGATCCCCGGCGTCCGCGAGCGGTGGGGCAAGGACCTGCTGCACTGCCCGTACTGCCACGGGTACGAGGTCCGCGACCAGCCGATCGGGGTGCTCGGCACGGGGCCGGGCTCGGTGTACCACGCGCTCCTGCTGCGGCAGTGGTCGGACGACGTCGTCCTCTTCTCCCACACCCTTGATCTGACCGGCGACGAGCGCGAGCGGCTCGCGGCCCGCAGTGTGCGCGTCGCAGACGGCATGGTCAAAAGGCTGGTGGTGGACGAGGACCGGCTGCGCGGGGTCGAGCTGGCCGAGGGCCGGGTGGTGCCCCGTAACGCGGTGTTCGTCGCACCGCGCATGGTGCCCCGCGATGGCCTCCTGACGGGCCTGGGCTGTGAGCGGGACAAGAGCGGCTGGGTGATCACGGACCGCTCGGGCCGCACCAGCGCGCCCGGGGTCTGGGCGGTGGGCAATGTCGCCGATCCGCGGGCACTGGTCGTCACCGCGGCCGGCATGGGCGCGGCGGCCGGCTTCGCCATCAACCACCACCTGGTGGACGAAGAAACCGAACGGGCCGTCGCGGACCGTCGCACGGCAACCGCCCCGGCCGCCGCCCTCCTGTCCCCGCCCTCGCGCTAGAACTGCCGAATCCGTCACCCCCGAAGGACTCCGAACCATGCCCGCAGAGCCCGTGGACGCCCTCCCTCACATCGTGTCCCCCGCTGGCAGTGAAGACATGAGAGCGAAGGAGGACCCCGGCGAGCCGCCTCGGACGTCTCTCGCGTTCGCCGTGCTCGCTGTCGTTCAGGCGACACTGATCTTCACCATCACCCTGATCGCTGTCCCGCTGCCGGACATCGGACGCGAGTTCGACCTCGGCCCGGCGGACCTGGTGCTGGTCAACGCCGCGTATGGGCTGCCCTTCAGCGGACTGCTCCTGTTCGGCGGGCGGCTCGCGGACCGCTACAACGGGCGCCGGATGTTCATGACGGGGCTGGTGGTATTCGGTCTCGCCTCCGCGACGGCCGCGTTCGCTCCCGCCTTCGAGGCTCTGGTGGCGGTGCGCTTCACTCAGGGCATCGGCGCGGCGATGGCCGCCCCGGCGGCCCTCGCCGTGCTGCGCGCGCTGTACCCCGCGCCGGCCGCGTTCGGCAGGGCGATGGCCACCTGGGGCGGCGTGTCCGTGCTCGGTGCGGCTGTCGGCACCGTCGCCTCCGGCGCGATCACGACCTGGGTGTCGTGGCGGTGGATGTTCGCCGTACCCGTCATCGTCGCCGTCCTCGCCCTGGCTGTCGCGCGGCGGCTGCTGCCGTCCGGGCCCGCCGGGACGTCCCGGCCCCGACCCGGTCTCGACCCCGCAGGGGCCGTGCTCGCCACCCTGGGCATCTCCGTCGGCAGTTACGGCCTGATCGTCAGCGGCGATCACCCCTGGACCTCGGCCACTGTGCTCGTCCCGTTCACCGCAGGCGCCGTACTGCTCTCGGCATTCCTCGCGGTCGAGCGCCGGGTCCGTCAGCCGCTGCTGCCGCCCGGGTTCATCAGGAAGCCGAGCCGCGTCCTCGGGCTCACCGGCATCCTCCTGGCGTCGGCCGGCACCGGAGTGGTGACCTTTCTGCTCTCCCTCTACCTCCAGCAACAACACCACTGGACACCGCTGGCGACAGCCGGCGCGTTCATACCCTTCACCGTCGCCCTGATCGCGACCAGCCGCGCGGCGGGAGTGCTGGTCGGACGATTCGGAGCGGTCCGCGTCACTACCGCTGGTCTCCTCGTAGGCGCAGCCGGACTCGCGCTTCTCGCCGGCATCGACCACGACACCACCTTCGCCCTCGGCCTCCTGCCCGGCCTCGTTCTCCTGCCTGCCGGCACCTCCCTCATCTTCTCCGGAGCGGCCGTCCTGTCCACGGCGGACGTACCCCCGCACCAGACCGGCCTGGCAGGCGGCAGCATGAACACCGCCATGGAACTCGGCCCCACCGTCGGCCTCGCGGCACTCATGTCGGCCCCGGTGTCCTAGCTCGGACACCAGCCGCAAAGTAGGTCGCGGGTAGCCGAACGCGCCCCGTTTCCCGGCCCTGGGCGCCGTCGTTGGTCTGATCGAGTGATCGAGGCCAAAGGGGCGGGCGTGCGACAAGAGTGGTCGCCAGAGGATCTGTTGGCGAACTGGACACTGGTAGACGGCGACTGGGACCTGGTGGCGAACAAGAGCGGGACGACCCGGCTCGGCTTCAGCCTGTTGCTGAAGTTCTTCGAGCTGGAAGGCCGGTTCCCCGATGTGCTGGAAGAGATCCCGTCGGTCGCGGTGGAGTACGTCGCCGATCTGGTGAAGGTCCCGGCCACCGACTTCGCGAAGTACACGCTGGTCGGCCGGACTGCCGAGTACCACCGCAAGCAGATCCGTGAGGCGCTCGGGTTCCGGACGGCGACGCTCGCGGACGAGGAGGCGCTCACCGGGTGGCTGGCTGCGGAGGTGTGCCCGGTCGAGCTGGTGGAGGCCCGGCAGCGCGACGCTCTGCTGGTCGAGTACCGGGCGCGGAAGATTGAGCCGCCGGGCCGGACCCGCGTCGAAAAGATCCTGGTCGGCGCCCGGGGCCGGTGGGAGTCAGCATTCTGCGCCCGCGTCATCGAGCGCCTGGGCAAGGCGGGCACGGGCCGACTGCTGTCTCTGGTGGCCGAGGACAACGAGACCGGCACCGCCCTGCTGGCCGCGCTCAAGCGCGACCCGGGCGCGGTCGGCCTGGACTCCCTGCTCACCGAGATCACCAAGCTCAACGACGTCCGCAGACTGGGCTTGCCCGAGGGACTGTTTGCGGACTGCTCGGAGAAGCTGGTGGCCGCGTGGCGGGCGCGGGCGATCAAGATGTACCCCTCGGACTTCCGCGACACGAGCGCAGACGTGCGGATCACCCTGCTCGCGGCACTGTGCTGGTCGAGGCAAGCAGAGATCACCGACGCCCTGGTCGAACTGCTGGTCGCCCTGGTCCACAAGATCAACGCCCGTGCCGAGCGGCGGGTGGAGAAGCAGCTGACCGCCGAGCTGAAGAAGGTCCGCGGCAAGGAGGGCATCCTCTTCAAGCTGGCGACGGCGGCCGTCGACAAGCCCGACGAGGTCGTACGCCGGGCCCTGTTCCCGGTGGTGGGCGAGAAGACGCTGCGTGAGCTGGTGGCCGAGGCGAAGGCGAACGAGAAGGTGTTCAAGGCCAAGGTCCGCACCACCCTGCGCTCCTCCTACAGCTCGTACTACCGGCAGATGCTGCCGCCGCTGCTGAACACGCTGGGCTTCCGGTGTGACAACACCGCCTACCGGCCGGTGATGGACGCGATGAGGCTGCTGAAGAAGTACGCCGATGTCGACGGCAAGACCCGCTTCTACGACGCCACGGACGTCGTGCCGATGGACGGCGTGGTGCGCAAGGACTGGCGCGAGGCGGTCGTCGACGACAAGGGCCGCGTCGAGCGCATCCCGTACGAGCTGTGCGTGCTGGTGGCGCTGCGGGACGCGGTGCGCCGCCGCGAGATCTACGTCGAGGGCGCGGCCCGCTGGTGCAATCCGGAGGACGACCTGCCCGGCGACTTCGAGGCCACCCGCACCGTGCACTACGCCGCGATCCGCCAGCCGCTGAACCCCCGGGCGTTCATCGCGGACCTGAAGAAGCGCATGACCGCGGCCCTGGATGGGCTCTCGGTGGCGCTCGCGGACGGCTCGGCGGGCGGGGTGAAGGTCACCACCCGCAAGGGCGAGCCGTGGATCACCGTGCCGAAGCTGGAGCCGCTGGCCGAGCCCACCGGCCTGGCGGCCCTCAAGGACGAGGTCGTACGCCGCTGGGGCGTCCTGGACCTCCTGGACGTGCTGAAGAACTCCGACTTCCTCACCGGTTTCACCGAGGAGTTCTCCTCGGTAGCCGCGTACGAGCGCATCGACCGTGACCTCCTCCAGCGCCGCCTCCTGCTGGCCCTCTTCGCGCTGGGCACGAACATGGGCATCCGCGCGATCGTGGCCACCGGCGAGCACGGCGAGAGCGAGGCTGCCCTGCGGCACGTGCGCCGGCACTTCATCACCGTTGACAACCTCCGCGCCGCGGTCACCCGGCTGGTGAACGGCACGTTCGCCGCCCGCGATGCCGCCTGGTGGGGTCGTGGCACCGCGTGCGCGTCGGACTCGAAGAAGTTCGGGTCCTGGTCCAGCAACTTCATGACCGAGTACCACGCCCGCTATGGCGGCAACGGCGTGATGATCTACTGGCACGTCGAGCGGAAGAACGTCTGCATCTACTCCCAGCTCAAGTCCTGTTCGTCGTCCGAGGTCGCGGCGATGATCGAGGGCCTGCTGCGGCACTGCACGGACGCCGAGATCGAGTCCCAGTACGTCGACACGCACGGCGCGAGCGTGGTCGGGTTCGCCTTCACCGAACTGCTCAACTTCCGCCTGCTGCCGCGGCTGAAGAACATCGGCAGCATCCGCCTGTACCGCCCGGACGACACCCCGCCCGGCTGGCCGGCGCTAGGCGCCTCGCTGACGCGGCCGATCCGCTGGCAACTGATCGAGCAGCAGTACGACCAGATGGTGAAGTACGCGACCGCACTCCGGCTCGGCACCACCGAGGCCGAACAGGTGCTGAGGCGCTTCACCCGCGGCGGCCCCAAGCACCCCACCTACGCCGCGCTCGAAGAACTCGGCCGCGTGGTCCGCACGGTCTTCGCATGCGACTACCTGGCCAGCCCCGGCCTGCGCCGGGAGATCCACGGCGGCCTCCAGGTCGTGGAGAACTGGAACTCGGCGAACACGGTGCTGCACTACGGCAAGGACAGTGCCCTGACCGGCCCGGACAAGGAGCACGCCGAGACGTCGATGCTCGCCCTGCACCTACTCCAGTCGGCGCTCGTGCACGTCAACACCCTGCTGCTCCAGCAAGTTCTGGACGAGCCGAAGTGGGCGAAGAAGCTTACCGACGAGGACCGGCGCGGACTGACCGCTCTGTTCTGGTCGAACGTCAACCCGTACGGGACCTTCCGCCTGGATATGGACAAGCGGCTCGACCTGGTGTCGGCCAACACCGTGCCCCGGCCCCGCACCCCGGCGGACACCGCCGCCCGAGCGATCACGGAGACACAAGGACATCGAGGGCCCGGACGGCCGGCCCCTGTGCCAAGCTGCGCCAAAGCACCCTGACCTGAATCGAGTCCGCCGCCTCCCCCCTCCCCTCCCGATGCTGCCGGCCCGCTCCCGCCACGCCTGCGTCCGCTCCCCGGACCGGTACGCCCGCCCCGGCGTCGACGCCGGGGCGCGACATGTCGCCGCACGCGACCCCGCCGCCGGAGCCGAACCATGCGCCGACGCACCTCCGTTCCCGGCATTGCCCGAAGCCGGGAACGGAGGTGCTAGCATGCCTGCTGCAGAGACAACCAGATCACTGCGGGACCAGAATTGGGAGGTGAGTTGATGTCTGTCGCCAAGGCCACTGCCGTGTGCAGTGCCCGCCGGACCATCCTCACGTCCCGGGCCCCGGTCTGACCTGACGGCGATGCCCCCGCAAGAGCTTTGACAGCTCGCGGAAGGCGATCCACTGTGCCGATCGGGGTCCCTTTTCAAGGGTCCCTACGTTGTCTCAATCCTCTTGGCATCATGCTCAGCCGTATTCTCTGGCGGACTACGGCTGGGACGAGGCGTGTGAGCACGCCTTCGCACCCCATCGCGCCGCCGGACTGATCCCCGCCCGCATCGTGCGGGCCGAACGCGGCTCGTGCGAAGCAGTCACCGACGCCGGAATCGTCCGTGCGGAGATTCCCGGCACCGCCGATCACGGTGATCCGTTGTCGGCGCCGTGCACGGGAGACTGGGCGGCACTGCGCCCCGTCACCACCGGCCGCGCGCCGGTGCTGCACGCGACGCTGGAACGTCGCACCGCCCTGGTGCGCTCGTCTTCCTCGCGTACCTCGCACGGCCAGGTCCTGGCCGCCAACGTCGACACCGTCGTGGTGACGGTGTCGCTCGCGGCACCGCTCAAGCACGGTCGAACCGAACGCATGCTCGCCCTGGCCTGGGAGAGCGGCGCCCAGCCGGTCGTGGTGCTCACCAAGGCCGACGCGTGCGCGGATCTGCCCTCCGCGGAGGAGCAGGTGTCCGGGGTGGCCGCCGGTGTGGACGTACTGGTCACCAGCGCCGTGACCGGACAAGGCCTGGACACCCTGACCGCCGTCCTGAACGGCACCATCGTGTTGCTCGGCCCTTCCGGAGCGGGCAAGTCCACCCTGGGCAACCGTCTGCTGGGCGAGGACCGGCTGGCCACCGGCGCCGTCCGCGAGGTGGACGGCAAGGGCCGGCACACCACTTCCTGGCGGGAACTGCTCCCACTGCCCGGCGGCGGGGTCCTGCTGGACACCCCCGGCCTGCGCGCGATCGGTCTCCACGACGCCCAGAGCGGGCTGGAACAGACCTTCGCCGAGATCGAGCACCTCGCACAGGCCTGCCGGTTCACGGACTGCGCACACGTGAACGAACCCGGCTGCGCGGTGCTGGCCGCGGTCGAGGCAGGCGAGATTCCCCAACGCCGTCTGGACAGCTACCACCGGCTGCTGCGGGAGAACGCCTATTCCGCTTCCCGCACCGACTCGCGGCTGCGCGCCGAGCGCGAGGCCACCAGGAAGGACATCACGCGCCACCTGCGCGCCACCTACCAGTTCCGGGAGCACCGGCGGTGAACAACAACGACACCCCCGCCCTCGGCGGCGACCCGGTGACGCAGGCGTTCTTCACCCTGCACCACGGCCTGCCCCGGCAGGGTCCGGGCTCGGACGCCACCACACGGCACGCGCTGGAGATGGCCGGACCGCTGCCCGAGCACCCGCGGGTCCTGGACGCGGGCTGCGGCCCCGGTCGCTCCACACTGCTGCTGGCCGAAGAAGCCGGGGCGCACGTGACCGCGGTCGACCTGCACCAGCCGTACCTGGACAGTCTTGCCGCCGAGGCGGCCCGCCGGGGCCTGGGCGACCGGATCACGGTCGTCAACTGCTCGATGGACCAACTGCCCGTCCCCGATCACAGCTTCGACGTGATCTGGGCTGAGGGGTCCGTTTACACCATCGGCTTCGACGTCGCCCTGTGCGCCTGGCGTCGCCTGCTCGCCCCGGGCGGCGTCCTCGTCGTCACCGAAGTGGAATGGACCGTGCCCCGCCCCGCCGCCCCGGTGCGCGCCTACTGGGACGCGGCCTACCCGCTGCGCACCCACGCCGCGAACACCGACGCCGCACAGGCCGCGGGCTACCGTCTCCATGCGCACCGGTCGCTGCCGGAAAGCGACTGGTGGGACGAGTACTACACGCCGCTCACCCAGCGCATGGACCGAGCGGACCCGCAGCACCCCGGCATGCCGCAGGCCCTGGCCGCACACCGGACAGAGATCGACATGCGGCGCGAACACGGCAGCGACTACGACTACGCCGTCTACATCCTCCGCCCCCACGACCACACCCCCGACACCACCGAGGACGAAACCATGACCACCTGGACCGCATGTTCCGAGACCACCGAGGACATCCCCGCCATCCGCGACATCCTCCTCGCGGCCTTCCCCACTGCCCTGGAGGCCGACATCGTCGACGCACTGCGCGCCGACCCGAAGGCGTGGATCGACGGACTGTCCATGGTCACCGCGGCCCCCGACGGCACCGCGACCGGGTACGCGCTGCTCACCCGCTGCCACGTCGACGGCGCACCCGCCCTCGCCCTGGCACCCTGCGCGGTGCTGCCCTCGGCCCAGCGCACCGGCGCCGGCTCCGCCGCCATCAGCGCCGCACTCGACGCCGCCCGGGCCATGGGCGAAAACCTCGTCCTCGTCCTGGGACACGCCGACTACTACCCGCGGTTCGGCTTCACACCGGCCTCCCGCTTCGGGATCCGCGCGCCCTTCGAGGTACCGGACGAGGCCATGATGGCCATGGCCCTCGACAACACCCGCACGGTCCCCGCCGGAACCATCCAGTACCCCGCCGCGTTCGGCGTCTGACCCCTCCTGTGGTACCCCGGGGCTCGAACACCCGGGGTACCACAGCCCCTTCCATCGAGGAGCGAACCGGCACGACGATCGGAGCCATCCCGCCATACGGGACGCCAACCGACGCGGGCCCGGTCGCCGCGCGGCCAGGAACTCGCCGGCGTAGGTCAGGCGCCGTTGCCAGGGCACCGGCTAGTACTTCCCCTGGCCCTGCTCGGGCGACCCGGAGAGAGCCGCCGGAGGTTTGCCGTGTCAGTCCGTTGCCGGTGCCGCGTTCTCTTGTGGTGCGCGGGGACGGGGCACCACGGCCACCGGCTCGTCGGCCAAGTCCAGGTTGGTGTTCATGTCAAGTTCGAATCTGCCGTACGGGTTCACGTGCGCCCTCCTTCAACGGCTGGTCCAGATAACGCTGGAGCAGGTCGATCGCGTCCATCACCGGCCGGTACGCGGTATTGTTGCACTTCAGGTCCAGCGACTTCAGCAACGGCGCGAGCATGCGCCGCCAGTGCGCCGAGTACGCCGACCGCAACACCGTGCGCACCCGCGCCTTGTACCGGGCCTCGTTCGCCGCCGCCTCGGCGGCCAACGCCTTCAGCGTCCGTTCCCCGCCGACCACGGGGCTCCCGGGCCTCTTCGGAGTACCTGCGGGGTGGTCCCTACGACAGAGTGTTGACGCAACTGCCCATCGGGCTCCGTGTTCATCTATCGGTCGTTTACCGAACACCCGCCCCCGGCGCCGCCGAACGCCCGAACTTCCACCCCAGTCGTTCATTTTCCCGTTCATCAACTGCTAGCGTTCAGATCGCTACCCGAAGACGTTTGATGAACAGAGAGGGTGCCTCGTGGCGCTCATCGGCCTGGTCCGCGTCAGCACTGACAAGCAGAAGACCCGGCGCCAGCACGACGCCCTCGGCCCGATCTGCCTCAAGGTCTTCGAGGAGAGGATCAGCGGCAAGCTCGCCGTCGACGACCGGCCCGGCCTGACCGCCGCCCTCGACTACCTCCGCGACGGCGACATGCTCACCGTCCAGGAAGTTGACCGCCTCGGCCGCAACCTTCTGGAAGGGCTGATCGTCCTCAACGACCTCTTCCAACGCGGCATCGCGGTCAAGGTGCTGGACGGCATCGCAACCGGCGAGCACACCGAACGCTCACTCATCCTCGACCTGGCCCTCGCCCTTGCCGAAGACCGGCGCCGCGACATCGTGAAGAAGACGAAGAACGGCCTGGAATCCGCCCGCGCACGCGGTCGCGTCGGCGGCCGGCGCCCCGTCGTGGACGACGACAAGCGGCGCGTTATCCTCGCCCGCCGCGCCGAAGGCCAGTCAATCCGCGAGATCGCCGTCGCCGTCAAGGTGTCCGTCGGCGTTGTGCACAAGACCCTCAACCCAGCAGCGGCGTCCGTCGACAGCTGACTCCAGGGCGGATCGCTACTTTGCGGCTGGTGTCTGAGCTAGTGCCCTGCGCCGGAGATCCGTTGGCAGAAGCGGGCGAGTGAGTCGAGAATCTCTTCGGCTGTCTTGGTCCAGATGAACGGTGTTGGGTTTTCGTTCCATTCCTTGACCCAGGATCGGATGTCGGCTTCCAGGGAACGTACGCTTTTGTGTGCACCGCGGCGGATCTTCTGGTCGGCGAGGAAGCCGAACCACCTCTCCACCTGGTTGATCCAGGACGAACCAGTAGGGGTGAAGTGCAGGTGGAATCGGGGGTGCTTGGCCAGCCATGCTCTGATGGCGGGTGTCTTGTGGGTGCCGTAGTTATCGCAGATCAGGTGGACCTGGAGGTGCCCAGGAACCTCCTTCTCGATCTTGATGAGGAACTTCTTGAACTCCGCTGCCCGGTGCCGACGGTGCAGCGAGGTGATGACCTCGCCGGTCGCGACGTCGAAGGCCGCGAAGAGGGTGGTCAGACCGTTACGGACGTAGTCATGGGTGCGACGCTCGGGCATGCCCGGCATCATCGGCAGCACCGGCTGGGACCGGTCCAGCGCCTGGATCTGCGACTTCTCGTCCACCGACAGCACCACCGCCCCTTCGGGCGGATTGAAGTACAGCCCGACCACGTCGTAGACCTTCTCCACGAACAAGGGGTCCGTCGACAGTTTGAAGGTGTCCGTCAGATGAGGCTTGAGATGGAACTTCCGCCAGATTCGGCCCACGGTCGATTTCGACAGCCCACTGCGTTCGGCCATCGACTTGCGCGACCAGTGGGTGGCATTCTTCGGGATCTCCTCCAGCGTGCTGACCACGACCGCTTCCACCTGGTCGACGCTGATGGTGGGCGGCCGGCCCGGCCGGGGCTCGTCCACCAACCCGTCCAGCCGGGCGGCCAGGAACCGCCGACGCCACTTGCGGACCGTGTCCGCCGCTACCCGCAGATCCCGCGCCACCACAACAATCGGCGGAACGTCAGGGCCTGCACACGCCAGCACGATCCGCGCCCGTAACGCCACCGCCTGCGCAGACGTCGCCCGCCGGGCCCAACGCTCCAACACCGCACGCTCGTCAACGGACAACAACAACGGTTCCAGCTTCGGACCACGACGCGGTGCGGGCACACCCGCAGAAACACTCATACAGGTACTAACGACGGATCTCCGGCGCAGGACACTAGTACTGCAACCGCATCTGGCGTGACGGACGGCGTTGTGTCTCGTTGGTGTGACTGTGTGCTGATGTGCTGACGGTTGAGCAGGTCGAGTCGTGGTCCGAGGGGGTAGCCGGGCTCCATGCCCGGTTCGCCCACCGTTTCGGCAGGTCGGAGCCGCGTGAGCGGGCGCTTGACTATCTGACCGGGTTGCTCGCGCCGCTGGAGATGAAGAACGGGTGGACGCTGTCGGAGCAGGTCGGGCAGCTGCGCCCGGACTCGGTCCAGCGCCTGCTCAACCACTCCGACTGGGACGAGAACGCCGTCCGCGACGACATCCGCGACTTCGTCGTGGAGACCATCGGCAGTGCGGACGGCGTCCTGATCTGCGACGACACCGGCTTTTTGAAGAAGGGCACCAAGTCCGCCGGTGTCCAGCGGCAGTACTCGGGCACCGCGGGCCGGACCGAGAACTGCCAGATCGGGACCTTCCTGGCCTACGCCTCGGCGAAGGGGCGAGCCCTGATCGACCGGGAGCTCTACCTGCCGTCTTCCTGGACCGATGACCGGGACCGCTGCCGCGCTGCCGGGATCGACGACGAGGTGCCCTTCGCGACCAAGAACGAGCATTTCCGGCAGATGCTGCAACGTGCCATCGACGCCGGCGTTCCGTTCGCCTGGGTGACCGCGGACGAGGCGTACGGGCAGGTCAAGCACACACGGGCCTGGCTGGAGGAACGCAAGATCGCGCATGTCCTGGCCACCAAGGTCAACGACACCGTGATCACCACCAGTTGGGCCGAGTCGCGCGTCGACGACCTCATCGCCGCGCTGCCACGGCAACGCTGGAAGCGTCTGTCGGGCGGGCAGGGCGCGCACGGGGAACGGATCTACGACTGGGCCCGCGTCGCAATCCGCCCCTGCTGGGAAGAGGGATTCGGGCACTGGGTCCTGGCCCGCCGCAGTGTCAGCGACCCCACCGAGATCGCTTACTACGTCTGCTACGGACCGGCCATCTCCCGGCTGAAAGACCTGGTCAGGGTGGCCGCCACGAGGTGGGCAGTGGAGGAGTGCTTCCAGACCGCGAAGGGCGAGTGCGGCCTGGACCACTACCAGGTCAGGCTCTACCGGGCGTGGTACCGGCACATCACCCTGGCCATGGCCGCACTCGCCTACCTGGCTGCCGTCCGCGCCGCAGAAGCCGCAAAAGGGGCACCGCAGACGACGAGCAAGACCTCATACCCCTCAGCGTCCCGGAGATCCGCCGGTTGATGGGCCACCTCGTCAAGCCCCGTCACCAGACCAACGAGCACCATCTGCACTGGTCACGCTTTCGACGACGCAGCCAGGCCCGAGCCCGCCGCTCCCACTACAAACGTCGAGGCCACAACCCCCAAATGCGGTTGCAGTACTAGGACACCGGGGCCATGTCCGTCGCCGCAACACAAACCGACACGGTCACCGGCTACGCCTGGGCCTTCTCCACCGCCGCCGCCGTCTACCTGGCCGCCGCACTCGCCGCACTCATGCTGAACCGCCGCACCACCCTCACCGCAACACGCGATCCTTCATAGCTGACCGTTCGCAGGTTCAGCCGCAGAGGTGCGACCTTTCGACCGACGGCGCGCTTGGTGGGGCGACACGTGTACTTGCCCCGGCCTCACCGGACACGTGCGGGTGACGGCCCCGCCCCCGCCAGCTGCTTGCCGCAGTAAATACCGGATTTACTGCGGCAGTTGCGAACGCGTCTCCGCGATCAAGCATCCGCCCGAATGCGGTTCTGCTGTGCGGACTTGAGGGGAGGGGACTGTCAGTGCCCGACGCCGACTAGGCCCGGCGCCAGCATGCTTACCTGGGTCATGCCCCCAGATCCTCCGTCACGGGCAGGCACTCGGCGAGCAGGTCGACGACGTCGCGCCAGGCTCGCTGCGCGTGCCGTGGGTGGTAGCCGACGCCGGGGACCACGGGGTGGTCGACCGGCGGGTGGTGGAAGGCGTGCAAGGCGCCGCCGTAGACTGCGAGGCGCCAGTCGACGCCCGCGGCCTGCATCTCAGCGGTGAACGCGTTCCGTTGCGCGGGCGGCATGATCGGGTCTTCCGACCCGACCCCGGCCCACACCGGGCAGCGAATGCGCGCCGCCTCACCCGGTCGGCCCGTGGTCAGTGCGTTGACTGTCCCGATCGCGCGCAGGCTGACGCCGTCGCGCCCGAGTTCCAGCCCGACGGCGCCCCCGGTGCCGTAGCCGACGGCGGCGATTCGGTCGGGGTCGGTCCGCGGTTCGGTGCGCAACACGTCGAGCGCCGCATGGCCGATGCCCCGCATCCGGTCGGGATCAGCGAGCAGTGGCATGCAACGGGCCAGCATCTCCTCGGGGTCACCCAAATAGCGCCCGCCGTGAAGGTCGAAGGCCAGCGCTACATATCCCAGCTCGGCGAGAGCATTGGCCCGGCGGCGCTCGACATCGCTGAGCCCCATGCCCTCTGGTCCGAGCAGCACCGCGGGCCGGCGGTCGACACCGGCCGGGAGCGCGAGGTGCCCAATCATCGTCAAACCGTCGGCCGGGTACTCGACCGTACGCGTCGTAATCTTCGTCATGAGACTGGACTGTAGTGATCGTCGAGCCCGGTCCGGCCGCTGTTCTGCCGCTGGCAGAACAGCGCGGGTGTCCCTCTGAAATACGGCGAGGGCTCACAAGAACCGTCACAAACCCCGTTCCCACGGCAGCGCTGTCGGATCACCTGCCCAGGCTACGGTGTTGGAGGCTGACGCTCGCGGCAGGATTCTGGCGTATACCGGCTCGCTCCCGTGAAGGGCGTCACCAGCTAGTTCACCTCACGGTTCAGGCAGCCTGGCCGAGACCGGCGGCGATCAGGTCCTGCTCGCGCAGCGGTGTGAAGTCGACGTCGAGTTTCGGGTCGTACGCCTCGGGCTGGTTGCCGAGTTCGTGGGTGCTGTACTCGCCGAACCGGTTGATGTGCTCGGTCAGGTACGGCGAGATGTGCGCCAGGTCCTCCGGGTCGATCTCCCAGCCCTCCTCCAGCAGCTGCCGCACGATCTCCGCGATGTCCAGGGCGTTGTGGAAGATCACCGCGTTCGTGAGCAGCGCGTTGAACTTCATCGCCTTCTCCTGCTCGATGGGGTCGTTGTCGGCGATGACGCCGCGGTTGCCGAAGCCGATCCACTGGGAGAACCGGTTGAACGACTCCACCTTGTTCGTCGCCGCCGTCACCCGCCGGCGAAGCGGCGCATCGGTGAGGTAGCGGAGCAGCTGGACGGTGCGGATCACGCGGCCGACCTCGCGGAAGGCGGCGTAGGTGGCGTTCTTCCGTGACCCGGAGCGCAGGCGCTTGAGCAGTGTGGAGGAGGAGATGGTGCCCTCGCGTACGGAGACGGCCACGCGCATCAGGTGGCGGAACTGGGACTCGATCAGGTCGAAGTCGATGACGTGCTTGCCCGGTTCGCCGAACAGGGCGTCGATGTGTACGTACTCGCTCTGCTTGGAGGGCCGGTAGAAGGTCAGTTCCTTCCAGTTCCTGATCCTGGGCATCAAGTCGAAGCCCAGCAGGTGGGCGAGCGCAAAGACAGGGAAGCTCTGGCCCTGCGTATCCGCGTGCACCGTGGTCGGCTGCACCTCGCTTGTGTTCTTCAGCAGGCCCTCGATGATATAGACGGCCTCCCACACCCCGCACGGGATGAAGTGCGTGAACAGCGCGATGTAGGTGTCCGAGATGTGGTGGTAGGCGATCCCGCCCGGCTTGCCGTACCGGACGCTCGTCTCGGAGAGCAGGTTGTCGAGGTACGTATCCATGTGGGTGCCGTCCGCCGCGACGGCAGTGCCGTCGCCCCACGCCTGCGAGATGTCCAGGCGGGCGTGCGCGTTCACCAGGTCGGCGACCGCCTCGTTCAGCAGCACGATCGAGAAGTGCTTGTTGGCGACGTACGACAGCTCGTGCCCGCTCACGCCAGGGATGTGCCGGGCGGCCTCGTACGGACCCATGTTGGTGCCCTTGACGAACGTGACGATCACATAGCGGCCCAAGGGGTCGGTGAGCTTGGGCTCGTTGCCGGACGGCGGGCCGAAACGGCGCCACCACTCCACCCAGTACGCGGTCCGGGCCACGATCCCCATCAGGGAACGCTCCGGCATCCTCGCCTTGATCTCCTGCTCCAGCCGCTTCGCCGAGGGCCGCTGGCCGTCAGCCCGGAACGCCTTAAGCGACGGGACGCCCGTCTCCGGATCGATGACCAGGCCGTCGTTCTCCGGGTACCCGGCGTCAGCCGCCGCGGCGGCGTTTCGCAGCTTGTCCTCCAGCTGCCGGCGGAAGAACTTCGCGTCGAACTCGGCGCTCTCGCCCGCCTCGGCGAGGCCGACCTCCACCAGGTAGGACCCCAGCGTCTCCTGGACGACCTCCCAGGCCAGCAGCTGCTCGGACCAGTCGGCGTACTCCTCCGAGCCGACCACCGCGACGTCGCCGGTGCGCAGTTCCTCGGCGAGCGCGGTGAAGACCATCGCCTCGAAGTGCTTGCGCACGAACTGCCCGGTCCGGGTCTTGTCGAGGACGGCCTTGCGCCAGTTCTGGGTGGCGAAGGAGATGTCGACCTCCTTGCCCTCCTCGTTGAAGGCGGTGATGTACTCGCCGCGGGCCGCCTGGTGCCGCTGGGCGTGCGCGAGGGCGTCCAGCACCCGGCTGTCCTCGCTGGTCGCGGTGAACTTCAGCTTGTCGTTGTCGGCCAGGTCGAACATCACCGCCCGGTCCCGGCCGATCTGCCCGTACAGCAGCACTTCCCAGAAGTTGCCGTGGTGGGCAGAGACCTTCTCGATCTGCTCGTACTGCTTCGCGAATCCACCGAAGCCGTCCACCGCGCGGGTGACCGCGCCGAACCCGCCGGCCTGCACCACCTGGGCCTTCACCAGGGCGAGGACCGCCGGGGAGACCCTGCCCTCCAGCCGCGTCGCGACCTCGTCAACCGACGCCTCCTCGTCCAGCCCCTCCAGGGCCTGGCGGGCCTCGGCGGTCATGGCCGCGGCCTTCGTGAGCGCCTCCTGGGCCGGGCCGCCCTCGTCGATGTGCTTGAGCACCGTGCGGTAGTTCCCGATCAGGGACTCGACGATCTCCCGCTCGGCGAGCCGGATCTCCTCCAGCTCCGCCTTGGCCTTCTTGATCTTCGTCGCCACGCGCTTGCAGAACATCGTCGCCAGGTCGTCCCGCACCCGCATCCGCGCCTTGTGCGTCAGGGCCGCGACCAGCGCGACGCGTTTGACGGGGACGAAGTCCCGCAGCTCCGAGGCGTCCGCCGCGTCCGCCTCCCCGGCAAAGTCGGTGATCTTCCCCGCGGCGACTCCGTCCATCCACACATCGGTGTCGCCGAGACCGTCCAGCCATTCCAGACGCTTGGTCAGGTTCTTGAAGTGCGACCAGGTCGGGCCCTTGGCGGGCTTCTTCAGCCGGTTGAACAACGTTGTCCCGTCGCTGTCGCGCTCCTCCAGCAGCCGCATGAGCCCCGCCCGCTGAGCGGCGCTCATGCGGTCGTGGATACCCGCGCAGATCGAGGCGTTACACCTCGGTGCGGATCTTCGAGGCCATCTTGTCGAAGGTGGAGAACCCCGGCAGCTCCAGTCCGGCCTCCACCACCTTCTCCAGCGCGATGTTGATCAGATCCGCCGGGCGGTTCTTCGCCGCGGCTTCCTTGCGGATCGACTGCTCGACGATCCCACGGGCCTTGGCCTGGTCGTACGTCACGCCGGCCTGCTTTCGGACCAGGCCCCGGTGGTGCTTGGCGGTCCGTTCCGCCCGGTACACGGGCAGCGTGCCCTCCGGCAGCTCCACCGCACGCCGGACGAAGTCCACCACCATCTCCGGGACGTCCTCCAGCGCCGGGAAACACCCCATACGCCGGTACGACTTCAGCATCAGCAGCAGCGCCAGCAGATGCTCATCGCAGTCCGTGGCATCGGCCGCCCACTCCAGCTCATCGCGAGTCGGTGAGAAGAACAGATGCAGCTCATGCGCGGTGATCAGCCGCTTGAACCGCGGATACGCGGTCCGTTCAATCGATGTCACAACCCACCCCAGGCCCCAGACGACGCTCAACATCACCACCAACGACACTGGGCCGAATGGGTGACGGGCGACGGGCGCTCAGGGCTTCAAGATCATCCCGTTGCCCCTTTGGCGCGTATCTCGGTCACACCCCGTCGACGCCCGGGTCCTTGTACGCCTCGAACGTCTCGTCGTTCCCCGCGGTCACCGTCGTGCTGATCTTGCGGTCGAAGGTCTCCAGCGCCTGCCGCAGGCCCCTCACCTTCTCGTGCAGGCTGCGCCAGTTTCCGGATTCGGCGTAGCCCATGAGCTCGGAGAACTTGAGCACGAGGTACGCGAAGTCCTCGGCGAGCACATCCTCCTTGCTGCTCGCGCCGATCAGCTTTGCCAGGCTGGGGCCACCGGTCATGTCACGCCCTTCGGGGGAGGTGTGTGCAACCGGAAGTCTTCCACCGTCGGTATCCGGTGCCGTCACAGTTCGGCGGCCGTGCGGGTGGCGACGGTGTAGTGCGCGGCGACGAGTGCGTCCTCGAGTTTTTCGGCGTCCAGCCGTTCGCGCACGATGCGCTGCAGCCAGTGCGCGGGGTCCTGTCCGTCGCGTTCGGCGGCCGCGGCGATGCGCTGCATGTCGGTGTCGGTGAACAGCTCCGTCATGGCCGGGACAGTAGCAGCGCGCCGGGGCGCAGCGGGGCGCCGAAGACCTGCATGACGAGGGTGCGGTGCGCGGCGTGCAGGGTGCGCACCGCGGCCCGGGTCAGTCCGGGCTTGGGGGGTTCCTCGCCGCCGCGGGCGCGCCCGGGCTTCGTGGGGATCCACAGGTACCCGGGGTCGGTGCCTTCGAGCTGCTTGGTGATGCCGGCGCGGATGTCGAGCCAGCGGCGCAGGATGTCGGCGGTCTCCTTGTCGAGCGGGTGGGGCCCGCTGTCCAGCTCGATCTGGGGGAAGGGCCGGTGGTCCAGGTCGACGGCGGTGGTGTCCAGGCCGTGGAGGTCGGGTACGGAGCGGCCGGTGGTGGCGACGAGCGCGGCTACCGCGGCGGTGCGCAGGGAGGTGGCGGCGTTGGCGCCGACGGGCCGCTTCACCGCGAGGGTGCGCAGCAGGGTGTGGGCTTCCTCGGGCTCGAGCCAGTCACCGTGTTCGGGGTCGGGCACTTCCAGCCGCAGCGGCAGCCCGAGGTGCTCGGCGAAGAAGTTCCAGGTGATCATCCGCGCGCGCTGGGAGTTGCCCGCCGCCGCGGCGTCGGGGCCGCGGAGGGTGTTGCGACGCCGCGTCTTGCCGGCGGCCGCGTCGGCGAGCCAGGCATCGGCGCGGAGGAGGTCCATGAGCTCGGCTGCGGTGAGAGCCGAGGTCTTCTCGGCGGCCAGCGCGTGTTCCAGGTACTCCAGGAGGAAGGCGTTGCGCAGACGCCGGGTCTCGTAGACGTATCCGCGCTCTTGGAGCTCGTCGACGAAGCCGTTGATGGCGGCGAGTGCGTCGTCGGGGCGGCGCGGGGCGGTGGGCATGGGCCACAGGGTACGGAACTCAGTCCACCCACTCTTGATAACAGCAAGAAGCCTGCAGGAGGGTCTCTCCCCCGTTCGGCTGCTGCTTTCGTGTCGGTCCGTGTCGAACCGAATCGCAACGTCCCGGTCCGGTACGGTCATCGCGCCCCTCCGGCCTCCCGGCACAGGGCCCACGGCCCCGCGGGCACCCTGGCGCTTCTTGCTGTTATCACGACCCTCGAGTTGGTCGGCGCCCGCGGGGAGGTCCGTCAAACCAGGCTGTTCGCCTACCCCGGGGGCGCGTCACCCCTACATACGGGGCAGGGCCCCAAAGTGTTACGCCGCGGTCCGCAAGGCCGGTCCGAACCCCTGCGCCTGACTGGTCCCCCCTGCGATGATGCGGACCCGCACACTTCCCAGGGGGGACCATGCGCACCCGACTCAGCGCCGCCGTCGTGACCGCGGCCGCCCTGCTCGCCCTCACGGGCTGCGGGGCCGAGGCCGACCCCGCAGCCTGCAAGGCCGCCATGGCCAAAGCGTTCGATGAGGCCATAGCCGCAGGAGACACAGCCAACTCGGTAAAGAAGAGCAAGAGCCCGGCCGCCTGCGACGGAGTCGACGACGAGACGGTCCAGCGCTTCGCCGCTGAACTGATCAGCGATCGGGCTGGCAAAGCGGCCGAGGACGTGATGGAGAGCGCCGCACCCGACGCCACACCCTGACGACAGGAGGCGCCCATGGTCGGCAACCTCCGCAACCTCCCCTGGTGTCCAAGGTAGGAGTCCGGGCCGAAGCGGGGCGCTTCACTGTGCGGATCGGCACCGCGCGGGCATGACCAGCGTGCAGGATGAGCACCAGAGCCACGGCGAGGGGGATCACGAGTGGACGCGTGGACGTGTGAGGAGTGCGGCAGACCGGCACCCCAGAACGAGGGGGAAACGACGGGCGCGGCCGTGCGCAGGCACGCACGTACGGTCGGACATCCACCGGCGAGTGTGAGCAGACAACAGCCCGACGGAACCGTCCAGAGGTGGCGGACCCCCGAAGAACGAGAAGCCGAACGGGAACGTGCAGAGGAGGCGGCAGAACGCGCGATGGACCAGTGGCGGCTCGCGGCGCGGGGCGGCATACGGCGACACGTAGATCCGGTGCGGGTCGAGCACCGGCGGAGCGGGAGAACGCGTCGACAGCGGTGGGATGCGCTTCCGCTGTCGACGCGCCTTTTTGTCTGCCTGTCGGTGTGGGATGCGCGCTGGTGCTCAGCGGGTGGCTGGCAGGTCTCGACGACCCCACTCAACCGCCGACGGCCCCCTGCTTCAGCACCCCCACTCCCGATGCTGACCCAGCGGCGACGAGCACCAGGAGCAGCACGACGAGCCTTGGCCGGCTAGCTCGGCTTCCTCTTCGGCCGGGCCGCCTCGACGGTCTCCCGGCAGGTGCTGCGCAGGGGGTTGCCGCCGAAGCCGTAGCGGTGGCATGGCTGGTGGCAGCGCGCGCACCGGCCGACGTGCGCGGGCGGGCAGTCCAGGACGGCAGAGGCCTTGCGCTGGGCTGGTGCAGGTGTGGTCATGGCGCTTCCTTTCGAACCTCCGTTCTATCAGAGTTCCGGAGGTTCGCCGGGCTGCGACACCGGTCCACCGGCCGCGCTGCAGGTGCGGCTCAGCCCTGCAGCTCTGCGCGCGCCTTCTCCAGTTGTGCCACCGTCACCGTGCCGGCGCCCGGGAGGCCTGCGCTCTCCCACGCCCCCTGAGCACGGGCCACGACACCGCCGGCGTCGTCGAGGAGGACCTTCTTCGCCACGTTCACGGAGATCGCGCCGTCGCCCAGGTCGACGAGGTGCGCGAGCATGCGCACGTTGTGCTGCCGGTTGCCGGCCTTCTCCTCGTTGTACCGGTAGACCGGGTGTGAGTAGTTGCGGTACAGAAAGTGCCGCTGAGATTGATCTTGCTGGAGTTGGCCTACCTCTTCGGCGCTTCGAGCTGACGAGGCACGGCGCCAGCGCGCAGCTCACGCAGGTCCGGGATGTGGTTGTAGAGGGTGCCCGGCGAGACGCCCAGCAGCTTGGCGATCGAGGTGATCGAGCGGCCGGGGTCCGGCAGCAGATCGCGAGCGGCGCGGATGACTTCCTCGGTGGCGACGCTCGGGCGCCCGCCGACCCGGCCGCGCTCGCGGGCGGCGGTCAGGCCCTCGTTGGTGCCGATGACGATGAGTTCGCGGATGAACTCGGCGAGCGCGGCGAAGACGTGGAAAACGAGCCGGCCACCGGGGGTTGTGGTGTCCAGGTTCTCGTGCAGCGAGGTGAAGCCGATCCCGCGCTCGCGCAGTTCGGCAACCATGTTGATGAGGTCCTGGAGGCTGCGGCCGTAGCGGTCCAGGCTCGGGACGACGAGGGTGTCGCCGGAGTCGAGGAAGGCGTGGCAAGCCTTCAGTTCGGGGCGGAGCGCGTTCTTGCCGGACTTCTTGTCCGCGAAGATCTTCCGGCACCCGGCGGCGGTAAGCGCGTCAAGCTGCCGCTCCAGCTTCTGCCCGCTGGTCGAGACTCGCGCGTACCCGATCTTGATCTCGGTGCGGACGAGTGGTTCGGCGACGAGGAGGCCCGGCTCGGCCGGTTCGAGAGCGGTCATGACCCCGGATCATGTCAGAAAACGGTGGTTTGGGGTTATTGAATGACCCAGGTTTTTGAAGGGGTTTTTGAAGGCTCTGCGGGGTCCGGGCGGCCTCGCAGAGCGATCTTCAGAAAACGAAGGTTTCTTGAAGGTTGGTAGCTCGGCGATCAAGTAATCGGTTGTCTGTAGGCGCTGGTTGTGGATGCAATGTTCGTCATGGTTACTCAGGTGCGCCCACCACAGCGAGATGAAATGAACGCGTACTACCGGGCCTTGCCCTTCGCGAGCGGGTTGCCGCAGTGGGAGCCAGCTGATGCCGCGTGGCACGGTGGTGCGGAGCCGTGGCCCCCGCAGCGCACTCCGGCGACCGCCGAGCAGCTAGAGGAGTGGGCAGAAGCTGACGTCAAGGACGAGTCTTTCCATCCGATCGCGACATTCGCAGACGGCGCGTGCGTCGGCGCATCGGCCGCCATCTCCTTCGACGTGACGGTTCCTGGCGGGGGTACGGTCAAGATAGCCGGTGTTACTTCTACCGGGGTGATCGCTACACACCGCCGACGCGGCTACCTGCGGCGGATGATGCAGGCCATGTTCGACGCTGCCTTGGACCGAGGCGAGCCGCTGGCGATGCTCAGCGCCAGCGAGGGCAGCATCTACGGCCGATTCGGGTTCTCGCCGGCGACCTTCCGCGCGCGGTGGGAGCTGGACCGTCACGAAGCTGCCTTCCTTCCGGCAGCGCCCGACCCGGGTTCGCTTGAGCTGGTCGACGCGGCGCAGGCGAAGCAGTTCTGGCCTGTGGTGCACGCGGAGGTGCGTGCACACCGTGCCGGTGAGCTCACCCCCCTGCCCGGGCGCTGGGACAGCCTGTCCGACACTGCGGACGGCACGAACGGACCGCTGCGGTATCTCGCCCACCGCGACCAGCACGGCGAGGTAGACGGCATCGCCAACTTTCGACTGCCGTGGTCCTCGACAGCCGTCAACGCGGGAACGCTCGTTGTTGAGGCGCTGGAGGCGACGAACCCGACGGCATATCGCGCGCTGTGGAGTTTGTTGGTCGACTTCGACCTCACCAGAACCATCGTGGCGCCCGGCCGTCCGCGCGACGAACCACTGCGGTGGATGCTTGCGAACCCGCGGGCGATGCGTATCACCCGGCAGTCGGACAACATGTGGGCACGCCTTCTCGATGTCCCCCGCGCCCTGACACAACGCTCGTACGACACCGTCGGCGAGGTGGCGTTCACCATCGATGACGACCACATGTGTCCGGCAAACAACCGGACATGGCTTCTCCGCGCAGGCGGTACGTCGGTGACATGCGTTGCCACCGACCAGGAGGCGGATCTGACCATCACCATCTCGGCACTCAGTTCGCTGTACTTCGGAGGCATGTCGGCGTATGACCTGACGTACGCGGGTCGCATCACTCCGCACGCCGACGGCGTGATCGCGCAGCTGACCCGGCTGTTCCGCATCGACCCCGAACCGCACAACTCCTTCGGCTTCTGAGGCAGCTATCGACTGCCAGGCGCTATCAGACCCCTCGGCCACTGTGCAGCCATTCGGGACGCAGTCAGTCGCTCTCGTCGTCCTCGGCGGCGTCCGGGTCCCGGAAGGGGCGCAGGCCGTGGCCTGGCGCGCTGGCCTTGATGTTGAACAGGTAGCGGCCCAGGAAGTTGATGTGCCGGTCCTTGAGCGGGGAGAGTCGGGCGACGTCCTCTTCCTTGATGTCGTGGCCCTCGGCGCGGAGCCGGGCCACGGCGGCGTCGAGGTAGCGGGTGTTCCACAGGACGACGGCGTTGAGGACCAGGCCGAGGGCGGCGAGCTGGTCCTCCTGGCCCTCGCGGTACGCCTGGCGGATCTGGCCCCGGCCGCCGTGGCAGATCGCGCGGGCGAGCCGGTGGCGAGACTCCTGCACGGTGAGCTGCCGGTTCATCAGGCGGCGGTAGGTATCGTCCATCGGGTCGACCAGGGCGAGCAGGTGCATGGTCTTGTCGATGCGCCCGTACTCGGCGAACGCGGCACCGAGCGGGGTGGGGTGGCCCTCGCGGCCGAACATCCGCAGCAGGTCGTAGGCCCGGACCTGGTTGGTGATGAGCGACCCGGCGACCCGGAGCATGTCCGGCCAGTGCGCGGCGATCCGCTTGAGGTTGACCTTGTTGCAGGCCACGGCCTCCAGCGGCCCGTACCCGGCGGCCGGCTCCTCCCCGTCGCCGTCGGGCAGGTCGGCTCGCCAGAACCGCTGGTCGGCCAGATCACGGAAGCGCGGGGCGAAGCGGAAGCCGAGCATCTTGTACAGGCCGAACGCCATGTCGGAGTACGAGGCGTTGTCGGTCGCCACCATCTCCGGCTTCACCCCGCCGTCGAGGTTCAGCAGGGTGTCCAGCGTGTAGAGACTGTCGCGCGGGGTGCCGCGCACGACCATCGCGCCAATCCCGGCGACCTGGTCGTTGACCGCGTTGAGCCAGGTCACGCCGCGTTTGTACCCGTAGTACTTGGGCGAAGGGCCGGTGTTGATGCTCTTGACGGGGACAACGAACCGCAGGCCATCGACGGAGGCGAGCAGCCCGCCGCCCCACATCTGCGCCAGCTCGATGCGGGACTGCGCGGCGATCAGCGCGGCGTTCGCCGCGGCGAGGGTATCGGCGCGCACGTAGTTCTGGTCGACGTGGGACAGCCGCGAGCGGGTCAGCGCCTTGCTCTCCGGGTCGATGACCGGGGTCAGACCGATGTTGCAGCTCTGCGAGACCAGCAGCGCGACCAGGGAGACGAGCAGGCCCTCCATGCGGGTGCGCCGGTCGGAGACGTGGCCGAAGGAGTCGAGGAAGCCGGTCCAGGAATGGACCTCGAACAGCAGGTCCGGCAGGTCGATCCTCGGGAGCATCGCCTCCGTGGTCGTCTTCAGCCAGGTCAGCGACTCCGGCTCGCCCACCGCGCCGAGCTTGTCCACCGACAGGCGGGCCCGTCCGCCGCCCTCGGGGACGACGACCTCCACCTTCGCGTCGTCACCGGCCTCCTCCAGACGGTCGGCCATCTGCCGCCACGCCGCATCCAGGCCCCGCGTGAGCTGGGCCAGGTGCTCGCCCGCGTCCTCGGTCAGGGACAGGCCCGATAGCACATCCGCGCGCATCGCCTCCCACCGCGCCCCGTCCAGCAGCCGGGCTCGCGGGTCGGCCCACCGGTTCGACGGGGCCGCGAACACGTCGCGCCGGTTCAGCGCGCGGTGCAGCTGCTCCAGCACGCACACCACGTACGCGTCCCGGTCGACCGCGCCCTGGGGCAGCTTGGTGTTCGAGAACACCGCCCGCTTCCACATGGCGGGCACCAGCTCGGCGTCGACCTCGCGGGGCAGCAGCGGCCGGTCCTTGACCCTCCGGCGCGAGAGCGCGGGCAGGCGGCGCACCGCCTTCAGGATGCGCCGCCCGGCCGGGGCGGCGCCCAGAGCGTCCGACTCGCCCAGCAGGGCCAGGAAGGGGCGCACGGTGTTGTAGCGCAGGGCAAGCTTCTCGCGCATCGCCGCCTCGGCCGACCCGTCGTCCTCCGGCACCAAGGCCTCGACGGTCGCCACCGCCGTACGCGGCACGGCCTCCTCAACCGCCGCCCACAGCGCCGCGACGTCGAGGTCCGCGTCGTGCTCGGCGACCAGGTCCAGTTCCTCAGTGAGGATCTTCGACGCCTTCGCCAGAATGCGGGCGGCCTTCTCCAGCTGCGGCAGCATCGCCAGGCGCTCCCGCTCCGAGGCCCGCCGCGCCGGGCTGATCAGCCGGTTCGCCATCAACACCGCGAACAGGTCCAGCGCGTCATCGACTGCCTGCGCCTCCAGCTGACACACCACTGCCGTCAGCAACGCGGTCCGCCGCGGATCGGGCGCCCGCTCGATCGTCTGCGCCTTGCTCAGCTGCCCGTACCGGGCCAGCGTGGACAGCCGGTTCACCGGCACCCGCGACAGGTTCACCCGCCCCAGCGCGAACGCGGAGATCTCCTCCACCCGCTCCATGGCCCGCACCATCGCGGTGCCCGTCGACTTCGTCGGCGGCGTCCGCAGCCGCTCCAGCTCCGATACCCGCTTGCCCTCCGGCACCACCAGCAGCTCAGCCAGCGCCGGCGCGAGCGCGGGATCGGCCCGGTGCGCAGCGCGGGCCACCGCCTCGTACACACGCCGTTCGGCCACCGTGCGGGCCTCCGACACCTGCCGGGCCAGCACGCTCACCCCGGGCAGCAGCACCCGGTTCTTGCGCAGCCACGTCACCGCGTGGTTGAACAACGCCACCGGCCCCTCGGCGTGCTTCCACGCCCGCCCGTACAGGAAGCCGCGGAACTCCCGCCCCCAGTTCCGGTCGGTGAAGTCCCGGTACTTGAACCGCTCCTGGATCTCCGCCGCGTGCTCGTACGGTGTCCTGCGCCGCTCCGGGTACCGCTTCACGCACGAGGCGTCCGCGATGCCGAGCTGCCCGGCCAGGTACTCCACGACCTCCCACGGCACCGCGAGCGGGTCCTCACCCAGAAACCGGCCGACGTAGCGGACCGTGCAGATCTGCACCGCCATCCCCAGCCGGTGCGCGTCCGTACGACGCAGCGCGATCAGATCACGGTCGTCGTCATCGAGGAAGAAGAACCGCTCCAGCTCCGGGCGCGTGGGCACCTCGGTGAACGTCCCATACGCCTCGGCCTGCTCATCAGTCAGAAACTCCACCGGCACGATCCGGACCGTAGCCAGCACCGACAGCCACTCGACGATCTTTCCGAGAACCCCGGCGGCACCCCGGTAGATGTGCTAGCCAACGTGATCAATCTCAGCGGCACTTTCTGTACGGCAACTACTCACACCCGGTACGAAGGAACGCGGCCCCGGTCGGCTTCACCGTTCCGCATGCGCCGCCTTCGGTCGCGCACGTGGTTCGTATGCATGAGCGAGACGGCTTCGCCCCCCTATGACAGCCAGGAAGACCTGCGCAAGGTCGACGTCCAGCTCCGCGAAGCCGACGGCCGGTTGCGAGTCCTTCCCCGAGTGCAGCCCCTGTTCGCCATACCCCCTCGGCCGCGACGGCCCCCGGCCGTGCGCCTCGCCCGCGGTCAATGGGTCCGATGGCAGCTCAACTACCGCTTCAGCAGCGCACTGGGGATCCGAGGCTGGACGTACTGGCTGGACACTTTCAACATCGCCTATGGCCCAATGAGTGACGACGTGTTCCTGTCGACGCCCACTGTGTTCATCGACGAGCGAGGGCCGCTCAGGTAGGCCCACTGCGGCGTGATCAAGCACTGGACTCGTCGGCCTCCGCTTCGGCGTGGGCGGGTTGGCCGAGGTCAGTCAGGAGCTTGTCGATGCGTTCGCTGGTGCAGCGGTGTCGTTCAACCTCACGGTCCCAGCCGCGTTCGGCCGCGTCGCGGGCGAGGGTGAGCTCGACCTCGCGTCGCGCTCGCAGTCGTGGTGCGTATTCGGGTGTGGTGACGAACTTCGCGCAGGTCAAGTAGAGGTCGCACTCGCAGGGGCCTTCGGCGGGTAGCCGGAGGCAGCGGCCGAGTTCGAGTTCGGTCTTGAAGAAGTTGGTCTTGAGCCAGTCGATCGACGTGTCTGGGAGTGTGCCGCTGCGCAGTTCCTCGGCGGCTGGGCCGGCGATGGTGGCGCCGGGGCCGAGCACGGCCTGGTAGTCCCGCAGGACCGCCTGGTCGCTCACCTGCGCGTAGACGAGCGCCATGCTCACGGAGGTGTGCCCGAGCACCTTCATGATGGTGTGGAGCTTCGCGCCGCGTTCGGCGAGCTGGGTGCCGACGGTGTGACGGAATCGGTGGGCCGAGATGGTGCCGCGGCCGGCGCCGTCGCGGCCACCCGGGCGGACCAGGCCGACGGCCTTGCAGGCGTCCTGGATCGAGGTCTCGAACAGGTAGAAGGTCGACAGCAGCTTGCCGTGACTCATGAACAGGTAGCGGATCTCCTCGCCGGTGCGCTCGTCCGTGAAGGGTCTCTCGGGCGCGTTCCTGCGCAGGTCGACGACCTTTTGCAGGGCCTCTGCGGCGTCCTCGTGCAGCGGGACAACCCGCTCTTTGTAGGTCTTGCGGCCGGACAGCCGCAGCCGTGGGGTGCCGTCGGGGTAGCGGTCCAGGCAGTCGATCGGTAGGCGCTGGATCTCGGTGCGGCGGGCCCCGGACCAACGGGCCACCAGCAGGGCGGCGCGTTGGAACGGGCAGGCGATCGCGTCGATGACCGGCATCAGCTTGTCGAGTTCGTGGTCGGGGATGAACCGGGGCACCTTCTGGGGGAACTTGGGTGCGTCGCCCGCGCCGATGAAGGTGTAGCCGGGCACGTCGGCGTACTGCCAGATCGCAGTGTCCCGGAAGAACTGGGAGAGGCCGGAGATCCGCTGGATCCGCGACATCACACCGAGCGGCTTGCCTGTCCTCTCAGTCGGCGCCTTGGCGATGTGGGCGATCCAGCCAAGGCAGTGATCCCGTGTGACGTCGGCGAAGGTGGTGATCTCGGGGTGGTTCTCGCCGAGCCAGTTGCCGAACACGCGCACCGCAAGCTCCAGCTTGTCCACCGTCGACGGGGCGTCGGTCAGTTTGCGGGCCGCCAGCCACTTCTGTGCGACGGCGAGCATCGTCGGCGGCAGCTCCATCGGCGGCTTCCACGACGGCATCAACTTCCGTGGTTGGGTGGCCACTTGGCCCCGGTGGAATAGCACCACCTGCAACTGGTGCAGGTGGGTGACCCACTGCTTGGAGGCGTTGTCCCGGTAGTTCTGCACCGATGGGTAGAAGCGGTGCAGGTCCTCCCGTTCGCCGAACCGCCCGCATGTACCGGTACAGCTCGATGCGGACCTGTTCGTCGCGCCGCTCGTCGTGCCAGATCGCATCCACCAGGTGCGAGACGGTCTTGGTGGTGTCGGTCTGGCTGCATTCGTGCCAGCCGGTCGCATCCCGGATCTCACTGCGGTGCCGCTTCGCGGCCCGGGAGGTGAAGTCGTACAACGCCAGCTCCGACGCCGGCACCCCGGTCTGCTTCGCGAGGTGCTCGACCGCGTCGTCGGGGAGTTCGTGCCGTGCCTTGGGAAACCGGCCGCGCCAGGTCAGAAACTTGAGCTGAACGCTGAAGCCCAACCTCGTGGCCCCCGCCTTGTTCCGTAACCAGCCCGCCTCATCGCTGTCCAGGGTGAAGTGGTCCACCACCCCGTCCAAACCCAGATCCCGCCCCACTGCGCAGCCCCTTCCGCCCGCCCCCGTGATCGGCACTCGGGCTGGACGGTAGAGCCACCGACGCACGGCAGTCGCGGATATCGGTGAAGCGGATGGGCAGGGCGTGCGGACCTGGTACAGGCCCGGGGCCTGTAGTTCGCACACCCGAACCTGGGGGCCGGCCAGCCGACCGGGACGACGTAGGCGCGCGCGAAGTGAGTGTCAGCAAAGCGGCCTGAGCCGCGGCCGGTCGGCAACGCCGCCGGGACGCGTCACATGCCCTGCGGCGCGTCTTGAACTGCCTCGCAGGCGGAACGCTATGTTCAATTCGCTTACAGTTAGCGCATTTTACGCATCCTTTACTCTTCGGTATCGTCACATGTGCACCATCCAGTGGTGCACATGTGACGAAGAGAATGAGGAATGATGACGGTTCACAGACCCGCGCTTCATGGGCGCGGGCGGCCTTGGTCCGGGGGGAATCTTCGCTTCATAGCGGGGAGTCTGACCCTGGCCCTGGCCATCACGCTGCTCGACAGCACAAGTTCGGCCATGTCCGCGCCTCCGCAGGCGCCCTCAGCACCGGAGAAGCCCGCGGCCACCCAGGCAGCTGACATTGCGTCCGCGCGGGTGACCGCGCGGCTGTCCGGCAAGCGCGTTGAGGCTCTGTCGGAGCGTACCGAAACGTCCACGACGTGGGCCAACAAGAACGGTTCGCTCACCACTGAGCTGACGGCGGGTCCGATCCGCTTCGAGGACGAGATCACCGGTGCGTGGCGGGACGTCGACCTGGATCTGGTCCGCGTCGCGGACGGCTCCGTGGAGCCGAAGGCGCATCCCCGCGGGCTGAAGATCGCGGGTAGGTCCGGCGATCCCGCCGCCTCGCTGAAGGCGGCGCAAGCTTCCAAAGCCACGGACCTGGTCACGCTCGGCGAGGGGGATCGGCAGATCACTCTGCAGTGGAAGGGCGGCCTGCCCGCGCCGAAGCTGGACGGCACGCGCGCCGAGTACGTCAATGCCGTGCCCGGCGCGGACGTAGTGGTGGAGGCGACCCGCACGGGTTTCGAACAGTTCGTCGAGGTCAAGCAGAAGCCCACCACTGACAGCTTCTCCTACACCCTGCCGCTGAAGGCCAAGGGCCTCAAAGCCAAGCAGTTGGCCGATGGCAGCGTGCTGTTCACCGATAAAAAGAACAAAAAGCAAGCAGTGATGCCGGCGCCGGTGATGTGGGACTCCACCGTCGACAAGCGATCCGGTGAGCACACCCGCCGCGTTCCCGTCGCGATGAAGGTCGTGGCCAAGGGGTCCTCGGTCGACCTGGTGATCACACCGGACGCGAAGTTCCTCGCCGACCCCAAGACGAAGTATCCGGTGACGGTGGACCCCTCCACCTCCTCCCTCTCCAGCGTCTTCGACACCTATGTCCAGCAAGGTGAGACCGTTGACTGGTCGAACGATGTAGAGCTGGACCTGGGTAACCCGGGAACGAAGAACGCCGACGGCACCTTCCGCACCGCGCAGTCCTTCATCTCCTGGAACACCTCGCCGATCCAGGACGCGCTCGTATCCGATGCGAAGCTGTCCCTGTGGAACTTCCACTCGGGCAACAACGTGGACTGCAAGGCATACCCGTGGGAGGTGTGGTCGTCAGGCGCAGCTTCTACGTCCAGCCGGTGGACGAACCGGCCCACCATGACGGCCAAGAAGGCCACCTCCACCGAGACGCGCGGCAACGCCTCGTGCACCACCCAGCCGGACGGGTGGATCAACGCCAACGTCACGACGCTGGTACAGGAATGGGCCTCGGCCAAGACCACCCGTGGAAACATGGGACTGCGAGCCACCGACGAGAGCGTGCTGGCGCAGTGGAAGCGGGTCAACTCCGCCAACGCGGCATCCAACCCGCCCAAGCTGGTCGTCACCTACAACTACCGGCCGCGAACAGGCACCAAGCAGGAAGCCGGACCCCCGTACTTCTCCTACGCCGGCGCCTACACCGTCAACACCGTCACGCCCACGCTGCGCGACACGTTCGTCGACGCCAACGGTGACAAGGTCAACGGCACCTTCCAGATCTTCGACAATGCCACCAACACGCAGGTCGGCAACGTCATCGTCTCTCCGTACGTCCCCTCCGGGCAGGTCGCCTCGGTCACGGTGCCCTCAGGCGTGCTGAGCACCGGCAAGACCTACAAGTTCCGCACCTCACCGTATGACGGCAGCCACTACAACGTGGGCTGGTCGGCGTGGAAGACATTCACCGTCGACACCAGCTCTCCTTCGGCCCCGACGAAGATCACTTCGACGGACTACCCGTTGGCCAAGTGGGTCAAGGGCGCGGGGCAGGCAGGTATTTTTGCCGTCACCCCGCCCGCGGCTGACCATAATTGGCTGGAATGGTCGCTGGACGGAGTGACCTGGTCCAAGGTCGCCACCGGCGGCGCGAGCGCGGACAAGAGCATCTCCGTTACCCCGCCGAAGAACGGCACCCACACCCTTCAGGTCCGGTCCGTGGACAAGGCGGACAACAAGTCGGAACCCGTCGAGTACACCTTCCACGCCGGACCTGGCGGATTCGTCCAGCCGGCTGACGGTGAGCGCACCGCACGCCGGGTGCCCTTGGTCGCCGAGGGCGAAGCCGGCAAGTACGACAAGGTGTCCTTCTCGTGGCGCCGCTCGGAGGCCGACGCGTGGACGGAGATCCCGGCCGGTCACGTCACGGCTGGAGGAACGCCCCTGACCGCGTGGCCGGTGCCGCTGACGAACGGCAAGAACGCCGCTCTGGTGTGGAACGCCACTGATACGGTCGACCCAGACGGTTCGGTTCAGATCAAGGCCGACTTCACCGGCCCGTCCAGCGCAAGTGGCGAGACCCAGCCGCTGGCGGTCGTGGTCGACCGCAACGCTGATGGAGCCGCAGCAGCCGAGGCCGGCCCCGGCTCGCTCAACCTCCTCACCGGCGACTACACCCTGTCAGGTACCGATGTATCGGTGCTGGACATGACGGTCACCCGCAGTGTCTCTTCCCGCTCGCCGAACGCCGGCGCCAAGCAGGACGGCCAGGCGCCGATCTTCGGCAAGGAGTGGGTGGCGGGAACAGTCGCCCAGGCGGTCCAGTCGGACTACTCCGAGCTGCGTAAAACCTCCGCAACCTCCTTGGACGTCGTCACGGCCGACGGTGAGACGTTCTCCTTCACCGCCAATGCGGCCAAGACAGGATGGGTCCCCGAGCCCGGCAGCGAGGAGCTGACCCTGAAGGGTTCTCTCGCATCCGGTGACTTCACCCTGTCGAACAGCGACGGAAGCGTCACCACCTTCAGCCCCGTGGCGGGTTCGAGTACCGCATGGCCCGTCTCCCGCTCTCTGATCGACGGGCAGGCCAACTCCACCACCGAGGTTGTCTCCGAAGCCGTCACTGTGGACGGCAAGGTCCTGGCCAGACCCAAGCGGGTCATCGCCGCGACCAGCGCGGTGACGCTCGGCACCTGCGAGGCCACCCCGTCGACCCGCGGCTGCCGGGTTATGGAGTTCATTTACGCCGCCTCCACCACAGCGACCGGCTCGTCCCTGGGCGACTTCAAGGACCAGGTCTCCGAGATCCGTATTTGGGCGACGTCCCCCGGTGCCTCGGCAGCCACCGCGACCGCCGTGGCGTCGTACACCTACGACGACGCCGGGCGTCTGCGCGAGACCTGGGACCCCAGGATCAGCCCTGCGCTGAAGATGTCCTACACCTACGACAGCGCGGGGCGCGTAACCCAAATGAAGCCCCCGGGGCAGCTGCCGTGGAGCTTCACCTACGGCAAGGTAGGCAGCGACCCGCTCTCCGGTGAAGGGATGCTCCTCAAGGTCACCCGCCCGACCCTCAAGGCCGGATCCGCCGGCGAGACGGACGGCAACACCGCGCAGACGTCCATCGTCTACGGCGTTCCGCTGACCGGAACGAAGGCACCCCACCTGCTGGGCGCCAGTGACGTCAAGGCATGGGGGCAGCTTGAGGCCCCCACCGACGCCACAGCCGTCTTCCCCACCGACGCGGTGCCCTCCTCGAATGACGGCCAGGCCCTGACCGCGGGCGACTACCGCCGCGCCATGGTGCACTACCTCGACGGCTCCGGCCGAGAGGTCAACACCGCTGACGCCGGCAAGAACATCACCACCACCGAGTACGACCAGTTCGGTAACGCGGTCAGGGAACTGTCGGCAGCCAACCGCGCCCTGGCGCTCGGGGGCACCGACACGGCCAAGGCGCAGCTCGCCGATCTCGGTATCGCAGCCCTGCCCGCGGCGGAGCGAGCGGAGCTGCTCTCCAACCGCGGCATCTACAACGCCGACGGTTCCCGTGAGGTCGAGACGCTCGGTCCCCTGCACCGCGTCGTGCTGGAAGCGGACCTGAAGGAGGGCACGACCACGGTGGCGGCCTCGGGCGAGCAGGCCATCGCCCGGCACCACACAATCAGCGAATACGACAACGGGCGCCCCACCGACGGCACGGCCTCCGTCTCCGACAAGGTCACCAAGAGCACGGTGAGCGCGCAACTGCGCAACTGGCCGGCCCTCACGGCCGACCCGCGGGTCACCCAGACGGTCTACGACTGGGTCAAGGGCCAGCTCACCAGCACCATCCAGGACCCGGGCGGTCTGGCCATCACGGAGAAGGCCACCTATGACAGCTCCGGGCGCCTGATCAGCCGCAGCCTGCCCGCTTCCAGCGGAACCGACGCAGGCACCCAGATCACCGACTACTACACCGGTGACGGCACCGGCGTCTGCGGCGGAAAGCCCGAATGGGCCGACGAGGAGTGCCGCACCCGCCCGGCCGCCACGGTCACCGGCGGCGGATCCAACCCCTCCGAGCTGGTGACCACGACCGCCGAGTACGACCGGTGGGGCGAGACCGCCAAGCTGACCGAAACCGCCAACGGCAGCACCCGCGTCAAGACCACCACCTACGACGCCGCAGGCCGCGCATCCAAGGTCACCACCAGCGGAGGGACCGGCACTGCCGTCCCGGCCGTGACCACGACGTACGACCCCGACAGCGGCAAGGTCGCCACGATCACATCCACCGACGGTGGAACGGTCAAGAAGGGCTACGACCAGCTCGGACGGCTGATCTCCTACACCGACGCCGACGGCGGAGTGACCACCAGCCAGTACGACGCCGAAGGGCAGCCGCTCCTGGTGAGCGACAACATCCCCTCCAGCACCGCCTACGGCTACGACACCACGGCCGACCCCCGGGGACTTCCCACCTCCATCACCGACTCGGTAGCGGGTAAGTTCACCGTCACCTACGACGCCGACGGCCAGGTCCTGACCCGGAAACTGCCCGGCGGCTTCACCATGCGCCAGAACACCAACCCGGCGGGCATGCCCACCGACCGCAGCTACAGCCGCGACAGCGACGGGGAAGTCCTCTTCTCCGAAACCATCGTGCCCACCGTCCACGGACAGCGCTCCTCCTACACCGGCTCCGCCGGCCAGACCGCCGGAGAGACCTACACCTACGACAAGGCCGGCCGACTCGCCCGGGCAGCGGACGACGCCGTCGACGGCACCTGCGTAACCCGCAGCTACACCTTCGACAAGAACTCCAACCGCAAGACCCTGGCCACCGCGGCCGCGGCCCCCGGACTGGAGTGCACCACCACAGGCGCGACGACCACCAGCCACACCTACGACAGCGCCGACCGCCTGGTCGACGCCGGCTACACCTACGACGCCTTTGGCCGCACCACCGCAACCCCCGGCACCACCTTGGCGTACTACACCAACGACCTGGTCCGCCAGCAGACCACCGGAAACCAGCGCCAGACCTGGACCCTCGACTCCCAGCTGCGCTCCCGCGCCTGGACGGTCGAGAACAACGCCTCGGGCACCTGGACCAAGACCCAGTCCAAACTCAACCACTACAGTTCCGACGCCGACACCCCGCGCTGGATCGTCGAAGACACCGCCACCGGCGCCCTGACCCGCAGCGTTAACGGCTTCGACGGCCAGCTCGCCGCGACCACCGCCAAAACTGGCGGAACCGTCCTGCAGCTGGTCAACCTGCACGGTGACGTAGCGATCCAGCTGCCCACCACCGCAGGGCAGGCCGCGACGGTCCTCAACACCGACGAGTACGGCAACCGCACCGCGGACCAGGCCGCCACCCGCTACGGCTGGCACGGCGGCATGCACCGCTCCAGTGAGACCCTTACGGACCTCACCCTCATGGGCGTGCGCCTCTACAGCCCCACCCTGGGGCGCTTCCTGTCCGCCGACCCGGTACCCGGAGGTAGCTGCAACGCCTACGACTACGCCTGCGCCGACCCGATCAACAACGAGGACGTGACCGGCTGCGCAACCTGCCGGGTCCCCAAGCACGCCTGGACCGGCCGCAGCTACACGACCGTCCTGCGTACCACCGGATGGAGCTACGGCAGCTGGCAGAGCTACAACTACCACTGGTTCTGGGACGTCGTCAGCGGCGACTGGGGCCCGCTGCCCATCACGTCCTGGAAGCGCCAGTACAAGTACCGCAAGCAGTACGTCTTCAAGTGCAAGGTCGTGGCCTGGTACGGCTGGGGCCGGCAGAAGATCCTCGCGTCCTTCGAAACTCGCTACCAGTACTCCTACCGCGACCGCACCACCTACCGCGTCGCGTGGTCGGGCTACAAGTGGACCCGCACCGGCGGCTGGAGCTGGACCCGAACATCACGGACCTACGTCTCCTACTACCGCATCGTCTACACCAGAGGCTGACCCGGACACTGACCGACCCTGAGTAGTGTGGCGCTCCGCGGAACCCTCTGCGGAGCGCCGCATCCGCTTACAGCCTTCGACAAGCTGGTGAAGGCTGGCCCACCCCCGCAGACCCGCACGGGAGACACTTATGCCGTTCGTCATCGCCATCATCGGAATCTCAATACTCAGCCTCACCCTGTGGTACTCGGTGCGCGTCGCCAAAATGCGCGACCTGCCCTCGTGGCGCAGGTTCTTCCCCCTCGGCCTTCTTATGCTGTCCATCGCAGCCAGCCTGCTGCGAACCGCCGACATCCCCCAGGTTGCGAACGCGGTCGCCTTCCCCCTGCTCCTGGCCGCGATCGCAGTGTCTCTGATGGAAGTACGGGCCGAGAGTAACCGGCGCACACCAACGGCCACGCAGTAGAAAACCCCAAAACGCTTCGGGCACGGGACCGATCCGCCCCATAGGCCCGGCAGTCCCGGTTCGGAAACCAGGCAAGTAACCCGCAAGTTCTGAACTTCATCGACGACGGCGGGCGGCGGGGTCGCGTTCGGCGACGTGCCGGGCGACCGCGTCGACGCCGGGGCGGGCGTACCGCTCCAGGGAGCGGACCGAGGCGTGGCGGGAGCAGGCCAGCAGCATCGGGGTGGAGGTGCCGCCCTCGGCGTCGTGGGTGAGCGCACTGTGGCGGAGCCGGTGCAGCGTGAAGCCGTCCAGGTCCTCGATGTCCTCGGGCGAGGCGAGCGGGTTGGCCAGCAGCCGGGTGTTCTCCTCGAAGATCTCCTCAGCCCGCCGATACGACAGCCTCGCCCGCCCGGTCTCGGGGCACACGTCCAGCGTCGGCGTCCCGGCCGGTGCCTTGCGGCCGGTGAGAAACAGCGGGCCGCGGGTGCGACCCGCGATCAGGCGGGGCAGCAGCTGGGCGGTCCTGGACCCACGTGAACCCCTACGGCAGGTTCGAGCTCGACATGAACCGCCACCTGCACCTCGGCCCGCTCCTCCCACGGCAGCGAACGGCCCAGGACGATGCAGCTTCCTCCGACACGGCACCGGTCGGACGAGCGCTGCACCTCCGGTCCCGGATCACTGGTGTCCGCAGGACGTCCATCCAGCACGGCCAAGAAGATCTGCTGCAGCCATCCGAACGTTCGGATTCTTGTCCTGCAGAAGCTCGCGGGCTGCCGACCCGTAGGTGGCCTCGTCGTCGCTGACCTGGAGCAGGTAGACCAGGGCTCGACGTCGAACCCAGTGGTCGGGATCCTTGAGCGCCGATGCCACCACCTGAGCAGCATCGCTGTCGAGCTCGGCCAGGGTCCGTGCCGCATCCATCCTCACTCCCCGGTCGGGGTCGTCGGCCAGGGCCTGGACCAGCGTGTCCCGGGCACGATCGGTAAGGGGCTGACGCCCGCCCAGGGTGTAGGCCGCGGCTCGTCGTTCGCCAGGGGAACCCGAGGCGGTCAGAATGTCGATGAGCTCATCGGGACTGCCGCGCCTCTGGTCGCGAAAGTCGGGGACGAGCTCACCCT
Organism: Streptomyces sp. NBC_00873; assembly: GCF_045207415.1. NCBI lineage: Bacteria > Bacillati > Actinomycetota > Actinomycetes > Kitasatosporales > Streptomycetaceae > Streptomyces > Streptomyces sp. NBC_00873. The sequence goes on from NZ_CP108804.1 coordinate 218,237, forward strand.
CCGGCAGCGTATCGAGCCAATGCTCGTACCAGGTCAGGAAGTCCGGCTGGGGATGGAAGACCGGAGGTGCGGCAAGGTCTCCGAGGTTGGCGTCGAGGAGCCGGCCTCGGGCGGGTCCCGAGATGACCAGCAGCGTCATCTCCAGGCAGCCGCGATGGACGACGGTGTGGGTGCCGGCGTACGAGTTGTCCTGCACGTCGCTGAGCCGCGCCCAATCAGCGGCGACGGAGTCAGTCGGCTCCAGCGCGAAGACGCGCCCAAGTTGCTGACTGGCGGTGGGGATGTCGTGGGCGGACCAACGCGTCAGAGGGAGTAGTCCGCAGTCGGGTCCAACGCCCCCGTTGCCGATCTCGCGCAGGAACGTGCGATAGCTACGGGGAAGACGGCCGCCGTGAGTTGCCTCGTAGGCGACCACTCGTTCTTCGCTGAGGGGGGCGCCCAAGCGTTGACCGCCGGGCGCCCGCACGAAGGTCCGCGGGCGAGGAACGGGTTCTGCACAGGCAGCGGCCAGTTTGGATCGGATGCGGGCGACGATGTCGTCCATGGATGCTTCTTCCAAGGGGCGGCGTCACCTTATGGGAAGCCGCGTTCGGCGACATCCTATGCGGAGGAGATCCCCGAGCAGGATCCAACTGTCCTTTCGCGGCCTCTTGGTTGTGTCCGTTTGAGGACCCCCCAACGAACAATTGTGATCTTGCTCGACGGGAGAGATCGACCTGCGCTGACGGCGTCTCATTTAGGGTGTCCGGTGATCTGTACGCTGAGCGGGGGCTTACCGTACGCTCCGGGCATGAGCGAACGCGTCGGCTACGCGAGATGCAGTCTGGACAAGCAGGACCTCACCGCCCAGCGCGAGATCCTGCTCAGCCTGGACGTCCCCGAGGACCGGATCTACCTGGACCACGGGCTGACCGGCACCAATCGCGACCGGCCCGGCCTGGCCCAGGCCCTCGCGGCCGTACGCGCCGGCGACACCCTCGTCGTCCCGAAGCTCGACCGCCTCGCACGCTCGGTACCCGACGCCCGCGACATCGGCGACTCGCTCACCGCCCGCGGCGTCAAGCTCTCGCTCGGCGGCACCCTCTACGACCCCGCCGACCCGATGGGCAAGATGTTCTTCAACATCCTGGCCACCTTCGCCGAGTTCGAGGTCGACCTGTTGCGCATGCGTACCCGCGAAGGCATGGCGGTGGCGCGGGCCAAGGGCAAGCTCAAGGGGAAGCAGCCCAAGCTCACCGCCCGCCAGCAGACCCACCTGGTCCAGCAGCACCAGTCCGGCGAGCACACCATCGCCGACCTCGCCGAGCTCTTCTCCGTCAGCCGCGCCACCGTCTACCGCGTCCTCGAACGCGCCGGACATGGCCGTACGGGAGGATCGGCATGAGACGACGAGAGGCCGAGCTCGACCGGGACATAGCCGCGCTCCTGGCGGCCAGGGCATTCACCGAGATCCGGCATCTGGCCGGGAGCCCACAGCGCGTGGCGCAGGACGACTCCCATGACGAGATTCTGGACCGCATCAGGTTCCTGGCCAACTTGAGCCACAACCTTCCGGGCGTCGCACGGCCACGTCCCAGGAGGCCCTCCCGCCAGGGCAAACCCCTCGGGAGCTTCGACCAGGCGATGGCCGAACGACCGATGAGCTGGGTCTGGAACACCGCCGGCCCGGAAGCCCGCGCATGGATGCTGCGTCACATCGAACAGCCAGGGCGAACCTGGACGCCACCCCCGCCACTGCCGCAATCCCGCAAGGACCCGTCGCCGATGACGCCGCGGCAACGGGTGGACCTTCTGCTCAGACGCTGGCCGGTCAAGGCCCCCGCCGGGCGCCAGCCACTACCCACAGAAGCGAACACTCTCAAGTCCCTCGACACCGAAGCGGTCTGCGCCTTGAACGACGAGGCCCGACGCCTCCGGCTCGGCCTGAGTGGAAGCGGATCATGGCTCCGGGCCCATCTTGCCCCCGACGGCGTCCACTATCTGCTCCCGGATCCGGCGAACTACTACTGGCCCGGCAACCCGAACGGTCGCGGTGGCGAAATCGACTGGTGGCAGTGCACCACGCTGCTGCAGATGTACAACGGAGAGCAGGTCAGCGGCATGGTCGCCGTACTCCCGGAGACCTTCACAGCATTGCCCTCGACCCTGCCCCGGAAGGACCAGCTCCGACTCGCCCACCACGTCCGCTCCATCGAGCGAGACACCTCCCAATGGGGCCGAGACCACAAGGCCGAATGCGCACCGCAGCTTTGCGGCTACGTGTCCGAAGCAACCGACAACGCTCCGACGACCACATGACCGCCGGTCAGCCGCGACCCCACCATGATCGATCTCAGCACCAAAGCCTGCACCGGGACTACTACCCGCCAGACATCTCGGTGCTCGGAGCAAATTGCAGTCCAGCTGCAGCAAGGAACTCGGCGAGCTCGACAATGCCCCCATCGGTGCCATCATCCCACTCGACCAGGAGCTCGGACTCTTCCCCGTCCCAGGTGTCGATGTCGTCGCTGGGATGCCGTTCGACGCTCCCGACGCCGTGCCGGTAGCGCAGGTACAGATACTGCCCCTCGACCGTCCACGCGTCCCACTGGGACGGGTAGGCCGAGCAAGTCTGCACAACCCGCGCGAGAGTCAGATCCGCCATGCCACCAAGCCTTCCGACTGCCCGTCAAGATCTACTGCGAGTCCCGTGCCGAGTCGAGCAGGGGCTGCACATTATTCCCCGGTTACAGAGAGCTACTTGTCACTTCGCGGCAGCTTCGGGAGTGGAGGGCCGATACCGAAGGGGTCCGGGGAAATGGTCGCGGCGACCATCCGCACCGTCTTCATCCAGCCCACCGCCGAAGCCGTCTATCACCACCTCAATGCGGTGGCCGACATGCTCGGGCAGCAGTTTCCCGAGGTTAAACAGATGCTGCTGTAGGCCAAGGAGGACCTGACCGCCTTCGCCGCCTTTCCCGTTTCCCACCGGAAGAAGATCCAGTCGTCGAATCCCGTCGGGATCGCGTGATGGCACAGTTGCGACCACGGGAGAGTCCCCCTGACAGATGGGCCGAAAAAGTAAAATGACGTTTTGTTTGGGCTTCTTCTAGGGAGGCATATGTTATCGGAATATTCCGAGGAAAATCGCCGCCCGGCACAGAATGGAGCGATCATGTCAAATCCGAGTTCCTGGCTTCCCGTGGTTGTGCGGAATCAGTGGGGCGGGACCATCACGAGCCTGACGGCGAACCACCGTTACGACACCGACCATTACGACAACCACAGTTGGGAGTCCGTGGAGAACGGCGGTGAGGCGAACGGTATGCAGGCCGGTTTCTGGACTGGTTTCCTGCGCACCGGAAAGGATTACTGGAACGTGACCTTCCGGGCCGATGGCCAGAACTGGACATGCAAGGACGACTTCTACTGCTTCCTCACCAGCGCCGACGCGGAAAGCGGTGGTCCGGTGACGATGACCATCACGAAGGACAACCTGCATGTCGCACCGCCGAAGTCAAACGCGTGCGATGTCTCGCTGCACCAAGTGGGCTGACCGAGCACAGGACGACCACGCGCGATGACCGGGCTGGGAGACGTGGTCGCCCTGGCCGCAAGGGCGCTGGGAATCGAACCCGGCCCGGGGTGCGGCTGTCGCCACCGTAGGGATCTGCTCAACAAGATGTTCCCGTTCCCGCGATGGCTGCGCGGCGCAGGACGCCGGCACGCCCCCCGCCGGAACTGACGCCGCGTCTGTGGCGGTACCGGTGAATGCCTTGTGAGGGTAGATGGCCGCGATGGATGGCAGCATGCGTGCGGCACGTCGTCTTTGTCAGTGGCTGGAACAGCATGTGCCGGACTTCTGCACCGACACGCACCGGCTCGACGGGCTCATAAGAGTTGCGGAATTCACGATCGTTCTCCTCGGTCTGACCCGCCCTCTTTCCTCGGGAGCCTCAGGCGACGTGTACGCGCGTTGGGCCCACGGCGTCGCCGACGTCCTCTGGGCTGATCTGCACCGCAAGGAGAAGTACGTTCTCCGCTCGCTCGCCGCCACGCGATCGGCCCACGCGCGTGCTCTGCTTTTGCCGTTCCCGGCACTTGAAACGATCACACGGCGCAGGTTCGACAACCACGCGATGGTGAGGGCCCTGCTCTCCGAGGGAGCGGGCCGCACGGGACATCTGGAGGTGGACGTGGCCTTCACCTGTGACGTGGCGGGCTTGGGGGACTGCAGGGAGGCGACGTGTACGCGACTGGCCGAGCTCTCGGGCGCGGCCGGGCCGCCGGGCGAGTCCGTGCAGGGCATGTACGACCTGACTCATCTCGCCTTCTACGCGACCATACTGGGACGGCGGGCCGCGCATTGGAGTCCTGGCATGGCGGGATGGGCTCGTGCCTTTCTGGAAGAGGGCGGGGCCGTCTTCCTCCGCCGACATGATCTCGACCTTGTGGCGGAGTGCGTGATGAGCCTTCTCATCACCGGATCCCCGATAAGCCGTTACGTTCATGACGCAGCGGAAGCCCTAGCCGCCGTCGCAGAAGATGGCAGCGGTATGCCGCCACACCCCCGGCATGCGGACGACGCAAGCAGCGCTTTCGCTAATCGCTACCATCCGACCCTGGTCGGGTTGGCGGCGCTGGCCGAGTACGACCGGCGAATGCCTCGCTCCCGGTGACTGCAGGCCACGTGACGGTCGCCGACGCGCTGTGTTCCCTCATTGGGCGACTCTGCCAGGGAACTTGACTCTCCTTGATCATTTCCCTTGGCGCCACCGGCGGGGCCTGGCCAGTTCGTGGTCGTCGAGGTATTGCTGGAACGCCGTCGGTGGGCGGGGCAGGTAGGTGGAGTCCGTTGGTGGTCCAGCGCAGCAAAGCGCCGCATCAAGATCAATTGCCTCTGACTGCAGTTGCCGCACGTCACCGTCTTCGTTGCTCGGGTGGGAAGTGCGGGTTCCGCCCGCCCGCAGTACGGGACGCTCCCGCATCCTGTCGACGTTTCCCTCCTGCTCGACGGGAGCTCATAAAGTAGGGCCTGACCAGCGCTTTTGCTATGTTCGGACTGCGGGGTACGCACTGTCAGTGATGGCCTTTACCGTTTTGGGTTATGGCCAATGGTGTGTTCCACACGGGATACGGCATCAAAATTGAGCTCACACATCCGGATCTCGGGCACCCCGATCGCCCTGATCTGCTCGACGAGATTACTCAGCCGATCGACAAGCGCGACCGTGAACTTCTCCAATGCCTTCAGCACTATGAGCTGGGCAGGTGCCAGGCAGAGGACCATGACCGCTCGCCCTGGATGGCCATCCGTCGCCGGACGGTAGAGGGCCGGACCACCTTTCAAGTGATTCCCCAGGTACTGGCTGGCGGCAGGGTCATTGCATCGAGGAGATCGGTACGGTGTGCCCTTCTCGGCCGTGACGTGACGTCAGGGCCCGTTCTGACGTGGGGCTGCCCTGAGAAACCGTGCAGGCGGTCGGGGGATCATGTATTTGTCGAAGCCTCAGCAAACTCCTCAAGCGGCGATCGCGCACCGCGTATCATCCGCCCATGTCGAACGCGATATCCGGCGGCCCGGAGACGATGCTGGCAGCAGGCGGCACCACGGCCCGGTTCAACGGGGCACGACTGCGGATCGTCCGGGGCCGAACGATATGGACCCTGCCGGTGCGGGCTCTTCGGTCCGCAGAACTGACCCCGACGGGGGCAGTGCGGATCACGATCAGCGGTGCATCGGGCCAGGCCGCCCAGCACGGCCTGGGGTTGGCCGTGGAACTGCAAGCTCCCAATGCGCGTGCCGCCGCGGCGTTCCTGGCGCAGTTGACGGCCGCTCTCGCGACGACCGAGCCCGCGGCAGACGGGCATGCGCTGGTGCGCGTGGAGACGCAGCCGCAGCGTCAGCTTCAGTTGGGTCCGCGCGCCCAGCAAGCGGTGAGGATCGCCTACGTACTGCCGCCGTACGCACTGCTGCTGTTCCTGCTGGGCCTGTTCAGCCCCCTGGACCGCGGCACAGCCGCAGGAACCCTGACCGTGGGCGGCGTCATGGGCCTGGTCGGCGGCATCCCGCTGTGGCGCGTGGCTCGGCGCGTGCTTTCGCTGTGGCTGCTGCGCAAGCGCGGGGTCGGCGTGGTCGGCAAGGTGACCGGCTACGTGCATATCTGGGACAAGGGCGCACACCTCTGGATCTTCTCCCGGATGACGTTCACTACCCTCGACGGGCAGCGGATGCGGGATATCCCGTCGGTCGTCACCGTCTGGGGCCTCTCCGACCAGGCATACAGCGGGCAGGTGGAGCTCAGCTACGACCCTGAGCACCCCACCCGTGCCAGCCGCCCTCTCACCGTCGGCTTCGCCTTCCGCACCCTGCTCCTCGCCTCGGTGGCCGCGATTCCGGCGACGGCCTTTGTGATCTGCGTCCTGGAAAACTTGCCGTTCTGAACGACTCGGCCGGCCGGGCCGTCAGCGGACCAACTGGCGACCGCCGTGCGCCATGGCTTCGAGCGGGTCGGTCCGCTGGGGACCTGGGTGCACGGCTGGACCGGCTTCCCGGCGGCTCGAGCTGCCGTTCGCGAACCGCCGTCCCCATGGGGAAGCATGACCGCGGGGGTGGGGAATTATCTGACGCCGAAAGCACTTGAGGTGGGGAATTGCATGACCGTCGACCCCATCGCGCTGGCGACGCCCAAAGGGCGCCCTTGACTGCGGCTCCTACCCTCGAACACTTCGGAGTCGGGCGGCCCCGACCACACCACGCCCGTCCGTTCTTCCTCTGTACATCAGCCTGTACGCGCCTCTGCACCACAGCCCGTACGCCGACACAAGCCCGTGAAGCTCACCGAAGTCCGTGCGCGAATACCGCGACACGCTTCCAGCCGTCGGGTCGCCGAGGTCCTCACCGACCTGGAACTTCTGGAAGATGACAGCGCCTTGGCGATCCGCTCCTGGATCGACGACCGCGCCGCCGAACTGCCCGCCGGGTTCGCCAGCGACGTCCGTGCCTGGCTGCTGGTCCTGCTCGACGGCGACAGCCGTGCCAAGCCCCGGTCCCACACCTGTCTCTACGTCTACTTCGGCTGCGTTCGCCCCCTGCTGGAGAACTGGGCGGCGACCCGTGGGCACCTGCGCGAGATCACCGTCGCCGACGTTACGGCGGCGCTGTCACCCCTGCGCGGATGGCAGCGGCGCAACGCGATCGCCGCACTACGCTCACTGATTCGCTTCGCCAAGAAGCGCGGCCTGATCTTCGCCAACCCCACCACCCGCCTGAAGGCCGAGGATATCCAGCGCAACCTGCTGCCGATGACCGACGCCGAGGTCCTCGCGGTCCAGCGGATCGCCTCCACCCCGGCGCAACGGCTGATCGTGGCCCTCGCCGCCGTCCACGCCGCCCGCGCTACGGCCATCCGACGCCTCACCTTGGACGACCTCGACCTGCCCAACCACCGGATCACCATCGCTGGACACGCCCAACGGCTTGGTGAACTGTCTCATCAGACCCTGCTGGCCTGGCTCGCCCAGCGTCGCATCACCTGGCCGAAGACTCCCAACCGGCACGTATTGATCAACGCGAAGTCGGCCCTGGGAACCGGGCCTGTCAGTGCCGAATACCTCAAGCGGCGAGGGGAGTGCCGGTTCGTGCTGCTGCGATTCGGCGGGCGCGCAGCTGAGCTCGTGTGCGGGGACGGAACTTGGGTTCCTTGCCGCAGCCGCACGGTTCTCGGCCTTCGTAACGCAGTCCGGCGTTGAGAACCGCGGCCACGACGGTCCACGCCTTGGTGTCCCGACGCCGTGGTGCCGCGAAGTCGTGGCCGGCACAAACCATTGGTTCTGAGCATCGAGGGCATCGGTGCTCGCCGGGACTGGGATGCCGCTTGTACGCGACGCGGCAGAGCACGCACGCGTAATGCAGCTTGTAGGGCTTTTCGGCGTAGTAGCACACGAGATGAACGTACCCGGCAGCGTGGCGGCTGGCGAGATGGTTTTCGTGGCCCAGATCATGGCTGGTGAGGATCCGTTTCGGAGATCGGCATCAGATGAACAGACCGCCGAGAGCGAATAACTATCCTGCCGATTGAGAGGCGACGAACGCACCGCACTTTCGAGCCTGCCTGCCGAAGACGCCGTGGGTTCCCGGTGAAATCCCCTCAGTCACGCTGAACTCACGGCCGACGCGCCGGTAAGAACCGTGCCACCAGCCGCAAACGAGCGGTCAGGGCTTCGTGACCGCGGCTCTCTTCGGCTGGCGAGGCACGGTCTTGGCCTTGTCGAGGTGCCCGTATACCGTCGACCTCGGCACGCCGAACAGGTCGGCGATCTGCTGGACGGTCTTCTCCCGGGCGTCGTAGAGCTGCTGGGCGAGCGCCGCCTGGTCCTTGGTGAGTTTGGGCCGGCGCCCGCCGACCCGGCCGCGGGCCCGTGCGGAGGCGAGCCCGTCGTTCGCCACGATCAGTTCACGCTGGAGCTCGGCGAGCACGGACAGCATCCCGAACATGGCGCGACCCTCCATGGTGGAGGTGTCGATGCCCTGCTCGATGACGTGCAGCCCGATGCCGCGCTCGCGCAGGTCGGCGCCGAGGGTCACCAGGTGCAGTACGGAGCGGCAGAGTCGGTCGAGCCGTGTGACCTTCAGTGTGTCGCCCTCGCGCAGCAGCTGCAGGACGAGGTCGAGCTTCGGGCGGGATGCTTTCGCGCCGCTCGCGGTGTCGACGTGGATGTTGTCGCGGTCGACACCGGCCCGCAGTAGGGCGTCGATCTGATGATCAGGGTTCTGGTCGGCGGTGGAGACACGCGCGTAGCCGATGAGCATGTGTCGGAATCTATCGGCCGGACCGTTCACCGACGTTGATTTCCGACGCGGGTTGTCGACGTTCCCACCTGCGGGTTCGCGATCAGGGACCTGAGTGTCGGCAGACGGTCGTTTCTCGACACCCGAGCGAGGTCTGGCGAGCGCCAACCTTGCGCGGCTGGGCCCCTCGGTGTCGGGCGGCTGGCGCCGCAGCGCACGCCTTGCCGAACGACCGACGTAGAGGGCTATAGTGCTAGGCAACTAGATAAATGGAGGAACCGTTGATTGAGTTCCATCTGAACAGCCGGTCCGGCCTGCCCCCATACCAGCAGTTGGTCCAGCAGGTACGGCATGCCCTGCGCCTGGGCCTGCTGAAGGAGGGCGACAGGCTGCCCACGGTCAAGGACGTGGCCAAGCAGATGGCGGTCAACCCGAACACGGTGCTCAAGGCGTACCGGGAGCTGGAGCACGACGGCCTGGTGGCCGCCCGCCCCGGGGTGGGGACGTTCGTGACCCGGACGCTGGCCGACGCCTCGCTCGCCGCGCACGGCCCGCTCCGCAGGGACCTGCAGCGCTGGCTGACCAAGGCCCGCCTGGCCGGGCTCGACGAGGAGAGCATCGAGGCACTGTTCGTGAACACCTTTCGCAACGCAGCCGGAGAGGACGTAGCGTGAGCGCCGTCTTGCGAGCCCAGGGCCTGGGCAAGAGGTACAAGCAGCGCTGGGCGCTGCAGAACTGCGACCTGGACGTCCCCGCCGGCCGGGTGGTCGGCCTGGTCGGCCCCAACGGCGCCGGCAAGTCGACCTTGTTGAACTTGGCCTCCGGCATGCTGACTCCGACGGCCGGCACCATCGAGGTGTGCGGTGGCCGTCCTGCCGAGGGTGTGGAACAGCTGGCCAAGGTCGGTTTCGTGGCCCAGGACACCCCGACCTACTCCGCGCTGAGCGTCTCCGACCACCTCGCCTTCGGTCAGCGCCTCAACCCGAACTGGGACGACGCCGTGGCGCGCGACCGGATCCGTCGCCTCGGTCTGGACCCTCAGCAGCGGGCCGGCAAGCTGTCCGGCGGCCAGCGCGCGCAGCTCGCTCTCACCCTGGGCATCGCCAAGCGCCCGGAACTGCTCATCCTGGACGAGCCGGTCGCGGCCCTGGACCCGCTCGCCCGCCGGGAATTCATGCAGGACCTGATGGAGGCCGTCGCCGAGCACGAGCTGAGCGTCGTGCTCTCCTCCCACCTGGTCTCCGACGTGGAGCGGACCTGCGACTACGTCATCGTCCTGGTCGACTCCCGGGTGCAGGTGGCCGGCGACATCGACGACCTGGTCGCCTGCCACCACCGGCTCACCGGACCGCGCCGGGACCCGGACACGCTCCCGGCCGGTCAGCACGTCATCACCGCCAGCCACACCGACCGGCAGACCACCCTCCTGGTGCGTACCGACACCGCGGTCCACGATCAGTCCTGGACCGTCAGCCCGCTCGGTCTGGAAGACATTGTCCTGGCCTACATGACCCGGCCCGCCGATGCGGTCCATGACACCCGGCCCGCGCTGGAGGTACTCCGATGATCTGGCTGACCTGGCGCCAGTTCCGCACCCAGGCCGCCGTGATGTTCGCCGCGGTGGCTGCCCTCGCCGCCACCCTCGCGGTCACCGGCCCGCAGCTGGCCGACCTCTACCGAGCTGCCGGCAGCAGCCTGGTGGACCGGCTTTCCAGTTCGGACCAGACCCTCTACTACGCCGGACTGCTGGTTGTGCTTGCTGTGCCGGCGGTCATCGGGATGTTCTGGGGCGCGCCGCTGATCTCCCGTGAACTGGAGACCGGCACCCACTACCTTGCGTGGAACCAGGGTGTCACCCGCACCCGCTGGCTGGCGACCAAGCTGGGCCTTGGTGCGGCGGCCGCCATGACCGTCGCCGGACTGGCCAGCCTCGCGGTGAGCTGGTGGAGCAGCCCCATCGACCGGGCTGTCAACGGCGGTGGCGCGACGGACACGTACTTCCCGCGGCTCGACCCCGTGGCCTTCGCCGCACGGGGTGTCGTCCCCATGGCCCATGCCGCCTTCGCCTTCGTCCTGGGCGTCACCCTCGGCCTCGTCATCCGCCGCACCCTGCCCGCGATGGCAACCACGCTCGCCGTCTACGCCGCCGTCCAGATCTCCGCGCCGATGTGGATCCGGCCCCACCTGGCTGCCCCGGACCGGACCACCGTGCCGATCGAGCCCGGCGGCGCCCCCATCAGCATCCAGGAGGGCGCCAAGCAGATCGTCGCGCATCCCGAGGTGCCCGGTGCCTGGGAAACCTCCCAACAGACGCTGAACGCCGCAGGTCAGCCTTCCACCGTGCCGTCGTCCTTCGCCGACTGCCTGCACACCGAGTCGGGCCCGCCCACCCTGCAGCAATTCGACCGCTGCCTCGCCGACCTCGGCGCCCTGGGCTACAAGCAGCAGGTGACGTACCAGCCCGCCGGCAACTTCTGGGCCCTTCAATTGGCCGAGAGCGGGCTCTACCTCGGCCTCGCCCTGGCCCTGACCGGGTTCTGCGCCTGGTGGATCCGCCGCCGACTGACCTGACAGACGTCACCACTACGGGAGTAACCGCGAGGGGCAGCCGGGACCCGGCTGCCCCTGATCGACGGCCTGCCGCTGCTGCGGCCGGACGAGCAGGTCTTCGAGGCGATGGTGAAGGGATGGCGCAATCAGCAACTCGCCAGGAATCTCTCGCCGGGGTACGTCGGCGATCAGAAGCGTACGGTCCGGGCCTTCACTCGCCATGCCGATGCGATGCCGTGGCAGTGGAGGCCCCAGCACGTCGACAAGTGGTCGGCCGATCTGCGGGCTGTGCACGGGTGTGTCCGGTCAACCTTGCGCAACTACCAGGGTTCTGTGCGCCAGTTCTGCAACTTCCTGACCAACCCGGCATACGGCTGGGCCGACGAGTGCCTGCGGCACTTCGGTACGCATCCGGTGCAGGTGGTCTACGAGTGGAACGCGGCCGCGCACGCGGACGAAGCCGAGGGCGAGCCGGAACGGCGGGCATTCACCCGGCCCGAGCTGGAAGCGTTCTTCGACCATGCCGACGAGGCGGTCCTGCGCGTTCGCGGCAAGGGCCGCAAGGGCTGGCTGCCGGCCTTCCGTGACGCTGCGCTGTTCAAGACCACGTACGCCTACGGTCTGCGGCGCAACGAGACCCGCATGCTCGACCTGACCGACTTCGGCCGCAACCCGGAGGGCCGAGAGTTCGGCGAGTACGGCACCCCGCTCGTCCGCCACGGCAAGGCCAAGAAGGGCTCACCGCCCAAGCGCCGCAGTGTGCTGACCGTCTGGCACTGGACACCCAGCACGGTCGAGGAATGGATCAGTGAGGTCCGGCCCTGGATACGGCACTCGACCGGTCCGGCTCTCTGGCCGTCCGAGCGAGGCCCGCGGGTCGGGCTCCAGCGGCTGGACTCCCGCTTCGCCACCTACCGCGACGCCCTCGGCCTGGACCCCGCGCTGGAGTTCCACTCACTGCGCAGGTCCTACATCACCCACCTGATCGAGGACGGCCACGATCCGCTGTTCGTCCAGCAGCAGGTCGGCCACGACCACGCTTCCACCACCGCGATCTACACCTGCGTCTCCTCCGACTTCCGCACCCGATCCCTGCGTCGTGTCCTGGACGCCACCATCGAGGCCGCCCTGCGGCCGGGAAGGACCTCGTGATGCCACGCCAGATCAGCTACCGGTGGCGCCTGCGTGAACTGATGGCTGCCCGCGGCATGTTCACCGTCGGAGAGCTGACGTCACACCTGACCGAACGCGGCATCACCCTGTCCTCCTCCCCGGTCCACCGCCTGGTCTCCGGGACCCCGGAACGGCTGTCGCTGCCCGTGCTGGCCACGCTCTGCGACATCCTCGACTGCACTCCCACCGACCTGATCGCCACCGCGGCCCAGAACCTCCCCGTCCGCCGCGCAGTCGGCGAGGAAGCGCCGATCGACCTGACTGCCCGCCGGCCCAAGCGCGTCCGCCTCACATGAGCCCGGCATACGACAACCGCGCAGAACGAGCAGGCGTGGTGCCTGACCGTCGTGACGAATGCCGTCATTTGCTGGCACACGGAGTACATGGGCCTGGCCGTGGACGAGTTGCGCGGTGCGGGACGTGAGGTGGACGGCGAGGTGCTGGCGCACGTGTCCCCGGCCCGCAGCTCGGTGGTCAACTACTACGGTTCCATCACCGTCGACTACGAGCGCGGACTCGCCCAGCTCGACGAACGCGGTCACCGGCCGCTGCGAACCGTGACCACCGACGATCCCGTCGCCGGCCTCGGCACCAAGGATTTCCACGCATCACGAGTTGTCCGATCTTGATCCGCAGTGTCCTAAAGCCGAGTCGCTGCCTTGGCGATCTACGCTGTCACCGTTGCCCATTACGTTCAACGGCCCGGCGTCCTGGGGGAAGCCTCGAAGTGTTCCCAGGTCCCCGGATCGATCCGGCCGCCTGCAGAGGGGACAGTGCGATGGATGCTGACATCCGGACCAGGGCCGCAGTCGAGGAACACTGGCGGGCATCGGAAGGTGGGGATACCGAAGCCGAGCACGCCATCTACGCGGCGGACGCGATCCTCGACTACCCCCAGTCAGGTGAACGATTCCGGGGCCGCGCGACGATTTCGGCGCAACGTGGCGGACACCCTGCCAGTCGGCACTTCACTGTCCACCGGATCGTTGGCAGCGGGGATCTGTGGGTGAGCGAGTGCGTCATCACGTACGACGGGGTACCCACCTACTCAGTGAGCATCATGGAATTTGCCCACGGGCATGTGGTGCACGAGACGCAGTACTTCGCGGACGCCTTCGGTGCGCCTGAATGGCGGACAGCACTCGCGGAGCCGATGCCGGGCAAAAATATCGCCAAGGCCTGACCCAGGGCTAGCTTCGATCGTTCATGATGCTGTGACAGCTTGCTGACGCGGGCTCTGGGCTTTTGCGGATGGGTGTGTTTTGTCTTGTGGGTGTGGCGCGGCCCGAGTGTCGACTCGGGGGGGCGCACGGCCGCCTCCAGCTCCTGGCCAACTAGCGGCCGCAGGGGTCTCTGCGTGGGTGGTCTTGAGGTACTGCCCGCGCTTTGGCAGCGCCGACGTCGCCCGGGTTTCTAGGGTGTGGTGGTTGCGGTGCGGTAGAACTTGGCTGCGGTGACGGTGGCGGGGACGCCGAGTTCGGCGGCGACCGCAGTGATCGCGCTGTCGCCGACGGTGAGGTCGGCGTGGCCGTCGGTGGTGAAGTACGGTGCGATGAACCTCTCGTAGTGGGCTCGGACTTCATCCTCGGTCTGTCCGCCGAGGAACGTCCGCATGTGCCGCACCGTGGTGTCGGGGTCGTTGTGGATCACCTGCAGGGCGCGCCGGTGGGCTCGTACGACGGCCTGGACCGCGGGGTCGTCCGGGGAGATGTAGGTGGGGTCAACGGCCACACCCACGGTGGGGATCTGGAAGTGGTCGCCGACCCAGGCCGGCACCTGCCAGCCGTGCTCGGCGGCGACCGCCTCAGGTGCCATGGTGCTGCCGACGTAGGCGGCGTCGATGCTGCCGTTGTGCAGGTGGCGCAGGTCCATGCCGTAGTCGCCGGGATAGCGGACAACGGTGTGGACGTCGCGGTCCGGGTCGAGGCCGGCCTGGCGCAGCACGATCCGGGCGAAGCACCCGGGTGGGGTGTGGGGGGCGTGGACCGCGAGCCGTTGGCCGGCCAGGTCGGCCAGGGATGTCAGGCCGGGGCGGGCGAGGAACCAGAACAGCGGGTGGTGGGTGTTGACATTGAGTGCGACCCACGGGGTGCCGTCGGTCAGCCGGGACAGCAACGCCCTGCCGAGCCCGATGGTGGCGCAGCGGCGCAGGCGCTCAACGTCCCAGGAGCAGCCGTCGCGCAGCCCGACGTGGACGCCCTCGTCGGCGTAGAAGTCCTCCTGATCGGCGATGTAGGCGGCCAGTTCCTCCTGCAGGCCCCGCCCGACATAGGCGAGATCGATCGTGTACATGAAGCTCTTCCTTGATCGTGTCATCGCCGCGCCGTCCCGCGCGGGCGCGGTACGGCGCGGCGTATCGTGCTGAGGTGACGGTGCGGCGGATACCGGTCGGGCTGTCAGTCCATCGACATTCCGCCGTTGACCGAGGCCGTGGTGCCGGTCATGAAGACGTTGTCCTCGCCGGCGTAGAAGGCGACCGCTTGGGCGACATCGGCCGGGCGTGCCAGGCGGCCCATGGGGGTGAGGGCCACCTGCCGCTGCTTGATCTTCTCGTCGAGCGCGGACCCCATGCGGGTGTCCTCCACCGGGCCGGCTGCGACGATGTTGACCGTGATGCCCTGCGGGCCCAGTTCCTGGGCGAGGTAGCGGGCGAACTGCTCCAGGGCGGCCTTGGCCGCGCCCAGTGCGATCATGCCCTGGCGGGGCCGGCGGCTGAGGCCGGTGCTGATGTAGATGATGCGTCCCCAGCCCTGTTCAGTCATGGCGGGCAAGACGGCCTTGGTAACCGCGAACGCCGCATGCATCTCGGCGTCGATCTTGCCGCCCAGTTCTTCCCACGTCATGTCCTGGAACGACTTGACCGCATACGGGATGAGCGCGTTGTGCACGAGCACGTCGATGCCGCCCCAGGCCGCCTGGACCTGCTCGACCATGCTCTCGATCGCCGCCGGCCCGCGCACGTCGGCCTGCACGGCCATGGCCTGGCCGCCTGCCGCCTCGATGTCGGCCACGACCTCCTCGGCCGCCTTGGTGTTGCGGAGGTAGTTGACCACCACGCGCATCCCTCGCGCGGCCAGAAGGCGCGCGGTGGCCGCGCCGATTCCGCTGCTGGCCCCTGTCACCAATGCGACTCTGCCGGTTGCCCCGGTCATGGGCCCACCTCCTGTTCGTCGTCGCGGGCCGTCGGAATGACCGCCCGGAGTCCTTCGCCGTCGGTGCCGCGGTCTGCTGAGCGGATCGCCCCGTGGAGCACGGTGTCGACGGTCGCCCGCAGCAGATCGGCTGCGGTCCAGTCGAGTTCGTGCGGCAACTGCGAGTTGAGCAGCCGCTCCAGCGCGCCGCGGGTGATCTCACTCAGCAGCTCGGGCGGTGCCGACGGCAGTCCCTGCCGGTGCCCGTCCCGGAACAGCTCGTCGAGCCTCCGGTAGACCATCGCATCCGCACGCTGCTCCACGTACTGGCGCAGCATCGCATCACCCCGCCCCGTCGCGAGCTGAGCTGCGCCGATGCGCCCGAGCTCGCTGCCTGCCGCGATCAGGAAGCGCTGTACCCGCACCTCGAAGGGCTGCCCTTCCGCGCCCTCGGCCGCTGCCACCAGCGTGCGCTCTACCCCGCGAACTGCCGATCCAGCACCGCGGCCAGCAGGCTGCGCTTGTCCGGGAAGTGACGGTAGAGCGTCTTCTTGCTCATCCAGCTCACGGGCGAGACCGTCCATGCTGACCCGCCCGGAACCCGGGGCGAGGAACAGTCGGCCGGCCGCCTCCACGATCACGTCAGCGCGCTGCTCGCCACTGTCGGAAACTTGAGAAACTGATTTAGTTCTATGGTTCTCATGGTGGCTCCCCGTCCCTGCGCTTTGCAAGGCGCGCCTTCTGGGCAGGTGGGGCTACGTGACCGAATGCCGTGATCTTGACCGGCGCGGAGGAAGGCCGCCTTGGGGATCAACAAAAGCGTGATTGGCGCCGACATTGATCTTGCTTGCTACTCCTCCTCTGAGCGCTGCAGGACGCCCCGAGTGCGGCAGGCACTGCTGGCGGGCGCGTAACAGCTCGGGCAGTCGTGACGTCCAGCGCCAAACGTGGCCTGATTGGGCGTCACAGACGGCAGTCCGTCAGAAGCGGCAGCAGGCAGGCTGCGGGAGTTCGTGGCAGCCTGTTTCCAATCGCTCGAAGGGGGCGAAGCCTGAATCACCACTGGAGAGAGGACCTGGCATGCAGGCCGTCGCCGTTCGAGACCGCGCCGCCGGTGTTGAGGGAATGTCGCTGACGGAGGTGCCCTACCCCCACCTCGCCGAGAACGACGTCATCGTGCGTGTGCATGCCGCTGGGTTCACCCCGGGGGAACTCGCCTGGCCGGGAACGTGGACGGATCGCGCCGGGCGCGACCGGACGCCGAGCGTGCCTGGACACGAGCTGTCGGGCGTCGTTGCCGAACTCGGGTACGGCACCACCGGTCTCTCGGTGGGCCAGAGGGTGTTCGGGCTGGCCGACTGGACCCGGGACGGCTCGCTGGCCGAGTACACCGCGGTGGAGGCTCGCAATCTGGCCCCGCTTCCGGCGGACGTCGACCACACGGCGGCCGCCGCACTGCCGATCTCGGGGCTGACCGCCTGGCAGGCCCTGTTCGACCACGGCCGGCTTACCGCGGGGCAGACCGTCCTGGTCCACGGGGTCGCGGGCGGTGTGGGGTCGATCGCGGTGCAGCTCGCGCGTGAGGCGGGGGCGCGGGTGATCGGCACGGGCCGGGCCGGCGACCGGGACACCGCTGTCGGGCTGGGCGTGGATGCCTTCGTGGATCTGCAGGCCGATCGACTGGAGGGCGTCGGGGAGGTCGATCTGGTCCTCGACGTGATCGGCGGCGAGGTCCAGGAGCGCTCGGCCCCGCTGGTGCGGGCCGGGGGCACGCTGGTCACCATCGCCTCGCCGCCCGAGGTCCGTCCGCGGGACGGCCGGGCCGTCTTCTTCGTCGTCGAGCCCGACCGTGCCCGGCTCGCGGACCTGGTCCAGCGGCTCAGGGACGGACGGCTCAAGCCGATCGTCGGCGAGGTCAGGGCGCTGGCCGAGGCACCCGCCGCGTTCGCCCCGGGCCGCCACGCCCGTGGCAAGACCATCATCCGGGTCATGGACGGCGGATAACCGGCGGCAGAGCGCGCGGGCAGTCCGGACAGCGGAGCCTCCGGTGAGTGAACGGTTGCCCCCGAGTCTGGGCACCGGCCGAGAGATTCGCGCGGTCCTCACCGAGCTCCTGCCAGGCATCAAGTACACAACCAGCGGTTGGGGCGACTACGAGGGCCCTGGCTTCTCCATCAGCACGCCCATCAACGAAGCGGATGACGAACCGGTCCACGGCGACAGCGACGCAGCAGCTCACGCCGCGCTCGCCCTCGCCGATGCGCTGAACGCACGTGCCTTCGAGACCGGATCGGGAGAGTTCCTCACCGCGGAGTCAGCACACTCCGCGTTCGACACCTGGCGCGCATACCGTGACCGAGTTCTGGCCCAGTACAAGGATCACCGATGAACAGCGACGGCGCCGAAACGGAGCCGACCGTGGACTACGCCGATCGGCGCCAGTACTGCACAGCCGTCGCCGAAGCGCTCACCGATGCCGGCATCCCCCCGACTGAGCGATGGGACGAGTCCGGCGGCACCGCTTTGTATTGGACGGAAGGCGACCCGGCCCTGGAACACGGGCCGTGGACGCACGGGGTCGTGGTCATCTGGGGCACGAGGGGCGGCCACCGCGGCTGGGGCTGCGCGCCGCTGGATGCGAAAGGTGACCCCCTCCTGACCGCCGTGACCTGGCTGCCGATCCACCCCAAGGCCGCCCCCTCCGTGCTCGCGAATCAGTTGCCCCGTCTGTTCGCTGGTGGCGTCAGTGCACTGGCGCCCGGGGGCGAGCACCTTCCTGGCTCGGGAACTCACCCCTAACGAATAGCTGCCCTACCAACACCGAGGCCGTGCACCTGCTGCAGTTCATCTCGGATCGGCGAGCAGCTGAATATCACCGAGGCCCGCCACCGACTCGCTCGGCGGATCTTCTTCGGCCAGCGCGGCGAGCTACGGCAGAACTACCGCGAGGGCATGGAGGACCAGCTCGGCGCGCTCGGCCTGGCGCTGAACGCCGTGGTGCTGTGGAACAGCCTCTACCTGGACCGGGCGGCCAAGCAGCTCGCCGCGGACGGCTTCCCCGTCACCGACGACCTGCTGGCTCGCCTGTCCCCGCTCCAGTTCGACCACATCAACTTCCTCGGCCGGTACGCGTTCTTCCGCCTGCAAGAAGCTGGCCTCAGGCCACTGCGTGACCCCTCAGCCAGCGAGGAAGCCACCAGGGAGTTGCCCTACTCCGGTGACTGAGCGCCACGCTTGGCCTCTCGCTCATGGTGCTCAGTTGCAACAGCGCCACACCTCGGACGACCTTGGCCAGTGACTGGCCAAGGTCGTCCATGTGATTACGCAGTTCAGGACGTGTCGGTGGGACGAGGGCGGCTGGTTAGGCGCTGCCAGGCCACGGGAACCCGAGTTCCTCGGCGCGCTCACGGCTGCCGCCGCACACCCGTGCGTAGGACTTCGGGTCCTCTTCAGCCAGTCGGCGCAAGGCGGCAGCGGCCTGTGCCTCGGGCGGGGTGCCATCGTCCGGAATGACCCAGCGGAACTGGAGGGGACTGTCGGCTCGTTCCGGACTGCCAGACGCCAGCCCCGGCACGTACCAGAAGGTCACCACGGCGGTGTCGGGGTCGTCGAAGCCACTGCTGATCCAACCTCGGCCTGCATCCCATCGGCTCAACAAATCCGGCTCCTCGATCAACCCCGCCTTGATCAGGCGGGCGATGGTGCGAGCTCGCCAGGACCAGGAGCAGTCAGTCTCCGCCCTGGCGATCTCCGTGTCATAGACGGAGACGTCGAACCGGTAGGCGGGCAGCTCCGGTGCGGGCTCGCGGGAGCCCGGCATGGTTTGCCGCCAGTTCTCCCACACCACGTGGTCCGCGTCTCGCCGGATGGTGACGTAGAGCGCGCCACAGCACCCCTCAGTGCAGTAAGCCTCCGCGAGTTGCACCTCGCGAGGCTCCATCCCGGCCCGCAGCCGACCGTCGTCCAGCAGGTACTCGGGGCTGTGGGCGGGCCCGCGGCCAAACACTGCTGGAACCACCGGACGGCCATCGATGAGCACGCGTGCCTCGACGGGTTCCCGGTCCGCGGGGTCGCCGGCCACCACCTCGATGCGGAATTTGGCGGGCGTGGCCGGGCGCTTGAACGGCTGCCGTCCGGTGCGGCGGATCCAGTCGGCTCGCAGCCGCTGGTCCGCCTCGCTTCCGGTGGCGCCTGCCACCGCCCATCGGGGTTCGGCCAGCAGGCGCCCGAGCGATTCCAGCAGTGCCGCGCGCCGCCCAGGCGGCCAGTCCAGCAGCACGCCGGTGCCGCTGCTCAGATCCAGGGCGAGCGACAGCAGCATGGCAGCGTTGTCGAGGGTGGGCGGCAGCAGACCGGCTCGGCTGACGACGCTGTCGTACGCGCGGAGCGCGTCGCGGTAAGCGAGGAGGTCGGTCGGGTCGTCACGTGAGCACCCCATCCGGACGAGCAGCCTGCCCGCGCGAGCGAGCAGGTCGGTGTCGGAGGGGCGGTGGTCGAGGATGTCGGGCAACTGGGAAGCCTCCGCGATCCGGCGGGCGACCGCGCTGCTGACGAAGCGGGGTGAGATAGGAAGCGCGACCAGCTCCGGGCACACGGCCTGCCGGTTACCTCTCCATAGGGCGTGGACGAGTGGCTGTAGTTCGTCACGGCGGGCGTAGACCGCGAGCCACACGACGGCCGCGGATTGGCGATCGAGGATGTCGAGCGCGTTGACCGCTGGGCCGGTGAGATCTCGGAGCAGGCCGAGAACGGAGAGGTACGGGACGTCCTCGGGCTCGCCGAGGCGGCCCAGCAGGGCGATGCCTGCGGTGACGGTGGGCATGGTCGTACCGGTCTGGCTCAACCTCCGTCCCAGGGTGCGGGCCACATCCACCTGTTTGGCTGGCATTGGCAGCCCAGCGACGGTGGACCTGATCAGGTGCCTGTGGCGATCCTGAATGCCGAGTCGTTCGAAGCGGCGATGCAGGGTGGTGGGGTCGTCCGGGAGTGGGCTGAGCGCCTCCCGGATGGCACTCTTCGCCTCTTCCCGAGAGAGCGGATCCTCGCCCGTTGCGGTCTTCTGGGGCAGGGAGTAACCGCGCCGGGGCGGGACTCCATCGGGGGACTCGCGCAGCAGATGCAGGGCGTGGTCATACAGAGCGGTCGGGGGAGTGAGCGCGTTGCGCTCTTCCTGGGCGCTCACCGGGTGAAGTGGGACTCGATTCCATAGGTCATGTGCGCAGCTTGCCAGCCGGTCAGCACCGTGTCGAAGGAATTAGTGAGGCTGCAGCGGGTTCCGACCTCTTCAACAAACCATGGTTTCTTGAGGATCGCCGGGTGTCTGCG
>NZ_CP108805.1:0-87885 GCF_045207415.1 Streptomyces sp. NBC_00873
GGGGCCTTGTCGAGGCGGCTCATGTCGACGAGGTACACGGCGCGGGGGGTGTCGGGGTACTCGGGGTGGGGGTCGATGTGGGTGTCGAGGCCCTTGACCTGGACGGTGAGGCCGTCGTCGTAGACGGTGCGGGCGTGGCCGAGGTACACCTGCTCGCCCGCGTACTTCCGGTCGAGGGTGACCGGGGTGCCCGTCTGGAAGGCGTTGGCGAGGAGGTCGGCGGGGCCGATGACGCCGATGACGCCGGCGATGCTGGTTCGGCTGGTCGCTACAAGGGGCAGCTGCTTCACGGTGTTCGCCTTCTTGTGTGTGGCGCCGATGGCGATGCGGTGGGTGAGGGAGGCGGCGTCGATGACCCACCGGCCGGCGGTCTTGACGGCGGCGATGACGTTGCGGCGGCACCAGTTGCGGATGGTGGCGACGGTGACGTTGGCTTCAATGGCTGCGGCGGTGGTGTTCATCGTGGGCTCCATCCCCTTGGCGATGACTCAACTATGACTCACGTGAGGCGAAGTGTCAACGGAGTTCCACCAACCAACAGTTCAGGCGAGGACACGGCTGTGCCCCGGCCAGAGCGCTGGTCCGGGGCGCAGGGGGCCTGGCTAGTGATCGCGGGCGGCGTTTTCGTGGCGGCCGGCGAACTCCTCCAGGACCTCGGCCATGCCGTGCAGCTGACTTGCGGTTCCCCGCAGCTTCTTGGCCTGGACGCTGTGGTCGGGGTCCTTGGCCGCGAGGTCCAGCACGGTGGAGAGGGAGGCGGCGATGCCCCATGCAGGCATGACCAGGCGGGGCAGGACGATGTCGTCCCCGCGCCGGATGGCGGCGTTACGGCTGGTGAGGAGGTCGTCCAGGCGCTGCGCGAGGAGGTACAGCAGCGCGGTCTGCGCGTCACCGTCGGCGTGTTCCAGGTTGGCGCCCTCGTACAGGTAGTCGCCGGCCAGGATCAGGGCCGTTCCCTCGTGCCCGGCCTCACCGGCGGCAACGGCCGCGTGCATGACTTGCATCTCCGCCAGACCGGCGAGGGCGTGCGCCATGCGCAGCCTCAGCAGCTCGGCCCCGCCCGCACTCTTCTCCTCGTCGGCGAGCTCCTCCGGGGTGAA
Source organism: Streptomyces sp. NBC_00873 (assembly GCF_045207415.1). Taxonomy (NCBI): domain Bacteria; kingdom Bacillati; phylum Actinomycetota; class Actinomycetes; order Kitasatosporales; family Streptomycetaceae; genus Streptomyces; species Streptomyces sp. NBC_00873. The sequence continues at coordinate 1,101 of NZ_CP108805.1, forward strand.
GGGGCGGGTCAGGAGCCCAAGTTGGGTCAGAGCGGTGAGGAGTTCGGTGGTGTCGGCGACGGGGCCGGTGTCAGTGTGCTGGACCATGCGGCCACCCTGGCACACGTCATGCACGGCGACGGCGGCTTTGTCCGAAGGTGTGGTTCCCCAGCTCAGGGCCGCCCGTCCGGGCGGCCACGCTGTCAGCCCGCGTTGGGGAGACCCCAGTCGTCGGGCAGGTTGAACAGGCGCTGCGCCCGGCGGTTGTTCTCCTGCCGGAGCGCGGTGGTCCAGGGCCAGGGGTCTTCGGGTTGGAGGTAGGGGCAGACCATGCGGTGCGCGATCCGGCACTGGGTGCCGGGGAGGGGTTCGGCGTCCCACAGGTTCATCGCGGCCCCATCCGAGGTGATGATCCAGCGCCGGCGCGGGGGCACGGTGTGGGCGGGGACGACGATCCGGGGCTCGAGGAGAACCCAGTGGCCTTCGTAGTGGGTGGCGTAGCGGTCTTGGCGGAGGTCGCAGAACGGGCAGTCGGGTAGGGCGGGCGGTCGTGGGGCGGTGGCGCCTTCGAGGAGGGCGTGGAACGCGTCGTCGGTGCTGTCCGGGCCTGGCGTGGTGTTTCCGGTGTCCCCCATGCTTCACAGGGTCCGGACGGGTCGTCAGGCAGGGTAGGGCGCGATCCGGCCGTGCCGGGTGGGGGAGAACCGGGCCGGTGCGCTCCCAGGCGCCACACGGGGCGTACAACGCCATCGGCCACCACGCGGGGTGGTGGCCGGGTTGCACCAGGGTCAATCAGTCGTCAGGCGTGATGTTCGTCCGGCCGCAAAACCAGGAGTCTCATTGAGATGCGGCTATGCCGCCTTCCCTGCGACCCCTCGCGCATCCTCGTCCTTCCTACGGCACGACCAGTGCTCCGGCAGCCCTTCCAGCCCCGTCATGCTTGCGGGCATGCCACAGTTGAATCGGCACAGCGGAATCGGCCGCCCCGACGCGTCGGTTGCAACCTCGGCAGCCTCCGTTTCCTGGGCGCGGGTTTCGAGGACGATCGTTCGGCTTCCGCGCCTCTTCTTCGGGTCAGCCCGTACGTCCGACGCCGGGCGGTCCTCGGTGCACCGGTCTCTCCGGTCGCCCTGTCGGGCCGATGGCGCGCGCTCCTTATCCGGGCCGGGGCCGTTGGCTTCCAAATACTGCTGCCACTGCTGAGCTGGGAGCCAACCGTGGTGGCCGCCCCGCTGAAACGGGACGCGCTCGCCGGCTGCAGCTTCCACAATGAACTGAGTGAGGGTCAAGCCGCTTTCTCCTGCTTCTCCCGCGAAGGCGCTCGACTGGTGGCTGGGGACAAGGACGCGGTGCCAGCCACCGCAGTACCCGGCGTCAGTGGGATTTTCCGGGTCGTAGGGTCTCTCCGGGCATCGGGTGAGCGCGCCGCTTTGACTGCACTGGCCCTCCTCCAGGACAAAGTTGCCGTCCCGGACCGGGATGGGGTTCTTCTGCACGCGGATGACGGAGGCCGGCAGGTTGGGCGTGCGCACGTAAGGGACGGTGCCGATGCCTGCGTGGTCGGGGTCGGCGAAGTCCCAGACGGACTGGATGCCCCCGCGGCGACGGAACCCCTCTCGCGCGCGCATTCCGCGAGCGGTCTGGGCACTCAGCTGAGGCTCGTAGCCCAGGACGATGCCGTTGGCGCCGTTGATTCGAACATCAAGGCGCGCTTGTCCGTCAGCGGTCGACGACTCGATGTCTGCACGAAAGCCGTGATCTTCGGAGTCCTTCGCGATGCGTTCTTTGCGGGCGAGGTGCTCATCGGACTCGTGGCTTATGTGCTTCTCTCCAGGTTTGCGGTAGTGAGAGGCAAGCCATACACCGTCACGCTGGACGAGGTACATGGGGACGCGCCGGCCCCGGAGGTCCCGGCAATCGGGGCAGATGAGGCCGCGGCGTTCAACGGGAACGCGCCCCCGCATGCGCAGGAGCACGTTCAGAAGGTCTTGGCCCTGCGGGACGCCGAGGTCGGGGCGATCCAGGTCAAGATTGCAGCCAGCCGGTTCGTAGTAGACGGGGTTACGGAAGAGGTCTTCGTCGCTGTCGATCTGAAGGTCGTCGTCCATTGGTGCTCCCCGCAGCCGCTACGAGTAGGACCGACCACGGTACGGGCCGGGTATGACAATCGGGTCTGAGCGGATGAGATCGGGTACTGCTGGGGCGAATGGTTCCGGCACGCACGAAGCCCCCGAACCCAGGACGGGTCGGGGGCGAATCGATGAGCAGCAGGGTCGGTCAATCGTCAGGCGTGATGTTCGGGCCTACTGCGCGGATCGCCGGGTGGTGGTCGATGAGGTCCAGGATCAGCGGCAGCGCCCGGGCTGGGAAATACTCCCGGCCCCGTACGGGCTCCTCGCGGGCGTCCCGCAGGGCGGCGAGGAGGGTGTCCTCAAGCTCGCGCGCGATGCCGTCAGGCAGGCCAGTGAAGAGCCGCACTATCTGATCCAGGCCGTCCCTCCGGTGAACGCTGAGCCGGGGGCGGGGGTCACCGGACGTGATTCCGAACTTCACGACATCGAGATCGTCGGCGACGACGTACAGGGCATCCCATGCCTTTCCAGCGCAGGCTCGGCAGAGGCCATCCCCGGAACGGATATTTCCCGGGCGCGGGGTGCAGTCGTGACCTGCGGCGCACCGCACGCGGTGCGTGGTGTTCGCGCCGAGCCAGGTCGGTTCCAGCAACGTTGCGCCCAGCTCGGCCAGGCGCGCCCGGAATGCCGCCTCAGCCACCCGCGGGTCCTTCCCAGCGCAAGTCCGGCAGATTCCATCACCATTTCGTACGTTCCCCGGGGTCGGTGCGCAATCGTGGCCGGCGGCGCAACGTACCCGGTGCGGAGTGTTCGATCCCAGCCACGACGGCTCCAGCAGAGTCGCTCCTAACTCCGCCAGCCGCGCCCGGAACGCTGCCTCAGCCGTCCGCGGATCACGTCCAGCGCAGGTCAGGCAGATTCCACGGCCCTGCTGTACGTGACCCGGTCGTGGAGAGCAACTGTGACCGGCGATGCAACGGACGCGGTGTGGCGCGTTAGTCCCGAGCCAGGTCGGTTCCAGCAGCGTTGCGCCCAGCTCCGTAAGCCGGGCACGGAACGCCGCCTCCGCCAACCGCGGATCCTTCCCGGCGCAGGTCCGGCACACGCCTCCCCTCCCCGCGTTCGACGGTCGTGGGGAGCAGTCATGCCCGGCAGCGCAACGTACCCGGTGCGGGACGCCTACCCCAAGCCAGGTCGGCTCCAGCAGAGTTGCGCCCAGCTCGGCAAGACGCTTCCGAAAAGCAGCCTCCGCCGCTCGCGGATCACGTCGAGCGCAGGTCCGACACACCCCGGACCCCTGCCGTACGGCTGACGGTCGTGGGGTGCAATTGTGGCCGGCGGCGCATTGAACCCGATGCGGCGTATTCGCCCCGAGATACAACGGCTCCAGCAGGACCGCTCCAAGCTCCGCGAGCCGGGCCCTGAATGCCGCCTCAGCCACACGCGGGTCCCTCACCGCGCACGTTCTGCATATCCCATCCCCCTGCCGAACGTCGCTCGGTCGAGGTGATCCCTCATGCCCGGCAACGCAGAGAACACGGTGAGGCCGGTTGGAACCAAGCCACTTCGGCTCCAGGACCGTGCCGCCAAGTTCTTCTACGCGGGCTCGGAAGGCAGCCTCAGCCATGCCTGGATGCGTGCCGGAGCAGATACGGCAGATGCTGCCGCCCTGGCGGACGAACTTGGGCACCGGCGCGTATTCGTGGCCCTGGGAGCAACGGATTCGATGGCGGTTTCGCTCCCCAAGCCATTCGGCCTCAAGGACTTCGCCTCCAAGCTCTTGAACCCGGGCCCGGAACTCCGCCTCGCGAGCAAGTGAATTGGGGCGACGTGCGCGCTCGTTGCTCACGCGGTCACGTCCTCTCGGCAGTCGCGGCACAGGGAGTCCTGAGCCGAGTTTGTCAGCGGCCTGTGACACTCCGGGCAGCGTGCCCGGCGCACCTCCGGAGCTGCCTCATCGGCCGCCCTCGGCCTCGGCATCGGGGGGGCAGCCGGCTCGGGTACCGTCGGGTGCGGCCGCGGTTGCTCCCGGTCAGCACGACGGTCCACAGCCCGCTGCTCACAGGAGGAGCACGCCTCCGCGGTGAAGATGTCGACCCGGTCCTCGCAGGAGCCGTTGCCGCATTCCCGCGTGTCCTCGACCATCGCAGCGAGAGGACCGAACGGCGCCCGGCCCAGCTCCTTGGCGTAGAAGCGGGCCGCCCAGTAGCCGTTCCAGCGGGCCATCACCCGGAACTCCACCAGCTGCTGCGGTGTGCGCTCCCGCGGCAGGCCAGCAGCCAGCGCCTTGAGGATGTCGTCGGCGATGTTTCGGGGCGTCCGTACCGGCAGTGCCCGGTTCAAGTCAGGCGGCAGCAGATCCCGAACGGCCTGCACCTGCTGCTTCTGCTCCCTGGTGAGACGCTGCGCTGCTTTTCCAGACGCGGCAAAGCCGCTCGAGCTCGAGCCCTTACTACCTGTAGAGGCCCTGCGGGCGTCAGGGGCGCTACGCGCCGAAGGCGCCTCTAGTTCCTCTGGGTCTGGTTCAACTGGGTCTGGTTGTTGGGCGGTGGGCGATTTCCCACCCTGCGACGTGGGATTTTCCCCACCGCCGGAGGTGGGTTTTTTCCCACCTCCGTCCCCACCTGCGGTTTCTTGCAGTGCGGCACTGCTGGCAGGCTCGGTGCGGGAGGCCTTCACGTCGAGATTCGCCTGGTAGAACGCTTTCAGCGACAGCAGGCCCTGGTAGCCCTCGGGCGGGTTGAAGCGCACCCAGTAGCGGTAGCGGCGACGCATCCCGCCGGCATACCGGAACTCCTCGAAGCGGATCGCTCCCAGCTCGTCCAGCTCGTCGCGGTACTTCGCGACGTCTCGGTAGTCCTTCAGCACCATCACCTTCGCGATGGCCTTCTGGGACGGGAACGCGATGCGCTTGCCGGGGGTCCGGTTGTTGATGTGCTCCGCAAGGAAGCCGTACATCCGGTACGCCTGGGCGCTGCAGCCCGACAGCAGCACCCAAACCGGAACGGGCGTGTAGAAGGTGGGCCACTCCTCGGGGATGACTTCGTCCATCCCGTCGTCCAGGTCGAACGCCTCGCCGCTCACAGGATCACCCCCGTCGTACGAAGGATCACGGAGCGTGCGCTTGCGAAGGTGGGGCTGCGCCCGGGTACTCTGCTCATGGATGAGCTACCTGCTCTCAGGTATGGGACTCGTTCGATGCAGCGGGTGTGGAGCCCGCTGTGGTGCTTTGAACGGCCGGTGGAGCTGCGATCCGCCGGCCGTTCGTGCGTTCCGGTACGTGTTTTGCTCTGGCGTCGATAACCCGGTCACGACGCGCCGCCAGGTCGCGCCCGTGGCTTCTTGTCCGGGCCTCGCACGCCAGGCCGCGGCGGGTGCTTGCGGAAGTACTCCAGCAATATGCCGGTCTCCATCGTCCGCGCGTTCGCGACGTTGATGTACGGGAGACGGTCGCCTTCGCCGAACGGCCAGTCATTACGGGTCCGGGCCAGGTAGCGGATGGTGTCGCCTGTGGCGTGGGACGTGATGCCGAGATCAACCAGCAGGCGGGCGGCCGCCTCGAAGGTGACGTACGGCGGCAGGTTGTCGGGAGTGCTCACCATGTGGGGTGACCCCCCTCGGGACCTTTTCGGAGTCCCGCAAAAGCGCATAGAGTCACTACGAACCCTTCTTCGCGGATCGGTTCACGTGGCCGCTTGTCTTCGCAGGTCGGCGGCCATAAGGGCGGTCGGCCGGTGTGATGAACCGGTCGACCGTCATTGATCGACTAACGTCGATCGGTCAGTCAAGGGCACCCGTCCTTTCCGCGAGCTCCATCAGATCCGTGGAGGCTTTCGAGCCGGTCACGAGGACCAGCTCCCGGACGGCCTCCCGGACCGCGGCGTGGCTCTGGACCGCCTCGGCCGAGATTTCTTCCGCGCGCAGCAGGCAGCCGACGGCGTCGGCCATGTGTCGCCGCTGCGCGTGCGCTCGCCCCAGGTCCATGAGCAACCTCCCGCGGCGCTCGGGGGACAGGGCTTCCGCGTTGATGGACTGCCCGATGTCGAGTGCCTCGCCGGCGTCTCCGAGATCCACGGCGGTGGACACGGCCTGGACGGCGACGTTGGTTGGGCCGAACTCGAGGTTGTAGTCGTTCCGGTCCTCCCCGAGGCGACCGGCTACCTGCCGAGCCTTGTCGATCTCCACCTTCGCTTCCGAGCGCTGGCCACACCGGGCGTGCACCAGGGCCTTCGCGAGGTGCAGAGACCCGAGAACGGACAAGCCTTCCGGAGGAAGGTCCGGCCGCTCTGCCAGAGCACCGATGGCCCCGCGGACAGCGTGCTCCGCCTCTGCCATGGAACCGATCCGGACGAATGCGTGGACCATGCGGTAGATCCCGGCGAACACCAGGAACAGGTCGCCGGACATCTCTCCGGCGGTCACGGCCCGGTCCGCGGACACCCATGAGGCTCGAGCGTCCCCCTGCCGGGCGAAGGCGGCAGCGAGCGCCTGGTAGGCGCGCGCCAGCAGTGCGTAAGCCTGCGGGCGGTCCTCGGCGGCCGCCGTACGCACCGCCCGCTCCAGCGCCGGAATCAGCGCGGTCACCATGTCGCTGATCTCGGAGTATTGGCCCTGATGCGTCAGGTTCCAGATCTCCTCGACCTGCTGCGCAAGCGACTGGAGGTCAGGCTGCTCGGTGTCGTTGCCCAGCAGTGCCACCAGGGCCGGGTGCCCGGCAATCACCAACCGCGCGCCGTCGAGGTCATTCGAGACGACATGGACAGTTGCCGTACTGGGCGCGGGGATCGGGGCCCCTGGGTCCAGGGCCTGCGTCGACACTCCCAGTGCGTCCGCGAGCTCCTGAAGCAGGTCGAACCGGCGCACCGGCTGAATGCCCCGCTCAACCTGGGACATCCAACTGGGCGTGCGCCCGTTGAGCAGGGCCGCCAGCTGCTGCTGCGTCATGCCGCGTTCCTTGCGCAGCTCGGCCACGCGCTTACCGAACGCACGGTCGCGCGGGTCGACTTCCTTGCCGGTCGGCTTGCTCACGTTCCCTCCCTCGTAGCCGGCCTCTTGCCGGTCAGCTCGTTCAGGAACGCCACCTCGGTGCTGGCCAGGTGCTGCTCCCTCTCCTTCAAGAAGTGCTTGGTGTGCGGCTGGTCCTCGTGGGCCTGGAACGCGTCACGGCTGGCGTACAGCTCGTAGAAGACGCGAACCAGCGGTTCGTCCTCAGGGACGTGGACGACGTAGACGAGCGTCCCGGGTTCGCTGCGGATGCCCTCGAGTGTGCGTTCCACGAGGGCGTCGAACCGCTGAGCTGCGTCGGCGTCGCGGGTGGTGAACCGCACGGTGAGTGCGTATCCGCTAGTCACTGCTTCCTCCTCGGGTGTCATGGGCACAGTCTCACATTAAGCATTGTAGTGCTAGTGCGAGAGAAAATCTCTCAGTAGCGATTGACTCGCACTGTGAGTGTGCGTACTGTCGTATGTGTCGCCACCACGGCGGCAGCAAAAAGGGCCTGGCGTGCGACCGCCAGGCCCTGGATGCAGACCCAGCCCTACCTGCTCAATCAGGAGGCGTGATCCGCATGAAGCAGGATCGCACATTCAGTGCCAGTACGTCCCCCTCCGCCCCCGTCGGCGACCCGGACATCAATGAGGCCCTCCGCCAGGTGCCCGCCCAGATCGGCCCGCGCCGGCTGATCGCCGACGGTATGAAGCGCGGCAACGGCCGCCTCGTCGTGAAGGCGGTGGCCTGAGATGGACCGCGAACTTCGCATCCTGGCGCTGCTGGCCGAGCTGCAGCAGCTGAGCCCTGCCGACGCCAAGACCGCTGCGCGACTGACCGTGCGGAACGCCGACGGTGACTTCATCGGCGAGGCGCTCCTCTCCGACAAAGCCGTCGCCGCTCTCACCGACTCCACGGTCTCCATGAACTCCTACCTCGAGAACGAGCGGGCGACCGCCGTACCCGGTACGGACATCGACCCGGACCTTGAGGCGGAGTTCGAGGAGTACTGCATCGGCCTCGACACCGACCTTCTGATGTCGATGGCCGCTCAGGACCCGAACCAGGCTGTGGCCGCGTTCGACGAGATCACCGCCGACGGGGAGCTGTGATGGACGCCGCCGAACAGGCCCGCCAGCAAGCCTTCGCCGCGATGGAAGCCGCACGCCAGCAGGCCGCCGCCGATCTCGCCGCAGCTCAGGAAGCCGCCGCCCGCCTCGCCGAACTCGCAAGGGGCCAGCAGTGACCACCAACCCCGTCCACACCGCGGGCAACGCGGTTCCGCCCCTCGACGAAGACCTCGGCGGTCTCCTCGACGACCTGGCCGGTGTCCACCCCGGCATCGACCTCCTCCGTTCCGGCATCCGACTGCTCGCCCTCGACCGCCACAGCCTCGACAAGACCCAGACGCTCCTCGCCACCATCGCCGGATCCTCCGACGGCACCGACGTCCTCACCGCCCTCGCCCACCTGATCGCCCGACTCGCCACCGCCGACACCAACCCGTGCCTCCGCACCCTCCCCCTCGACCAGCAGAAGGAAGCCCAGCGCCACGGCGAGCAGGCCCTGTTCGCCCTCACCGACCCGTGGCTCCACCAACACGCATCCGAAGCCTCCGCCGCCATCACCGGCACCTGACCACCCTCCCCGTGGGGTCCGGTCGCCGAGCCGACAGACGACCGGACCCCACCCCCCCGTACAGCGCCACCTGGCCCGACCCGAGACCAGCCCACGCAGGGATGGTGTCGAGCCCGGCCAGCACAACCGGACCGGGACCACCAAACAGAGGAGAACCCCATGAACATCCGCCCGATCCTCAGCAACGGCGACGACGACACGACCACCCGCATCCCGCTCGACGAGGTCTAACCCCACCCACCGGGGGGCCAGCCGACAACCCGCCGGCTGGCCCCCCCGCCACCCGCCAGAAACACCCAGCCGGAAGGAGCACCACCGTGACCGCAACCGAGTTCCGCAACCTCCACGGCGACCCCGCCACCTGGACCACCGCCGACATCGAGTCCTACGACGTCATCCGCCGCAACGACGCCCACCTCGCCGCAGCAGACCACGAGCACGACTTCGCCCGCTGCTCCCAGCGCTGGGCCTCCGCCACCAACTACCGCCGCCACAAGGCCGCGAAGACCAGCACCAACCGTCTCCGCAAACTCCTCGCCCCGGCCACCTGATGCGCAGCCGTCTCGGCGGCTACGCCTTCGCTGCCCTCACCCTCCTCGCCATCTACGCCGACATGACCGGCCCCGCAGTCGTCTGCGCAGCACTCACCGCACTCACCTGGAAAGGAAGCCGATCCCGATGACTGCCCCCCTCGCCGACGCCCTGACACACCACCGCAAGACCGCCATCCACGCCCTCGCCCACACCATCACCACCACCCCGGAGGCCCACTCCGAGCTGCTCCAGCACCTCGACCAGATGTGGCAGAAGGAATCCCCCAGCCTCACCGACGACGACCGCATGTGGATCGAAGCAGTCGCCAACCTCGACCCCCAGCTCCGCACAACCCTCCGGGACCGCGCCTACAACGCAGCGCAGTACGCCGCAGCCCGATGCCTCACCCACATCAACGCCACAACCGCCGCCTGACCCACCGCCACACCACACCGAAAGGACCCGCCCATGCTGTCCCAAGTGCAGACCGCGGTCGAGCAAGTGCCCGTGCAGGCATGGGTTGTCCTGCTCGCCCTCGTCACCCTCGCCTTCGGCTACCGCATCGCCCCGAAGCTTCGCGGGCGCGCCGGCCGTCAGAAGCCCCGCGACGCCAAGAAGCGCCGCAGCGTCATCGGCTTCCTCGGCATGGGCCTCGTCGTCGTCGCCGGCCTCGCCCTGTCCACGAACACCTCCGCCCGCTTCGCCGAGAAGCGTCTCCACATGGAGACGCCCTGGCACATGACGGTCGGCCTCGTACTTGAGGCAATCGTTCTCGGCCTGTCGGTGTACGCGTGGGCGTTCAACGACAAGGGCGCAACGAGGGCCGCGTACGTCCTCGTCCTCGCCCAGGCAGTCGGCGCCATCGAGGTCGTCCGCCAGGAGCACGAGGACATCGGAACCGCCCTCGTCCGCATCGTCGGCCCCGTCATGCTCGCCTACGGCCTCCACAAGCTCCTCGGCCTCGAAGCGAAGCTCGGCAAGGTCGAAATCAAGTCCGACGGGCTTCTCGCCCGTGCCTGGCGTGACCGTCTCAAGCGCCTCGAATCCAAGCTCGGTATCGGCTCCCGCGGTGCCGACGCAGAATCCATCAGCCGCCGCAACGCCCAGGACAAGCTCGTCGCTCTCGTCACTCTCGGCAAGCCCTGGTTCATGGGTAAGCGGCGCTACGAGAAGGCCCTGATGCAGGCAGGCGACACGTCCTTCCAGGGCATCACCGACACCCTCGACGAGTACGGCGTCGAGATGCGGATCACGACCCGCATCGACCGGATGGGCGCCTTCAAGAACCTTCCCAACCGGGCCGAGGAGTACAACCTTCGCTCCCTGCGCCCCTCCATCGCCCACCAGGGCGCACCCGAGGCGGCGCCCGACGACATAAGCGCTCTGACCAGCGAGGGCGCACCAGGGCGCAGTACGGGACGCGGTGAAGGCGCGCCCGAGGCGAACCCGGGCGAGGCGCAGGCGAACAAGGGGCCCGCAGGGGGCGACACGGACCGTCGCACGCTCGCCTTCGACCTCTACTTCGACCTCCAGAAGAACGGCCAGCCGCCCTCGCAGAACGCCTTCGAAAAGGCGTGGCGGGAGGAGGGCTACGGCCTGAAGACCGACGACATCCGCGCCCTCTACAAGGACGTCCACACCAAGGTCACCGGCAACAACCCGTAGCCATCAGCCACCCCTGCCACCGAAGGAGACCCGATGCCCACCACCCAGACCCAGACCCCGTCGTCGTTCACGAGCCCCGACATCCGTCCCACCGGTCCTGCCGGGATCAAGACGCCGCCGGTCGAGCTGGAACCTGCCGGAACACCGTCCTGGAGTCACCGGTTCCTGCCCCCGTTCGTACGCGGGTTACTCGCCGACCTCGGCTGGTGGCAGGACCCCGCACCGCAGCCCCCGTCCACCCACCTCGAGCAGACCCTCGCCGTCCTCAAGCGCTACGGGTGGTGCCAGTCCCTCGACGTCACCCCCACCGGCCGGCTCTGCATCCGCGGCGCCCAGAACGTCCTCGAGAAGACCGGCCACACCACCCCGGCCGACCGGGAACGGGCCGTCCACTACATGCAGGAAGCCCTCGGCGAAGCCGGAATCACCATGCAGTTCTTCGCCTGGAACGACCTGCCTGACCAGCAGTTTTCCGCCGTAGAGGCCCTCCTGACGGAGGCCGCCCGCCTTGCCCGAGAGAACGGAGAGTGAAATGCCCGCCCCCGACGACGAATTCGACCGCATCATCAAGGAATTCCACGTGAACCCCTCAGAGAACATCGACCAAAACCCCTACGGCGCCCCCGCACAGCCGTCCAAGGCGGGCCTTACGAAGCGCGGGAAGGCTGCCCTGGGAATTGGTGCCGCAGTTATCGCCGGAGGTGGCCTGATCGGCTACCAGGTGCATTCCGCGAACGTCGCCGAAAGTGAGGCGAAGGCGCAAGAGATCGCGCTGAAGTCGCAGGCCCTCGAGCTGGAAAAGCTCCGCGAGACGAACCGTGCGAACGAGGCCGACCGCAAGGCGCGGGCCAGCCAGGAGAAGGCCCGTCAGGCGTCCGTCGACACGTGCGTCAAGGACAGCGCCCACCTGGTCGGCAAGGGCTACGGGTCGCCCTCCCACCGGGACATCGTCAGCGACTGCCAGACCCAGTACACGGGCCCGAACGGCGGTGACGACATGAAGGCCGCAGCGTCCGCCACGGACACCGGCAACGGCAGTGGCGGAGGCGTGAACCAGGGCCTCCTGGTCGGCGGCGGCGTCCTCGTTGTCTTCCTCGTGGCCGCCGCCAAGAAGGGCACCCGCACCAACCCAGCCTAGTTACTTCCCAATTCCCCCAACCCAAAAATGTCCGATCTTGGCTCTCATGGGGCCACCTGATCAGGCCTTTTTGGGGGCGGGAAGTCAGTAGGAAGTACCCCCAGAGACCATCGAGAGGAATGTTGTGGCAAGCGATGCGATCAACCCGGCCGTTCCCGGCCCGTCCGACCCGGCCGACGCGAACGCCCCTGGCCGTCCCGCCTCGGGGCTGATCGCGTCCATGCTCGCCCCCGTCGCACCCGCCCGGCCCACGTTCGACCTCACCGCCCCGACAGGGGCGGAAGGGGCCACGGACGAGGCCGTCACGGGCGTGTCCAGCGCCGCCTACCACGGCACCGAGGAGGGCCCCCAGCAGGACACCAAGACCGCGGCCGCCGCCCAGAAGAAGGGCATCTGGCGGGCGTGGCTGCTGGCCGGGGCGGCCCGCTGGGCCAAGGGCGGCGGCACGCAGAACAAGCGCCTGGACATGAAGAAGGCAAAAGCGGCGGCGCAGCAGGTGAAGGAGACCCGGACGGTTTCGATAAACCGCTCTCCCGCCCCTGTCGGCCGGGGTTCTTCCGCAACCGGTTCGGCCGGTAAGTCGCTGAACTCGAAGGGTAATTCGGGCGGTGCGGTGAAAGGACCGAAGAATTCCAGCGGGAAAGCGTCGCAGGGTCCTGCTGGTCGTTCCGGCGGCGGCACCGGATCGGGCTCTGGTGGCAGTGGAGGTCGTGGCCCCTCCGGTGGAAGTCGTGCGGCCAACGGTCCGACCGCAGGGCGAGGTGGCAGTGCTTCCCCGAAGGGCTCCAAGGTGGACGCCAGCGGTGGCCGCGCCCCGAAGCCGGCAAAGGCCGACCTGACAAAGGGCAGCACCTCGAGCGGTCCGAAGGGCAGCTCGGCTGGCGGTTCTGCGGGCGGGAAGAACGGCGCCCCGGGCCCGGCAGGCAGCACCGGCAAGAACGGCGGTGCGGGCACCAGTGGTTCGGCCGGCGGCAGCAAGGGATCCGGTTCCGGCTCGGCCACCGACGGCAAGAGCGGCAAGACCCCCGCCGCCAAGGACAGCCCCGGCAGCAAGGACACCAAGCAGGCCCCGACCCAGAGCGGCAAGCAGGCCAACGGGAAGGGCAGCAAGGACGGCAAGGACAGCGAGGGCGCACCGGGCACGACCCCGGCCAAGACCAACGGCAAGGCGAAGGTCGACCTGAACAAGGGGAAGCCCCAGACCCCGGCCGCAGCTGGCCAGAAGACCACCCAGACCGGCGGCAAGCCGTTCTCCACCCGCGAGTCCCGTGAGACCGGATACCGCGACGGCACCCGCGCCGCCAGGGCCGCCGCCCACACCAAGGCCTACCGCGACGGCGTCAAGGACGGATGGGCCGACACAACCCAGGCCGCCGACCGGGAGAAAACCCGCCTGGACCAGGCGCACCAGGCACGCATCAAGGCCCGAGACGAGGAGAAGCCGGTGACCGGCACACAAACCAGCGCGGACTACCACCAACCGCAGCCGATCGGCGTGAAGGAAGTCACCGCCTCCCACGTCGTCCTCGGCGACGGCGCCGCGAAGGACTCCATGACCCGCGCCGAGGTCCGCTCCCTGAAGTCCTTCGAGCGGCGGCTGACCGCGAAGTCCGACTCCATGACGAAGGTCGCGGAGATGACGAAGGGCCTGTACGCGCACGCGGAGGAGCAGGCGAGGAAGGCCACCAACCTCCTCGAGGCCGCCAAGGCCGTCGAGGGCGGCGAGAAGCTGGCCGCCAAGCTGGCCAGGCTGGAAGAGGCCGCGAAGATCCAGGCCGACAAGGCGAAAGAGATCCACAAGCGGGCCATCCGTGCCGCAGAGGCGTGCGCCGTGGTCCTGACCAACGCGGAGACCAGGTACGGCGGCATGTACAAGGCCGTCGTCGACTCCGACGAGACCTGCACCGCCGAACTCCACTTCTACAAGGACCAGGGGTAACCAGTAATGGCTGATCTGACGTACAGGCGGCTCCAGAAGGCCGTGACCGACCTGGCCAAGGAGGTTGCCAAGGGATCCGAGGCGATCCGGTCTGCCGCGCAGTGGATCGACGAGGAAGCGCAGGACACGGCCCGCGTCTCCGAAGCGATCGGCGGGATGGGCGTCGACCCCGACACCGTCTCCGAGACCAGCGAACTCTCCAAGATCATGCGCGGGGTTTCCGAAGCGGCCATCGCCTACGCGTCCGCCGGAGACAACACCACCAAAGCCGCCAAGGCCGCATACGACCAGGCCCACACCACCCACAACGGGATCCAGGAGGCCTACTCCCGGGCCCCCGTCGACATGAGCAACCTCAACCGCGAATGGCTGCGCCAGGAATAGCGGACCCCGGCGGGCGGGACCGGGAGGCACCCCGGTCCCGCCCCTCTTACCTCGGATCAACTACAACCCATTGAGGAGTATCCAGTGAGCACCACGAACGCCACGACCACCCCGCGCGCCACGTCCGCAGAACGCGCCGCAGCCATTGCCACAACCGCCGCCCCCCTCGCCGTCGGCGTCATCGCCCCGTTCCTTGATGGCGGCGCTGGGTTCGCCGCAGTCATCGCGTACGGCGGCGTGGCGACCGTGACCGCCCTGAACTACTTTGAGCGCCTCCCGCAGGCCCTGGCAGACAACCTCCCCGCCGAGGACATCGTCCAGGCCCACAAGTCCCCGCTGTTCATCTCCACCATCACCACCGGCATGTCCCTCGGTATCGGGACCATCTTGGGGCCGGACGGCACGGACGCGCTCATGGCCGGGATGCTCGACCCGATGTCCATCCCCGGCATCGTCTCCCTCGGCTGGTGGGCGGCTGTTGCCCTCGTCCCGTGGAAGCTCCGCAACGTCCTCGGCCGCAAGCCCAAGGCAGCCCCCGCCCACGCAGCCCCGGCCGGTACACCCGCGGCCGCCCCGCCGCTCACCGACGCGCAGGCAATCCTCAAGCGGTGGGCTGAGCACATCTCCCACCCCCAGAGCGGGGCACACCGGGGCCAGGAGCTCACCGTCCGCACCGTCGGAACCACCCGCTGGACCGGCACCATCACCGCCCCCACCGGATCGTCCGTCAACGTGACAGCCGAGACCGTGTCCTCCGTCTACCAGGTCGACGCCGCATGGATCACCTTCAAGACCGGGGCCCACGCAGGGGAGCGCCACCTCACCGTCAACCTCACCGCCCCGACGGAACTCGACCCCGCCACCCTCGCCGGAGCGTGGAAGAAGTACGTTTCCCCGTCCGTCATGAAGGGCTCCCACCTCGAAGAGGTCCAGCAAGACCCCGCAACGGGCGGAGAAGTCGCCGTCGTCGTCGCCAACGAAGACCAGGCCCGCCTCGTCACCCCCAGCCAGGACGACCTCGCCGGAGCCCTGCGCACCACCACCCTGCTCTGCTCCTACTCGCCCACCCCCGGCAACCCCCGCCGCGGCACCATCCGCCTCATGACCCACAACCCTTTGGAGGAAGGCACCCCGTTCCCCGGCACCCACGTCCTCAAAGCCTCCGCCGGCGGCTACGTCGAGATCGGCCGGCACGTCTCCGGATTCCCGGCACGCATCCAGTTCACCGACCCCATCCTCGGCGCCCGCCACGTCTTCGTCGCCGGCGTCACCGGATCCGGCAAGGGGGGCCTCGTCCAGATCATCGCCCTCGCCGACCACGTCAACGGCCACGCCATCATCTACATCGACCCCAAGGGCTCCTCCAACCCCGACATCGAAGACATCGCCGCGTACTCCGGCCTCGGAGAAGAAGGCTCCATCCAGGGCCTGCGCGTCGCCTACGCCCTCCTGCAATGGCGCATCGAAGAGTCCGCCCGCCTCAAGATGAAGAACTTCGTTCCCACCCCCGACCGCCCCTGGGTCCGCGTCATCCTCGACGAGGCCCACGTCCCCCTGAACGAACTCGTCGAGCACAAGAAGGAAGCCGGAATCATCATGGAGGCCCTCGCCGCCAAGGCCCGGTCCCTCGGCATCATCCTCTGCGTCGTCAACCAGGCCGTGAACGCCGACAAGCTCGGCGGCTCCACCACCCTGCGCACCAACGTCATCCAGGGCGGATCCCTCGTCATGCTCCGCACCGACTCCGACCAGCAGCACCTCGCCACCACCGGCTTCGAAGGCGTCGACCCCGGCCAGATCCCCGCCGCATGGGACGTCGACCGACCCCTCATCTACGACGAGAGCGTCCAGATGCAGGACCCCCGCTCCACGTTCGGTCTCGGCTACACCCTCGGCCCCGGCGGCGCAGCCGAGATGATGCGCACCTTCACCCTCGAGTCCGCCGCCCCCTACATCGACCCGAACGCCGTCACCTACCCGGCGGACTGGCCGGACTGGGACCTGCGTGACGAGATCGCCGCAACGTGCATCCTCGGCGAGGACGGCGAAGGCGGTGACGGCGGCTCCGGCATGCTGTTCGGCGGCGTCACCGTGTCGAAGAAGGGCCCCTCGGCCGACGACAAGATCCTCCGGGCGCTCGAAGAGGTCGCCGACCCCCTCGGCCTCGAGGTCATCTACAAGCACAAGAACGAGATCGCCAAGCTCGCGGGCGTGACGGGATCCACCTTCGACAACGCCCTGTCCCGCCTCGCCGCAGAAGGGAAGATCCACCGTCAGATGAAGGACGGCAAGGAAGTCCGCGGCCACTACGGGCTGGGCGCAGCCCCGGACCTGGGGGAGTAGTTCGACCATGCCCCGCCCAGCGCTGCCCGCCCCA
This sequence comes from Streptomyces sp. NBC_00873, assembly GCF_045207415.1. NCBI lineage: Bacteria > Bacillati > Actinomycetota > Actinomycetes > Kitasatosporales > Streptomycetaceae > Streptomyces > Streptomyces sp. NBC_00873. The sequence goes on from NZ_CP108805.1 coordinate 17,813, forward strand.
CCGCCGCACACGGTGACCGTCCGCCTCCCCGGCGGGCGGTTCCTCATCGCCATCCTCGACCCAGCCGTCCCCGACCACCGAAGCCCCCTGCGCCGCCACCTCCGCACCGAGACCAACAGCGAGGGACCCAAGGGACTGGGGTCCGGAACCGGCACGGCGGAGGGAATCCGGGGGAGGAGCAGCCCGGACAAACCCCCGTCCTTGCGCCACGATTGAACTGCACAGCCGGCCGGGGAGCCCCGGTGTCCCCGCGCCCACTTCCCGGCCCGGCCGTGCATAACCCCCGACAACCCGGGGCACCAGACCGAACAACCCGCCCGAGCAGGCACATCCCCCGACCTGCTCGAGCCACCCGGCCCCCATCAGCCCCCAGCTGGTGGGGGCCGCGGCACGTCTACGCGCCAGGGTGCTCCCGGAACCACGCCACCATCTGCTGCAGAGGCTGCGACACCGCGAAACTGTTGCCCTTCGCTCCCAGGTTGTCCCGCCCGTAATGGTCGGCCCGCTCCTCCGCCAGATTCACGAACCCAATCGGCTCCTCGAACCGGGCCGCGTCCTTCGCCTTCATCGCCGCCCGCACGTCCACCGCGGCCTTCAACTTCGCCGTCACCAAGTCCTGGCACTCCGGCGCCGTCTCACACCCCGGGGAAGCGGCCGCCGTGTACGCGTCCAGCGCCTCCTGCACCCCCATCGCCGACGGCTTCGCCGACACACTCGACTTGTCGCCACCCCCGCCGCTGTCGCCATTGGACCCGCAACCAGCCGCCCCGAGAGCGACCACCGCGACCACAACCCACCCCACACCACGCATACGCCTCATGGGGCGCAGGATCCCACCAGGACCGGGCAGGGGGAAGGAAATCCTCGGCATCGGGGATCATCGGTTACAGGCGCGGGGCCTGACGACAACAAAGCGGGAGCCCCGACCGCCATGCCAGCCTCCAGAGCCAAGCAAGCCGAGACCGCAGGCCGCCGCGCCAATCTCATCCGACTTCGCCGCAGCGGCGTCCGCTTCGACGACCCGCTCATCCTGGCCCTCGGGTACAGCAGCTCAGGCGCAGCCCGGAAAGACCTCATCCGCGCCCTCGAGCAGAACCGCGACGAGGAAGCCGCCGAAGTCTCCGTCTACCGGCAGCAGGAGAACGAACGACTCGACTCCCTCCTCGAAGCCGTGTGGGACAAGGCCACCACTCCCAGCCCCGTCTTCGACCGCGAAGGCATCGAGGTCACCCGGGAGATCGACCTCAAGGCCGTCGACACCGTTCTCAAGCTCATGGACCGCCGAGCCAAGCTCAACGGCCTCGACATGCCCCTCAAGAACGAGGTATCCGGGCCGGACGGCGGTGTCATTCCGCTGGGCAACACCCTTGCCGAGCTGACCTCCCTCATGACCACCGCCGGCGACCCCGAGACCGCCACCGGCAGCAGCGAGGGACCGGGTGACGACAGCGGAGCTTGACCTGGAAGGGGAAGCCCTCGCCCTGTACCGAACCCTCCCGGTCGCAGAGCGGCGCCGTATCGCCGAGCGCGCTTCCCCCGACCTGCGGCTCCGTCTCGCCCACATAGAGCGCGGCATGGCCCTGGACCGTTCACCCGGAGCACTGGCCAGCGTGCTCACGGGCGGACGCGAAATGCAGGCCCCCCACCTGGACATCATCGACCGGATCTACCAGCGCATCGCCGCGGGCGAACGCCTGAAGGTCATGGTGACCATGCCTCCACGTGCCGGAAAGTCCCGGCGCACCTCCCGCTGGGGCCCGGTCTGGTACCTGCGCAGACAACCTGACCACCGCTTCATGCTCGCCTCCTACGCCGCCCACCTTGCCGACGACCACGGCCGGTGGGTTCGCAACACCATCACCGAACACGCCCCCACCCTCGGCATCGACTTGCGCTACGGATCCCAGGCAGCCAACCGCTTCGACATCACCGGCCACGAAGGCGGCATGGTCACCGCAGGCGTCGGAGGGGCGCTGACCGGCCGCGGCGCGCACGTTGCAGCCGTGGACGACCCCTTCAAAGGCTCCGAAGACGCCGGATCCCCCACCATGCGCGACCGCGTATGGGACTGGTGGCAGGCCGTCCTCCTCACCCGCCTCGAACCACAAGGCTCCGTGCTGCTCGTCAACACCCGCTGGGACGACGACGACCTCTCCGGTCGGCTCCTGAAAGAGGAACCCGAGGACTGGATCGTCATCGACCTGCCCGCCATCGCCCTCACCTCCGACGACCCCCTCGGCCGGCAACCCGGCGAAGCTCTCTGGCCGGACCGCTTCACCGCGGAGGACTACGCCCGCATCCGCAAGAGCGTCGGCGAACGCGTCTGGTGGTCCCTTTACCAGCAGCAGCCAAGACCGCTGGAAGGTGGCGTCTGGCAGTGGGCGTGGATCACCGGCAACCGGGTCTCCTCCGTGGCGTTCCGCGGTGTCGACCTCACTCGCATCGTTGTGGCCATCGACCCCTCCGGCGGCTCCAGCTCCACCAACGACGAGACCGGGATCGTCGGCTCCGGACGAGACTCCAACGGCGAGCTGTACGTGCTGGCCGACAAGTCCGGCCGACACGGCGCCAACGCCTGGGGCCGCGAAGCTTGCCTGCTGGCCATCGAGCTCGCCGCAGACGCCTTCGTGGTGGAGACGAACTTCGGCGGCGACATGACCCGGCAGGTAGTCCTCCAGGCCTGGGCCGAGCTGGAACGCGAAGGTTCCACGAAGGGCATGGCGATGCCGCGGATCGTGGAGGTCAACGCCAAACAGGGCAAGCGGCTGCGCGCAGAACCGATCGCCCAACTTTATGAACAGGGGAAAGTGCACCATATCGGCGAGTTTCCGGAGCTGGAGCGGCAGATGGTCACGTGGATCCCCGGCATGGACAGCCCGGACCGCATGGACGCCGCCGTGCACGCCCTGACCGAGCTCGCCGACCCGGCCGCATCGTCCGTGGGCAGCTCCCTGTACTCCGACCAGCGCCTGACCGGCCGACGGTGACCGGGGGCAGCACCCAGGCTCCGCGCCCGTACGCTGAGATCATGGCGCGGGGCCTGGTGCGGAGGTGTGCCCCGTGGGCCTCAAGAGCGTGGTCATCGACGCCTGGTCGTGGCTCAACTACAAGCCCCTGTTCAGCGACCCCGGCCTCGGCATGCCCAACCGCCGCGCCTTTCCCGAAGCGCACGCCTCCTGGGTACCGGCCGACGACGAACGCCGCCTGTCCGCGTACAAACTCCTCGCCGCCTACGACAACAACCAGGCAGCCGAGCTCGCCGAGCTGAGGGACGGGCCGTCTGCCCGGGAGCGCCGCGAGTTCGGCGACCCGTCGATGTTCATCGACACGCTGGTCGCGCACGTCATGGGCCGGGAGCAGCACATCACCGTGCCCGGCGCCGAGCAGACCGACGCGGGCAACGAGACCGAGGGCGCGGCCGCCGACCGGGTCCAGGAGTTGCTGCGGGAGTGGGCCGACGATGAGCTCCTGCCGATGCGGATGCTCCAGTGCGAGCGGAAGGCCGTCGGTCTGGGGGACGGGGTGTACCTGCTCTACTGGGACCCGGACAAGCAGCGCCCGCGGCTCAGGACGTATGACCCCGGCTTCTATTTCCCGGTCATCGGTGAGGACGGCGATGCTGCCGACTATCCCGACCGTGTCCACCTCGCCTGGGAGCTCCCCGAGGACCCCAAGCGCGGCCTCAAGGCCAGGCTGCGCCGCATCACGTACGAGATGGACTGGATTCGCCCGGCCACCGCATCCGGTGTCGACCAGCAGGGCCGGCCCGTCCGAGCCCCCGTCATGTCCGAGTCCGGCGACGACAGTCCGCCGGTTCCGCAGCTTGGCCGCGGCGACCTGGTCGATGCGCAGGGAGGGATCTCCCGCCAGTACGCGTGGAACGACCGGCCCTCCTACCGGACCTGCTACCTCACGGACGCGACGTGGGAGCTCGGCGATCTGAAGGGCGGGGTCGACGTCGACAGTTTGCCCATGGACAGGGCCGTCTTCGCGTCCAACGGGGCGGGGGAGGTCCTCGACCACCTGGACCTGTACCTGGACTTCATCCCCGTCATTCACACCCCGAACACGGTCCCGCCGGCCGAGGAGCACTGGGGGCAGTCGTCGCTCGCCAAGGCGTTGCAGGCGTTCGACGAGCTGGCCTCCACGGACACGGACAGCGCCCGCGCATCCGCGACCACAGGCCTCCCGATGATCGGGATCTCCGGAGTCACCGACGCCAGGCAGCAGTACGCCGTCGGCCCCGGCGTCATGTTCAAGATGCTCGAGAACGGCAGGCTCACCACCGTCGACACGTCCCCGGCGCTCCGCGAACTCCGGGAGCACGGCCACGACCTCGCCGACCGGGCCGCGAACGTCGTCCGTCTCCCCGCCGTATCTCTCGGCACCATGGACCCGACCAAGGTGCCCTCCGGGTACGCCCTCCAGCTGTCCCTCGGCCCCCTCGACTCCCTCATCTCCGGGATGCGGCTCGCCCGCGCCCACAAGGACATGCTCCTGCTGCGCTTCGTTCAGCGGTTGTTTATCGCCGGGCAGCACCCCGACTGGGCCGATGCCACCCCACTCGCCGCAAAGCTGATCCGCGGCCCGTACACCCCCACCGACAAGGCCGCCATCCTCGAGCAGGTCACCACCGCGTACGAGGCCGAGGTCATCTCGCTGGAGACCGCGATCCGCATGCTCACCGAGGCCGGGTGGCCGATTGAGGACGCGGAGAAGGAGATTCAGCAGATCCAGGCCCGCAGCTTCGCTCAGGCCCGCCTCCTCGCCGACGCCCTCGGCAACGCGGACGAAGTCGCCGCATTCCTCGGCCGACAGGCACCGGACTCATCCGCGGCACCGCCCCCGAACCTGCCGCCGACCCAGGCCGGGAACCAGGACAACAACCTGCCAGGACAGGGGCAGCAGGGGAGCGGGGGCAACGAATGAGCCGAGCCGTGCTTTCCTTGGATCAAGGCGCGGGGCCTGGAACGAGTCTGGGAGGACTTGCGCATATGCGTCGCCCCACGCAGCACCACAACATCCCCGCCAGCACGGTGTGGGCGCACCCGTACACCGGTGTTACCGGTCTCGGCGTGTTCTACAACGACGGTGGTGCCGGAGACGCCAGCGACCCGGCCGGCGCCGGCTCGGAGCCGCCGAAGCCCGCCCCGCCCGCGCAGCGCACCTTCACCCAGGCCGAAGTCGAAGCGCTCGCCGCGAAGGAGAAGGCCCAGGGCAAGCGGTCCGCCGCCAAGGAACTCGCGGAGAAGCTCGGCTTCACCAGCATCGAGGACACCGAAGCGTTCGTCGCCGCTGCGCGTCAGGCGAAGGAAGCCCAGCTGACCGAGCAGGAGAAGCGCGAACGCGATCTTGCCGACCGTGAGGCGAAGGCGGAGGCGAGGGAGAAGGCTGCCGAGGCCCGCGAGCGTGCCGCGAACCGCCGCGCCGTGCTCGTCGGACTCGGCGCCACCGGCGACGACCTCGACGATGCCTCCGCCCTGCTCCGCGTGCCGGACGACGCCGACGAAGCGACCCTCCAGGAAGCGGCCGACAAGTTGAAGTCCCGCCGCCCCGAGCTCTTCGGCGCCACCCCGCAGCCGGCCGCCGCCGCGCTGCCGCCGGCCCCGGCAGGTGCTCCCGCCGGAGGCCCGCCGCGCCCCGCAGCCACCAAGGACGACATCAACGCGCGCGCCCGCAAGCGCGCCGAACAGATGGGCTTCCGCAGCACCGACGCCGCCTGACCCGGCGGCCCACAGACCGAGGGACCACGCCCTCACGCACCACCCCCGTGGACGGCACCATCACCAGCTGGTCGCCCGCACCCCAGTGCCATTCCCATTCCACGGGAGGAGATCGGCGTGGACCTCCAGCCGATGACCACTACCGAGACCGTGACCGCCGACCGGCGGTGGCTGCGTAATCTGCACGGCTCGGGCATGAACGCCACCATCACCCTCGACGTCAGCAAGTTCACGTCGGGTACCCACTATCTGCCCCCGACTGCCCGGACCCCGCAGGCCGTGTTCAAGTCGGGCCTGCCCCTCGGGATGATCACCGCTTCTGGCCTGTACGCCCCGTACACGTCCGGGGCGACGGACGGCACCCAGATCCTCGCCGGACTCCTCGCCACGGACACGCACTTCAACCCGGCCGTCACGAAGGTCGGCGGGGCGCTCCTCGTCCACGGCGACGTCGACACGGCGAAGCTCCCCGTCGCGCTGACCGTCCCGGCGGCCGCGAACCGCACCGACCTCATCCGCTTCGCCTGAGAGGGGCTGAATCATGCTTGAGAACCTCCTCAGGGGTATCGACGCCACCGAGATCAACGCTTTCGCGCGGGCTGTACAGACACCCGCGGACTACGCGCTGACCCTCTCGGTCATGCCGGAACGCACCATCAACAGCGTCAAGTTCCGCATCAGGTCCACCAGCCGTCGGGTCAACGCCGCGAAGTACCGGGCGTGGGACGCACAGACCGCCGTCGCGACCCGCGAGGCGAAGCGGATCGTCACCGAGGGCATGCTGCCCCCGCTCGGCCAGAAGTACCTGGTCGGCGAACTCGAGCAGATCCTCCTCGACACGTCCCGTGGTGCCGACGACTCCGAACTCGTCGAGCTGCTCTACCAGGACATCGCCGCGCACGTGCAGTCCATCAAGTCCCGCCTCGAACTTGCGGTCGGTGACCTCCTCACCGATGGCAAGTTCACCCTGGCCGGTGAAAACGGGCTGACGGTCGAGTACGACGCTGGCGTTCCCTCGGCGAACATGCCGACCGCCACCAAGGCATGGACCGACCCGACCGCGGACGCCCTCAAGGACGAGATGGCGTGGATCGAGACGCTGCGCGCCTCCGGCGCCCCGCTCCCGTCCCGCGTCGTCACCTCCTACAAGGCCCGCGCCCTGCTCGCCGCGAACAACTCCTACCGGCAGGCGTTCTACGGCTCCATCCCCGCCAACACCCCCACCGGCGTCCTCGCCCCCAACGAGGTCGACACCGTCCGCGCCCGCTACGGCCTCCCGCCGATCAGCGTGTACGACGTACAGATCCCCAAGGACGACGGCACCATGGTCCGCCCGATCCCCGAGGACCGGTGGCTGATGCTCCCGCCGAACCCGCAGACGTGGGGCGAAACCCAGTACGGCGTCACCGCCGAGTCCCTCGTCCTCTCGTCCGGCGGGAACCCCGCCATCGAGCGGGAAGAGGCCCCCGGCATCGTCGTCACCCACGGCTACACCGACGACCCGGTCCAGGTGTGGACCAAGGGCGCCGCCGTGGCCATGCCGGTGCTGTACGTCCCGGACATCCACGTCACCGCAAAGGTGTTCTGACCATGGCAGCCAAGCTTGCCGCGGCGGTGTACGTCACCGACCCGGGCACCAACCAGACCGTCATCCTCCAGGCCGGGACCAGCCCCGAGGCACGCCTGGCCGCCCTGGTCACCAACCCCGCAGCGTGGGAAGACGGCAAACTCCCCGATGCCACGCCCGCCGAGCCGACGCCCACGGGCGACGACGACGCGGACACCGAGCCGGCCGCCCGTAAGACGGCGGCCAAGAAGCCGGCCCGGGGCCGGACGACCGCTGCCGAGGGCACCAGCGGTCAGTAAGCGGTGGCGGGCCCGGCCCCCTGGTGGGGCGCCAGCAGCCGGGCCCGCACCTGCACACCCTTCCCACCCCACACCGACCGGAGGACCTGGTGGATACAGCCGTACGCGCCTGGCTCATCTCCCAGCTCGGCACCGACACCGACCTGACCGACCTCGAGCAGCGGTACACCCGGCTCGGCACCGCCCGCGCCGTGGCGCTCGAGATCCTGCGTGAGCGTCTCGCCGCACTCCGTGCACAGCCCTCGGTCGTCAACGTCAGCTCCGTCGTCGGCGTGAACTACACCGCGAACATCACCTCCTACGAGCGGCAGATCGCTGCCCTCGAAGCCGGGGAGCCGCCCGCCCCCGACGACCCCACCGACCCGGACGGCAGCGGGGACGGGTTCGGGCTGGTGTACCTCGTCGAGCGGCCCCGCCGATGACCACCCCCGTACAGCAGGAGCGCGAGACCCGTGAGGAACTCCTCGCCCTCATCGCCCTCTCTGCCGGCCGCCTGGCACGGGACTGGGGGCGCCTCGTTACCGCCCAGGACCAGCTACTGCGCACCCTGGAACGGATCCGGCCCGGCATCGGCTCCACCACCCGAGTCCGGAACGCTGTCGCCGAGTTCAACCGGCAGGTCGCCCAGTTCGAACGCGACGCCCGAGCCTTCGCCGAACGGTGGGCGGCCACGGACCTGCCGACCGTGTACCGCGACGGCGCCGTCCAGGCACTCCGGCGCGCGAACCGCGACATCACCCTGTTCCGGTGGGCCGTCGACCACCAGGCCGCGATCACCCCGCTCACCGCCACGTTCTACGTCGACCTGATGCGCCGTATCCAGGAAGCGGTCCGCCGCGCCCAGGCGTTTGCCCGGATCGCGCAGGACGCCGCCCGCGCGGTCACCCGCGGCCGTAAGCACGAGGGCATCGACAGTCCCCGACTGGCCGCCGACCACCCGCTGTCCACCGTGATCTACGCCGACCAGTCCCGGCACCCCGTCGCCTCATGGGCGCGCGCCGCCCTGTCGTGGCAGGGCGTCGTCGCCGCGAACTCCGGCGCGATCAACACCGCCCGGTGGGAGCTGGACGCCCAGTGGATGCAGTGCGTTGATGGTTCGGAGTGTGGATTTACGAATCATGCGGACACCGACCACGCGGACGGCACCATCCGCAGCATCGACGACGCCGACATGTACCCCGCCGCCCACCACGGCTGCATCCGGTCCTGGATTCCCCGCCCCGACCTGAACAACCGCCCCGGCCTCATCTCAGGAGATCCCGCATGACGACCATCGAATCCAGTGAGCCAGGTGCCATGCCGGTTCCGAACCCGGTGGAGCGCCGCATCGTCACCGTAGTGCGCGGTGGTCACGACATCAGCGAGGAGCAGCGCCTGCGCGTCGCGCGGTGGCTGGAGGCGAACGGCATCGATCCCAAGCGTGTCGCGCGCGATCAGATCACGATCGAAAGCCAGGTTCGTGGCGACCGCGAAAGCGGTCATCTCATCGGGTTCACCGAGTACTACGTGGACGCGGACGGCCACAAGGTCATCAACGAGAAGACACATGACGGAGCGGTGACGTACGAGCGGTGGGTGCGGCAGACCGTACCGCTGGAACCCGATCCCGCCTGGGGCGGCTGGCCCGAGTGGGAACTCAAGGCGGCAAAGAACCGGGAGAGCGCAGCGTGACCCCCGCAGCCGACCCGTCGGCGTACGGCGTGCAGATCGACGCCGCGCCCGGCCGGGCCACCATCCGCCTGAATGGCGAGCCGCTTCCCGCGAATCAGGTCACCGGATACGTACTGGAGCACGACGTCGCGGCCGCACTGCCCACCCTCGTGCTCCACACCCGGCAGCCAGACCACGTCCTGTGGCAGGGCCTCGCCCGCGTCGCCATTGCTGCACCCGAACAGGACGACGGGCAGATCGTCGCCGCGTTCCTCGCGAACATCGACCCCGCCCGCCTGGAGGCCACCGCGCTGGAACGCGACGACCTCGACGGCAGCCGCCACGAACTCACCAGGGCCATGCTCGCGCAGCTCGCCGACTGGGCGCAGGGGAGGGCCTGATGGCCGGACTGGACGATGCCCTCGCTGGAGTTGTCACCTGGATTGCCGACAACCTCCTCGTCGACACGGTGCGCATCACGCTGCCCGCCACCGGCGACCCCGTCCTCAACGAGGACACCGGACAGCTCGAGTACCCCGAAGGTGACGTCCTCTACGAAGGAGCGGGCGCCGTGCAGGGAGGCACCGCCCAGTCGGAGATCTCCGCGACCCCGAACGCCACCCAGCCCTGGGTGCAGGAAACCAAGTCCCGGTACCGGCTGCTGACACCGCTTGAGGCGCCGATCGCCCCGAAAGACGCCACCGTCACCGTCGTCCAGACCCACAACCCGGCCATGACCGCCCTCATCGGCCGGTCCTGGATCTGTCAGGACCCGGGCCGGGCAGCCACCACCGAGGTCGTGCGGATTACCCCGCTCGACCAGAACCAGGCCGAACGGCAGGTGACCCGGTGACCCCCGACGAACTCGCCGACCGCCTCGACCGTGCAGCCACCCGGATCGGCCCCGCCATCCAGCGAGCCGTCCGGCACACCGGCGAACTCGGGCGCGCCCGCATCCGGGGCAACGCCTCCGGCCGGCCCGGCCCGAACGTCATCACCGGCCAGTACAGGAACTCGTGGGAGACCCAGAACCGGCGCCTCCCGCACGGGGCGCTGTGCACCATCGGCACGAACGCCCCCCAAGGCCGGCGCCTGGAGTTCGGGTTCATGGGCATGACCGACAGCATCGGCCGAACGTTCCACCAGCCACCGTTCCCGCACGTGGGCCCGGCCATTCCGCACATCGGGGCGACCTTGATGACAGAGATGCGGTTCGCGGTTGCGGAGGTGCTCCGGTGATTGACCGCCGTCCGTTCACCGCCGCGCTCGCCGCCCTCCTGGCGTCTGTCACCGGGATGCCTGTGGGCCGTGGGCGCATGCCGGAGTCCAAGCCCCCCTACTACCTGCTGTACTCCCTGGACGGGACTACCAGCGGTGCGCCGCTCGCCGACGAGAACGAGGACGCTTCGTTCGTCTATCAGGTCACCTGCGTGTCCGGCCCGGACCCGGCAAAGCCCGGCTCGGCCGGCACTGTCGACCAGGCGGAGTGGCTCGTCGACAAGGCGAAGCGGGCCATCCTCGGACGGGACGCGGGCGCCGGTCAGTGGGTCAGCCCGCTCACGGTTCCCGGCGTGAAGGTCATGTGCCGGGAGCCCGACGTCGAACCGGGGGCAATGAATGATCCGACCGATGCCATCATCAGTTATGTGATCCGGTTCAGGTTCGACCTGACCCCCGCCTGACGCCTGTTCAGGTTGTTTCACCGCACCGCGGCGGCCCCAGCGCGGACGCGCCACCACTTGGTGGCCGACTCCCACACACGCGTGAGCATTCCAAAAGGGGCCCCAGCATGGCCAGGTTCAACCGCAAGGGCGTTACGAAGATCCTGTTCGCCGAGACGATCGCGTCCACGACGTACATGCCGACGCTTGTCGAGATCACCGGTGCGACCGACTACACGAAGCTGATCGCCGCAGTCGACGGGTTCTCCATCGAGAACCAGGAGATCGAAACCCCCGACATGGACTCCACGTTCGTGTCGAAGATCCCCGGCGACGACTCCGCGGCCGACTCCTCGCTCACGTTCTACGAGGACGACACCACCGACACCATCGAGACGGACCTGGCCAAGGGCACTACCGGGTTCATCCTGATCGCCCGCAAGGGCAAGGCGTCCAGCACCAAGGGCCTCGACGTCTACCCGGTGCGTGTCGCGTCGAACTCGTCCACGGTCACCGCGGACAACGAGGCCGCGAAACTGATGGTCAAGTTCTCGATCACGGACCGTCCGCTGCTCAACGCGACGATCCCCACGACCTGACCCGACCTCCCCACAGCTCCCGGTCGGGCCCGACGCGTGTTCGGGAAGGGGCGCCCGTTGGCGCCCGGCCGGGTCCCCTTCCCCTCTGATGGAGGACCACCCCATGCCTGCCACCGCCAAGACCACAACCGCCCCGCCGGCCGCCGCTGTTGCGAAGGACGCCCACTGGGCGGCCACCCGCGAGCGGCTCCGCAACCGCAACCGGCACACCGCATCGCTGACGATCTGCGACGACCTCGACATCAAGACCGCCCTCGAGTCCGCCCGGTACGCGCTGCGCCGCATCCAGGCCGAAGCGGCGGACCGGCCCGACGACAAGACCGTGCAGGCCGCCGTCACCGTGGCAGAGAACCACGTGGCGGACGCGCAGGCCGCATTCGACGTGGCGGCCATCGCGCTGCGGTTCCAGGCGCTGCCCCGGCTCGAGTTCGAGGCGCTGAAAAAGGCCCACCCGGCCACCGAGGAACAGGCCGAGGACGGGCACGACCTGAACGTCGAATCGCTCGGCCCCGAGCTGATCGCCGCCGCGTCCGCCGACGGCATGACGGTCGACGACGCCCGCGAGTACCTCGACACCTGGTCCGAAGCCGAAGCCGCCGCCCTGTTCAACGCCGCGTGGAACGTCCAGGAGACGACCCGCATGGACCTGGGAAAAGGCTGATCGCAGATGAGCGACTCCGTGGCGAACTCGAACTCTGCGACCGGTGGGGCATACCCCACAGCCTGTTCCGGGGCATCGGTGACGGGACGTGGACGGCCCGCGACCGGGCCAAGGCCCTCGCCTACCGCGACCACCAGCGCACCGTGTGCCCGCAGTGCGGCACCCGGTACGACGACTGGGACCACGGCCACCCCGGCGAAGAGGACGCCTACGCGGTCACGGTCCAGCGGTGCGTGGGCTGCCAGGTCATCGCGGACAAGCAGGCCGAACTCGCAGGTGACAAGGACGCCGACAACAACGGAATCAAGATCGCACTGATTCCGGCGGCGCAGGCGGCCGCGATCGAAGCGCACCGCGAACTCGCCGAGAAACGGCACAGCAGCACCGACGACGACTGAACGACCACAGGAGAGGGGGCGGCACGGTGGCGAACTGGAACCTGTCCGTGGACCTGCGCGGCCACGGCAACGACCTCGCCCAGTCCCTCAAGTCCGCCGCCAAGCACGCCCGCACCCTGGGGAACGCCGCCCGGACCGCGAAGACCGAGGTCCGGGAGCTCGGGCAGGCATCGCAGACCGCGACCCGGCACATCCGCACCCTCGGCACGACCGCCCGCACCACCGCCCGGCGCCTGAACAGTCTCGGTAACGACGCCCGCACCGCAGGCCGCCACCTCGGCCGATACGGGGACGCCGCCCGCACCGCGAACCGGCACGTCAACTCCCTCGGCGACAACTCCCGCACCACCGGCCGACAGCTCGCCCGCATGTCCGGCCAGATCGACACCGCCGTCCGCGACCTGCTGCGCCTCGCGCAGGCCGCCCAGCGGGCCTCCACCCGCATGCGGGGCATCAACGACCGCGGCAGCCTGCGCCGCATGGCCGCCGACACCGGACGGCTACGCCACCAGCTCATGGGGGCAGCCTCCCTGCTGTCCGGCGGCGGCCTCGTGATGGGCATCGGCGAACTGGTCAAGCGCGGCAACGAATACCAGCAGTCGATGAACACGTTCGGGGCGGTGACCGGGGCGACGCAGATGCAGATGCAGCGCGCCGCGGCGACCGCGAACCAGCTCGGCAACGACCTGTCCCTGCCCGGCGCGACCGCAGCCGAGGCAGCCGACGCCATGGTCGAACTCGCGAAGGCAGGGTTCCGCACCGACCAGGCGATCAGCGCGACCCGGGCCAGCCTCACCCTCGCGTCCGCCGCACAGGTCAACGCCGCCGACTCCGCGAAGTATTTGGGCGACATGATGGACCAGTTCGGCATGGGCGCCGACCAGGCCGGAGTTGCCGCCGACACCCTCGCCGCGACCGCGAACGCCGCGTCCGGCGACATCATCGACATCTACTACGCCATGAAGTACGCCGGCCCGGTCGCCCACGGTCTCGGCGTCAACATGCAGGAAGCCGCGTCCGCGGTCGGCATGCTCGGCAAGGCGGGCATCCTCGGCCAGACCGCCGGTACGACCCTGCGCGGCATGATGGCGAACCTCGCCGCCCCCACCCCGCAGATGATCGAAGGCCTCAAGGCCATGAACATCGAAGCGTGGGACGCCCAGGGCAACTTCAAGGGCCTGCGCTACGTCATCGACGGCCTGTCCAAGGCCCAGCACAACATGACCAACCAGGACTTCGCCGCCGCGGTCAAGAAATCGATGGGCAAGCCCGCCATGTCCGGCGCTATCGCCCTTGCCCACCAGGGCACTGACAGTTTCGACGCACTGATGCAGGCCGTGTCGTCGACCGGGGCGGCCGCGCAGATCGCCGCAGCGAAGGGCAAGGGCCTCGCCGGCGCGATGCTCCAGCTCAAGACACAGTCCCGGCAGACCGGACTCGCCCTCTACGACGGGATGGCACCGGGCCTGGAGTTCCTGACCCGCGGCATCACGTCCGGCCTGTCCAAGGCCACCCCGAAGATCGAGCACTTCTTCGACTACATGAACGACGCCGCGACCCTGTTCGGCCCGGACATCGCAGCGGCCGCACGCCGTCAGTTCGGCGCCATCGGGGACGCGGCAAGCGGCATGATCGCCCCGTTCAAGGAAATCGGCGGCGACGCGGTTGCCTCCGCCCTCCACGTCCTGCTCTCCGCCGGGCAGATGGTCGTCGACGTCCTGAAGAACCTGGCCGCCGGTGTGGAACCCGTCGTGTCCGCCCTTTCGGACGTCGCAGGGTCCGGGAACGGTGTGGCGACCACCCTCGACATTGTCGTTGTCGCCCTGGACGCCGCCGCCCAGGCCGTGTCGTTCCTGTCCGGAGTCCTCGGACCGGTCGGCCACCTGGTCGGCGGCCTGGTCAGCATGTTCGCGAGCCTTCCCGGCCCGGTGCAGTCTGCCGTCCTCGCGATGCTCCTGATGCGCCGCGTCGGCCCCATCGCCCAAAGCGTCGCCGGAAGTGTCGGCGGCCGCCTCACCGGCGCCTACCGGTCCCTGAACCAGCAGATGGCCGTACAGCGCGCCCTGGCCACCGCCTCCGGTGCCTCCATCGGCCGCTACGGCGCCGCATTCGCCGTCCTGCAGACCCGGGTCCCCGTCATCGGCCAGATGGGCGCCAGCTTCCGTACCGCGTCCGCGCAGGCAACCGGGTTCGGCGGGGCGCTGCGTGGCGTCACCGCCGCGGCCGGCACCGGGCTCCGCTCTGCAATGGGCGGCCTCATGGGCGTCATGGGCGGCCCCTGGGGTGTCGCCCTCGCTGCCGCCACCGTCGGCCTCGGCATGCTCGCCACCCGGCAGCAGAAGGCCGCAGCCGCAGCCGCCGAGCATCAGCAGCAGATCTCCAGCCTCACCCAGGCCCTGCGCGAGTCCAACGGCGCCGTTGACGACAACGTCCGGGCCATCGCCGCCGAGAACCTCATGGGCACGAAGGTCAAAACGACCCTGGACGGGCAGCAGCGCCTCGTCGACCTCGCCCGCAAGGCCAAGGTCCCCATGTCGCAGCTCGTCGACGCGTACACAAACCAGGGCACCTCGCTGAGCAAGCTGCAGAAGGAGCTCGCCGCCACCGCTGAGGCCAGCAAGTTCAGCACCATGGACGAGAACGGCTCCATGGGGGAAGCGTTCACAGCCCAGGGCCGGGCGGCAGACGACCTCCGCAAGGCGCTGGGCCCGCTGGGAGGCGACTTCGCGAAGGCGGCGGCCGACGCCAAGTCGTTCAACGAGGGCGTAAAGGGTGCCGGTAACACGTCCGCGTACACCCGCCTGAAGGACGCGGTCGGGGCCCTTGCGGACAAGACGGCGGACGCCGACTCCCGCACCCGCGCCCTGCGTGACGCCCTCGATCTGCTGTCTGGCGGATCCGTCAGCCTCCAGGCCGCTCAGGCCCGGGTGAACGAGGCCGTCACCAACGCCAACGAGGCCCTGGCCGCCGGGGTCGACAAGGCCGACGGGTGGGGGAAAGCCCTGGTCGGCGCGAACGGTGCACTCAGCACCACGACGAAGAACGGGCAGCGGCTGTTCTCCACCCTCGACACCATCGCCGATTCCAGCTCGTCGGCTGCGGTCGCGGCGTACGACTTTGCCCAGTCGCAAGGCAAGGGCGTCCCGCAGTCCATCCAGGCCGCCACCCGGGAAATGCAGACCGCCCGGGACTCTGCAATCAAGCTTGCCCAGGGCTATGGGATGAGCAAGGAGCAGGCCGCCGGAGTCGCAGACGCCATGGGCCTCATCCCGGGCCGGGTCAGCATCCTGCTTCAGACCGAGGGTGTCGACACCGCACTTGCCGAGCTCCTCGGTGTGCAGGCCGAGTTCGAACAGTTCCCGGACAAGAAGACCATCAAGGTCGACGCCCTCGGTGATGAGGCGAAGACGGAACTCGAGGACATCGGCTACAAGATCGAGCTGATCCCCGGCACCCGTGAGTACAAAATCACCGCCCCGACGAAGGCGGCCCGCGAGGACCTCGACCTGCTGATCACGAAGCTCGGCGAGACCAACGGCAAAACCCTCGACATCAAGGCACCGACCGGAAAGGCCAAGGAAGAACTCCAGTCGATTCAGGAGAAGGTCAAGAACACCAAGGGCAAGACGCTCACCATCAAGGCGCCCACGACCGAGGCCCGGCAGAACCTCGAAGCCCTCGGCTTCAAAATCAAGAACACCAAGGGCAAGACGGTCACGATCAGCGTGCCGACCGGCGACGCCACGTACAACGCCCGCATCATTCAGAACGCCATCGACAACATCCACGGCAAAACCGTCGGCGTCTACCTCTCCTACAAGGCCACCAGTGCCGACAAGGACGCCAACGGTGTTCCCGACCATGTCCAGGCCCCCGAGGCCCGCGGCTCCGTCCTCGACTTCTACGCCAACGGCGGCACCAACCGGCGCGGGATCCGTGAGAACCACACCGCGCAGATCGCCCCCGCCGGCGCGTGGCGTGTCTGGGCCGAGGAAGAGACCGGCGGCGAGGCCTACATCCCCCTTGCGGCATCGAAGCGCGGCCGCTCCCGCGCCATCGCCGAAGAGACCATCAGCCGGCTCGGCGGCGACCCCCGCAGCGTCCAGTGGAACGCCGACGGCAACGTCACCGACTGGCGGTACGACCCGGCCACCGGATCCCTGTACTCGTCGTCGGACGCCGGCCAGGCGGGTCACAAAACCAAGAAGGTCAAGACCAAAAACAAGAAGGGCAAGACCACCACGAAAGAGGTCGACTACTTCGACCTCGGCGCGGTGGAGAAGAAACTCAAGAGCACCGCGAAGGCAACCCGGTCATGGAACAAGGACCTCGAGAAGGTCGCCGACCGGCTCGGCGGAGACGTCGCCGAGGCCCTCGCGGGCATGGGCGAGGACGGCATCAAACTCGCCCACAAGATGGCCACCGGCTCCAAAAAATACGCCGACGAAATGGCCAAGGCCCTCCAGGACCTGACCAAGGTGGCCAAGGCGTCGCTGACGGACTACACCCGGCAGCTCAACAAGGCGACCGGCGCCGACGCCACGTTCCAGAAGAACCTGTCGACCCTGGCCGGGCAGGGGTACGGAGACCTCGCCGCGCAGCTTGCCGCGCAGGGCGACACCGCGGCGCAGGAACTCGCGGCCGCCGCCGTGAAGGACCACAAGAAAGCTGCGTCGGCGAACACCGCGGCAAAGAAGTCGAACAAGGCGCTGACCAACGACGAGGTGCAGCAGCTCGTCGCGATCATCTCCGCCGTCAAGACCAGCAAGACCGGCATCCACGACGTCGCGGAGACCACCGGGCTCGGCGAAGACGAGATCATCGCCACCGCAACCAAGGCCCAGTCTCAGATCAAGAGCTCGCTCGGCGCCCGCGCCACCAAATTCCTCGGTGACCTATCCCGCGCCAACAAGGGCCTCAGCTACGCCAACGGCGGGATCCGGGAGGGCATCTACGCCACCCGCGGCGGCGCTGTCACGTTCGCTGAGCCCAGCACCGGGGGAGAGGCATTCATCCCCCTCGGGCCCGGCAAGCGCACCGCCGCCACCAAGGTCCTTCGCGACGTCGCCTCCCGGTTCGGCGTCGGGCTCACCGACATGAGCGCCACCCGGCCGGTCGTCATCGTCCGCGAGGGCGGCGACACCAACGTCACTGTCACCGCCGTACGCACCGGCGCGACCGCGTCGGACATCGGAACGCAGGTGGGTCGCAGCGTGCGGCGTGCTCGCAGGGGAGGGGTGAATGCCCGTGTCGCCGCTTAAGCTCGCGGACTGGCAGTACGAACTCGGTGGTGTCCTCATGGGCGCCGACACCAACATTCAGGTCATCGAGACCACCGGGCTCGGCCGTCCCCCGTCGCGGGAGAACGACGCAGACCAGCCGTCCATGGACGGGGCGTTCGCCGGGCCGGACTACTACAGCGCCCGGCAGGTTCAGTTCGACGCCGCGGTGCGCATCCCCGGTAACCCGGCCGCGTGCCACGACGTCGTTGCAGCGCTGCAGGCCGCCGCCGACGCCCCGGCGGTCCGCCTGACCGGCGGGGCCACGATGCCGTTGCGGATCCTGCGCCCCGGCCGGCCCGTGAAGCGCCTCAATGGCCGCCTCCGCAAGCTCGACCCCGAGTACAAACAGGTCATCCACGGTTTCGTTCCCCTGGACATCGAGTTCGTCGCCACCGACCCGACGTTCTACGCCGACGAGCAGACCATCACCGAGATCCCGCTCGGCTGGCTGACAGGTGGCGGGTTCGCCGCACCGGTGATCGCCCCGATCTACGTGCAGTCCGGGACGACCGCGGCGAACCGTCCCGGCTGGGCCACCAACCAAGGGACGGCGGACGCGTGGCCCGTCATCCGGATCACCGGCCCCGTCGCCACGGTCACCATCACGCACGCCGAATCCGGGCGCCAGCTCTCCCTGCCCACCCTCAACCTCACGTCGTCGAGCCAGTGGGTGCAGATCGACACCCGGCCCGGTTACCGCACCGTCACCCGGGAGAACGGCGGCAACGCCTCCAGCCTCCTGTCCGCCGCATCCCGCATCGACCTGTTCTCGCTGCCGCCCGGCCAGTCCGAGATGCGCTGGACCGGATTCGACAACACCAACACCGCCCGCATGCGCCTGACCTGGCGCGACGCCTACACCGCCCTCTGAAGGAGACGCCACCATGGCACTGTTCCCCCGGCCGATCCTCACCGACGGCGCCACCCACTCAGCGCAACAATTCCGCATGCTCGTCCGCGACCTGGCGCGCGGGGCGGAAGGCATCACCGAGGGCGATGACCTGAAGGTCACCCAGCTGAGTACCCCGGGCAGCAGCGTCCAGGTCAGTAGCGGATCGGGCACCGTCCGCGGCAGGATGAACACGTTCCAGGGGCACTACGCGGCGTGCAACATCGGCTCGGTCACAGTGCCGATCGCCGCGACCGGCGGGTCCGCCCGCTCCGACATGGTGATCCTCCGTGTCGAAGACCCCGAGTACGAGGGCAGCCTGAACCCCGTCGTCGACCAGGTCGCCTACTTCCAGGTCATTTCCGGTGTCAGCGCGTCCGCGACAACGATCCCCGACGGGCGTACCGGAATCCCCCTCGCCCGCATCGACATCACAGCGTCCACGTCCACGATCACCACCGCCATGATCAAGGACCTTCGGAAGGTCGCGAACCCCCGGCGGGATCGGCAGCTCTTCACCCATTCCCCAACGTCCGACAGTGCCCTCATCGGCGCATCCACCGCCTACAGCTATTTCTCCACCGAACCCGGCTGGAACCTTGCCGTGCCCGACTGGGCCACCCAGGCCAAACTCCGCGTCGACGTCAGCCCGGTCCGCTACTCCGTCGCCAACTTCACCGGCGCACTCCAGGCCACGTTCGGGTCCAGCCTCACCCTTCAGCCGATCTCCCTGGACGACAACCAAGGCACCGGCGTCCGCAAGCTGCCCGCCATCGTCGCGGACACCCTCACCATCCCCGCCGCCTACCGGGGCACCACCCAGCTGCTGCGCGCCCAGGCCAACGGGGCGGCCGGGAACACCGGCCGGATCAACGTCAGCAACTTCACCACCTTCGTGTACGACGTCGAGTTCGTGGAGGCCCCCCGGTGACCACGCCCATACCGGACCGGATCCTCACCCAGCACGCCCTGACGGGGGAGTGGCAGTCCCTCGCGCTTCCGCTCAGCGACATCGAGTACGGCGACGAACTCAACGGCCCCGGATCCCTCACCGGGAAGCTGGAGCCTCGCCTCATCGCGGAGAACCCCACCCTCGCCGACCCGGGCACCACCCTGATCTACGTGGAGTCCGCCGGCCACCTGCGGTGGGGCGGCCTGGTGTGGGACGTCCGCACCCAGGACAACACCCTCACCCTCGAAGCCGCCGGGTGGTCGTCGTACCTGCAGAAGCGGCACGACATCGACGGGAACTACGGCGGCCGCGGCCCCTACACGTACACCGACCGGTGCAAGGTGATCCGGGACATCTGGGCCTACGCCCAGTCCGTCACGGACGGCGACCTCGGTGTCGTCGTCGACCCCACCACCTCGACGTCCACCGTCGGCACCCCCGCCGACCCGCTCAAGTCCCTGTGGTGGGAGCTACCCGTCCTTGGCGACGCCATCGACGACCTGGTGTCCGGCGACGCCACCCCCGACTACACGTGCACCGTCGCCTGGAACAGCGCCAAGACCGCACCGGTGCGCCGGATCCGGCTCGGCTGGCCGCGCCTCGGCGCCCGCCGCACCGACATCTCCTTCGCGTCCGGACAGAACATCATCGACCCCCCAGAGATCGAGCTCGCAGCCGACGAATACGCCCAGGTCGTCATCGCGAACGGCGCCGGCGACGGGTCCGCGAAACGCCGCGCCATCAGCGCCATACGTAACGGGCGCCTCCGCCTCGAGACGGCCCTGGACCTGCCCGACACCAAAGGCACCGACATCCTCGGCACCCGCGCGGCCGCCGAACGGGCCTGGCGGCAAACCCTCGGCACCGTCGCCCAGATCACCATCCGCAACACCCGCGCCGCCCCATTCGGGTCCTGGCAGATCGGCGACGACGTGTACACCCGCGTCCACAACTCCTGGACCTCGTACACCGGCTGGTGCCGCATCACCGGCTGGACCGTGAAACCCCACGCCACCGGCGGCCCCCAGGCCGTCATCAGCCTCAAGCCCGCCGCTTCATTCCAGTACGGAGGAGTCTCTTGACGGACATCGGCGCCGAGCTCGCCCGCATGCGAAAGGACATCGAGCGCCTTCAGCGTGCTGCCCGCCTCTCCTACGCGTCCCTGGACGACACCGCTCTCGAAGTCCGGGACAGCAGCGGGTCGCTCCGTGCGCAGATCGGTCAGCAGGGAGACGGTACGACCGCCGTTAACGTCGTGAACGGGCCTCCGCCCCCTGCCCCGACCGCCCCGATCGTCGTATCCGTCCTCGGCGGCGTCACCGTGTCCTGGGACGGCCAGTTCGCCGACGGGGCGACCATGCCCCTGGACTGGTCCCGTGTGGAGGTCCACGCCTCACCCCTCGCCATCTACACCCCCACCGCCGCCACTCTCAAGGCGACGGTGGAGACCGCGCAGGGCTGCACCGTCGTCATCGCCACACCCGACCCGGTGTACGTGCAGCTGGTGGCGCGCAGCACGTCGGGCACCGCGTCGCCCCCGTCCAGCACGGTGGGCCCGGTCGGACCGACCGCTGTGGTGGCGTCCGACATCCTCGACGGGATCGTCACCACCGTGAAGCTGGCCGACGCCGCCGTGTCCGCGGCGAAGGTCGCTGTGAACGCAGTCGGCTCCACCGCACTGGCCGACGGCGCTGTCCTCAGTGCGAAGCTTGCAGCCGCCGCAGTCAGTGTCGGAAAGATCGCCGACAACGCGGTGACTGGGCCCGCCATTGCCTCCGACGCGGTGACCGCAGGGAAGGTCGCCGCCGACGCCATCACCGCACGCGAGCTTGCCGCCGGTGCGGTGACCGCCTCCGAGATCGCGGCCGGGTCGATCACCACGGACAAACTGACCGTCGTCGGCGGCACCAACGTCCTCAATGACCCCAGCTTCGAAGGCGTGTACGCGGCCAGCATTGCGGCGAAGTTCTCGCAGTGGGCTGTCCAGGACAAGACGTTCGGCAACGGCTCCGTCGCCTCGATGAAGCTCACCACGGACGGCACCAGCATGTTCCGGGCAGTGGAACTCACTCTCCTGCCCACCATGGCTGGCCAGCAGATCTACATCGCTGTCGACTACTACGCGTCCACGGACTGGGCGGGCGGTGAGTTGAACATGCACATCCGGTGGGAGGCGGAGGGCGGCGCCACCCTGGTCACGGACAAGGCGCAGACGCGGGTGACGGCGCCGGTGAAGGGGGCGTGGACGCGGATCGCGGGCACGTACACAGCTCCGGCAGCAGCGGTACGTGCCCGCGTACGGATCGAGACCGGTCTGGTCACCGCTGGAAGCACCTGGTTCGACAATGCGGAATGCCGTCCCATCGTGCCTGGAGTGCAGATCGCGGATGGCGCGATCACCACACCCAAGATCGTGGCCGGGGCGGTGCAGACGGCACAGCTCGACGCCCTGGCCGTCAACGCCTCCAAGATCGCCGCCGGGGCGGTCACCACCGCGAAACTCGATGCGCTGGCTGTCACCGCCGACAAGATCGCCGCGAACGCCATTACCGTGGGGAAGCTCGAAGCCGGATCCGTTGACGCCACCGCCCTCAAAGCCGACGCCATCACCGGGAAAACCATCACCGGCGGGACCATCACCGGTACCAACATCAACGGCGCGACAGTCACCGGCAGCGAGGTCCGTACCGGCACCAGCGGCGAACGCATCCTCCTGACACCCACCCCGCCATTTCCGCTCGCCCAGCGCCCCTCGATCCTCCTGTACTCCAACGCGGCATCCGAGCTCGGTCCCGGCCTTCTGAACTCGGGTGTCACCTCGGGTGTGCCGTCCACAATCCTCGGATCCCAAGCAACCGCCACGGACGCTCTGGGTCGATCGATCCGCACCACGCTCGGCCTGATCCCGCCGAACCCCGGCACGCACGGCGGCCGCTTTGTACTCACCACCCTCAACCCCAGCGGCTCAACCACCGCAGGATTCGTCGCCATCGATGGAACCTCCGCCACTGACGCAAGCGGACAGGCAATCCTCGATCTGGTTGCCACAGACGGAGCTACCACACCGAAGACATCGCAGCTCAGTCTTGGCGCGGGCAGGGCCACCCTCCTCGCCGAAGCACTCGACGTGCTGCCCCCCGCCACAACGCTCTCCGCGATCTACCTGAACGCCGCCACCGGCCACACCGGTTCTCTGCTGCGACTTCAGCTCAACGGGGCTGACCGGCTGAACGTGTCCACCGCTGGCAACATCACCACGCCTGGCGTCCTCACCGCCGGGAACTTCGCCAGCGGTTCAGTCGCCATCACGCCGTCCGCCGCAAACAAGCCCACAAGCGTGTCCGTGTCCGGGCTCGCCGTCCAGGGCGCCAACCTGCGCGCCTTCATCTCTATCGCCAACCCGGCCCCGGGATTCACGGCCACCACCGACGGCATCACCGGCGTCGGCTTCACCAACCTCACCTCCGCAGGCCTCACCATCTGGGCCACACGACAGAACACCACCGCCGTGACCGTCCACTGGCTGGTTTACGGCCACAACTAAGGAACGCGCATGGCCGAGCAGGACCTGGGCGAGGACTTCCCGCCCTCCGTGCAACTCATCGCCGTCTGCCACACCCCGGGCTGCCCCGTCGAGGGGCAGGAGTTCGTCGGCACGTACTACCCGTACGGCACATACGACCCGCCCCGCTACATGGGCCAGTGCGGCCGATGCCAGCAGCCCATCACCGACCTGCGCCCCGTCACCAACCCTGCACCTGACCCGGACCCGGAACCGCCGGCCCCCGTCCCCGTAGAGCCGTCGCCCACCGACACCGCACCCTGACCGCCGGGCGTGACCGGGGGCAATGCCTGCCCCGCACACCCGTACGCTGATCCACAGGGCGACCCTCCGCCCCGCACCACCCCAGAGGGACTGCCACCCGGCCCCGGCCGGCGCAGCACGCCACATTTGCTCTGGGCGCGGGGAAGTGCAGGAGCGCGGGCAAGTGCCCACAGATCTCACGATCCACACGTACGACACGCCGCCGCACCTCGGCCGCCAAATGGTGCTGGACCCGCGCAGCCTTGCCTACCGCCGCCCCTACGACGGGCAGCCCCTGCGCGCCACCGAGTGGGAACCGCGCATCCCCGTCCTGGACCAGCAGAACCTGATCGCACAGGGCATCTACACCTCCCGCGACTACGGCCTCGACGACGACGTCGACGCCCTGTCCTCCTGCACCGGCAACGCTGGCACCGCCCTCTTGTCGATCCTCCTCAGCAAGGAGCAGGCGACCGGCGCTGGCCTGGACACCGACGACGCCACCGCGGCCGAGCACTACGCGATCGGCCTGTACGCCGACGCCACCGAACGCGACCAGTGGCAGGACGCCAACTGGCCCAGCCAGGACGTCGGCTCGTCCGGCCTCGGCATCGCCAAGGTCCTCCGCGACCGCGGCCTCATCGACCAGTACGGGCACGCCACCACCGCTGAGGAGCTGTGCACGCTCCTGCAGACCGGCCCCGCCCTGATGGGTCTCCCTTGGTTCAGTTCGTTCTCCGAGCCGGACGCCTCTGGGTTCGTGGATGCCGACCCCGCCTGGGCGTCCTCCCCGCTCGAGGGCGGCCACGAAGTGTGCGTCACCGCCCTCGAGGCCGTCGCCGTCGAGGACGGCGTCCTCCAACCCGACCGTACCGTTCTGCGCTTCGTCAACAGCTGGGGCGCAGCCTGGGCGGATCACGGATCGGGCCGTCTATCCCTCTCGACGTACCTCGCGCTGCGCGCCGAGGTCGACGTCGTCCAGCCCCGACTCGACGGAGCCCGCCCGTGACCACCACCTTCCACGCCGCGGTCGATCACATAGACCTGGCCACCCTCAAGACCACGACCACGTACTACGGGACCGTCGACCAGGAACACGTCGACCAGGTCCATGCCATCGCCGCGCTGCCTGACTCGGAGCGCCACGTCCTCGAGCACCCGCGACTCGACGGCGCGTTCTGCGTCGCCCGCGCCGATGGCGACCTGGACGTGTACGTACCGACCGACGCCGCCGAGTACCGGGTGTTCGCCCCCGACCCCGACGCCAAGGGCGACATCGAGGACCTGCCGCGCGGTCTCTCCGGCCCGGCGTACATCGACGGCGCCGCCCGGTTCGGCGACCAGTCCATCGGCGGCGCCATGGACACCCCCGGCAACCCGCCGCGGGCCACCTGGCACACCACCGAGTCCCCGGCCGGCGGCTCCTATCTTGCGTCGATCGCTGCGTACCTGATCCGCGTTGGTGTCGAGCCGCAGGTCATCTACGACCCCGTCACGGACAAGCTCGGCCAGTTCGGGCCTCTGACCTCGAGCGGACGGGCGCTCAAGAACGACGGCAGCCGCCGCACCAACCGCGAGGGCAAGGTGAACATCCAGGTCGAGGTCCTCGCCCGGGCCGCGGCCCCGTGGACGAACAGCTTCGACCCGGCGAAGAAGCCGAACTACCGGAAGCTGATCGCCGCGATGCGCGCGCACGGCATCCCCGACGTGTGGCCGGCCGGGAAGCCCCCGGCGACGTCGGCGGCCGCGGTGAAGGCAGGACGAAGCCGCACCACTTGGGAATCGAAGGGCGGGCATTACGCGCACGCCCAGGTACCCGGTAACGATCACTGGGATCCGGGTGCGATCGACACGAGCATCGTGCCGGGCAAGCCGTCCGGCGGTGGTACGGACACCGGCGGCGGTACGTCGACGCCTGAGTCCTCGAGCGGTACGTACACGGTGAAGAAGGGCGACACGCTCTCCTCCATCGCCACCGCACACAAGACGACCGTCGACGCCCTGGTGAAGCTGAACAGCCTCAAGGACGCCGACAAGCTGGCCATCGGCCAGAAGCTGAAACTGCCGGGCAAGGCTGCCCCCACAGCGCAGCCGCTGGAGCCGTTCCCCGGCGCCGCCTTTTTCCACGGCGGCCGCCACAGCCCGATCATCACTGCGATGGGGCGGCGCCTCGTCGCCGAGGGCTGCGGGAGATATCGCTCGGGCCCTGGGCCGAACTGGACGAACTCCGACCGAAATTCCTACGCCGCGTGGCAAAAGAAGCTGGGTTACACGGGGTCCGCAGCTGACGGCATCCCTGGCAAGGCTTCGTGGGACGCCCTCAAGGTCCCGAGGAGCTGACCCGTGATCCTCAACCTGACACCGCACTCGATCCGCCTGTACAGCTGGGACCGCGAGGAGGGCAGCGACGACCTCGAACCGCATCTGCGCGCGGTCTACGAGCCTGAGCCCACCCCGTCCCGGCTCGCCACGATCGAACTGGGCCCGGACGGTTCGGGGGCTGAGCTGGTCGAGTTCGGCCACGCCCAGGACCTTCCGCCCAAGCGTGACGGCTATCGCTACATCGTCTCCCTTGTTGTCGCGCTCGCTCTCGCCGACCGACGCTCTGACCTCCTCGTTCCGTACCACGAGGTCCGTAATGCGAGCGGCACTGTAATCGGCTGCCGCGCCCTTGCTCAACCCGCCTAAGAATCGAGAACCCCATGAAGATCTTCGGTCGTGAACCGGCTGTACTTCTCAGCCTGATCGCCGTCCTGGTCAAGCTCGTCGCTGCGTTCGGCGTCGAGGTGTCCGGCGAGCAGCAGGCCGTCATCAACGCGGTGGCCGCGGCCGCCGTCGGTGTCGCCCTGGCCGTCCTGGCCAACGACGGACTCGGAGCCGCACTCCTCGGCTTCATCCAGGCCGCCCTCGCCCTCGCGGTCGGGTTCGGCCTCGACTGGTCGGCGGAGCAGCAGGCCGTCGCGCTGTCCGTAGCCGCTGGTGTCGTCGCCATGTGGGACCGGACGCAGGTCACCGCCCCGGTGGCGGCAGGGGCGGGCAAGTCCATCACCTCGGTTTCCTGACGGAACACCTGACGTCCGCTTTGCACTTGGACGGGATCCCGTGAATGAACCCAACCACCCTCACTCTGGCGGGCGCCCTCGTGGCGTTCGCCGGGGTGCTGGCCACAGCAGTCGTGGCGTTCGTGGGGAAGCGCGGGGAGTTGTCCCTGAGCGGCCTGAACAGCCTGACCGATCAGCTCCAGGAGGAGCGAAGCAGTATGAAACAGGAGCTGGCCGACAAGAAGCAGGAGCTGGCCGACAGGTCAGCCGAGCTGAACGCCGCGCTGGCGCAGGAATCCGCGCGTCGGGCCACCGCCGAGGCGGAAAGCGCCCGCCTGCGCGGCATCATCGTTCAACTGGGAGGCGATCCCGGATGAGGCGAACAGAGCGCTTCCTGGCCCGGCGGTGGCGCGGCACGGCCATCCTCTTTTCGATCGTTGCCCTGTTCGGGGTCGCCGTGATCCTTTGGGCCCGGATCGACACGGCAGACCGCAAGGCGAAGGAACTCGCAACAGAGGCCGACCTTCGGGGCAACGCCGTCTCCACACTCGCCACGGACGTTCGCAAGCTGCGCACTCAGCTGAAGTCGGACGGCAAGACGCCCGTCGCCCCCGACCCCACCGCGGCAGTCTCCAACCTTCCTGACCGGGCGGCCGTTCCGGTCCCGATCCCGGGCCCCAAGGGCCCCAAGGGCGATAAGGGCGACCCAGGGGAGCCAGGGGAGCCAGGGCAGCCAGGACCGACCACTACCGGCAAACCGGGAACCCCAGGGAAGCCGGGCCAGGATGCGACTGGCGCTCCTGGGGTCGCAGGCAAGGACGGCGTCAACGGCCAAGACGGCGCGGACGGCAAGGACGGTGCAGACGGAGCAGACGGAGCAGACGGGCGAAACGGGCAGCCCCCGGCCGGCTGGACGTACACCGACCCGCAAGGAGTCCAGTACGACTGCTCTCCCGTGGCCGACTTCGACCCCGCGGCGCCGCGATACACCTGCTCGGCGGCCGGCACCCCATCCACCCCTGATCCCACCCAGCGCAAGGGCGCCGGGCTGACGGTACTGGGGCTGGCTCCTGACCGCCGACGTTTCTAAGAGACACGCATGACCACAGTGACGGGCAAGCTCATCGGCGGTGCCCCGCAGCGGCCCTCACCAGGGGGCGTGTCCTATAACTTTTCACACCAAGTAACGTGATCTTGCTCGCATGGCACTGCTCCGCTTCACCCCCTCCCTCATGCCACCTGCGGCCCGTCCTCGTGAACAACCCGCTGGTCAGGAGACGGGCCGACATGGGCCGTTGAACCCAACGGCGTTGTCAGTGCCGGGGTCTACCGTTGATCTGTACGGACTGGCGGGGAGCCGTGGGCTTCTGGTGCACGACAGTCCCGGCTCGGGAGGCCCCATGGCACGCAGCAAGGTCACGTTCGATTCGAATGCGTTCAAGCGGAACCTGCAGAAGGTGGCGAACGACGCGGCGACGACCGTCGCGGGCAAGCTTTCGGTGATGCTGAACGGCATGTCGAAGGAGTTTGAGGGCCGGCCGGTCGAGGAGATCAAGCCGGTACTCCAGCAGCGGTGGGCTTCTACGGCGGGCGGCTCGATAACGGATCCGGAGCTGACGCAGTACGCGGAGCAGATTGCAGCGGGCGGGACGTTCAACATCACGGCGAAGTCGTAGGCTGACGCGCTGGTGCCCTCCGACCAACTTCTCCTTGGTCGGAGGGCACCGTGCTGTGCGGCTGGCTAGCGCTGGTCGGTGGACTGCCGCTCCTTGCGACACCCAACTCCCTGCGGAATGGCGGCCGTCGACCTCCGCCCCCGTCTACGAACCGGGAGCCCGCCCGGCACCGCTGTCCCGGCTGCTGTTCCCGTAGGGCTGGTGCGAGTTGACTCAGAATCGCGCCAGCACCTGTTCCGGCCTGGTCTCCCTGGCACCGGGCCCGCTACGGTGGGCAGTGCTCCCGGTGCTACGGGGGCTCCAACCAGTACACACGTGGCGCGGTTCCGCAGAAGCAGTCCCTTTGGCGAGGGTGCGGGCCGCGCTTCGTGTTGTTTGGAGAAGAGGGTGACGCGGATGCTGGGCACCTGGTCCCGCCCGTGGTGCCCGTACTGCCACGGCCCGGCCGGGGAGGACTGCCCGTCGCGCAGCTGGTCGAAGAAGACGCAGCGGGCCCGGGAGAAGCGGGCCTGGCGGCGGGTATCCGAGGCAGCACCGGGACACACCCGTGCCACGCTGGACTCATGAGTCCCCTTCCTTTCCGGCCCCGGGTCCGCTGCCAAGTTGAAGACTGCGCACAGACAACTCCCGTCCGGCACCTGTCGGCAGGGTGGACGGTGGACTCAAAGGGTCGCCCCTTCTGCCCCGAGCACCCTGTCGAGAGTGCGTGCCGGATCTGCGGGCGCGACAAGGGGGAGAACCGCATCATTTGTGATGCCTGTATCCGCGCCTGACCATCCACCGCGGAAAACGGGTCGGAGCTTAGGATCGCGCACAGCGAAGTTTCGGAGGCACCCTCCGCATTTCTGATGCTTGATAAGCTCACTTCTCATGCAGCCGCCGAGGCAACGCCTGTCCGAACCGCTGCGATCCTGAATGCATGACGATGGACGCTCTAGACGAGATCCGCTTCCTCATGCAGGCCCACGCTGACGCGCAGCGCACCCTGATCTGCGAGCCGGACCGCGTGCACGCCGTACGGGCCGCCGTGGACCAGACGGGAGCCGCTGGCACCTTCACCGTGAAGGCGAGTCCCGCATGCCCGCCCGGGCGGATCCTCGTGCTGGATGAACAGGCTCTTGAGGCGTCGTGGCGGCAGACCATCCAGAGCTTCGGGCGCGGCATCCGCGTGTCCGGGCAGGGCAACGATCCCTCTGGCTCCAGATAATGTTCCTTTCGGGTAGGGACGGCGCAGGCCTCGTGGGCTAGCTCGTACCAAACTCGGCCAGCAGATCTTGGGTAGTCAGCACCTCAACGCCACGCTCCCTGGCCCGGTTGGTAAGGCGGCGCTCATTCGTGACGAGGGCGCAGCCCTCAGCGCGAGCGGTGATGGCGATCAGGGCGTCTCGGGAGTGCCGGGTGCTGTGTGACCGGAGTACCTCCAACTCGGCCTGGTCATCGTCGGATCCCAGCCGGCAGAAGTCGAGTCGGGAGTAGTCCACCACCGCGGCCCCGGTGGGTACGACTCTTCCGATCGATGCCATCAGCAGCATCAGCTGACCGCGACGCTCCAAGTCGCGTATCGCAACCAGCTCGTCAACGGTGACGTGCGTATACAGGATGTCGAGGTCTCCTGCTTCGACAGCAGCCTGAAGCTTCTCCAAGGCGCCCTCTATGGCGGCAATCGGATCAATCGCATTCGAATCGAACAAGACGCGTCGCATGAGCGGAGATCGTACCGTCCGAGACGCCGACGTCTTCCTGCTTCGACGGCCGCCCTCGTGTCGCGGGGGAACATGGAATGATCACTCTCGTATAATTTCCCTTGTACGTCAGTGCTTACGTGAGAGGGAATCTCCGTGATCCATGCCAAGTCCGAGTACCACTACGTGATCACCCTTCAGTTCAAGAAGGAGGGCGAGTACGGAGTCTCGACGAACACGATCGAAGGCACCGTGTCCGCTGAAGTCGGCGCTACCAGGCAGGAGCTGTACCGAGACGTCTACAGTCGGGCGTGCAAGGCGCTGGATGTGAGCAATGGCGTCACAACGTTCTGCATGCTTGAGCCCAACGTCCTCGGCGGGTGAAGCGATGAGCGACGACCTGGAGGTGGTTGACGCCGAGCTGGTGGACGACGACCACCTCCCCGCCATCGTTCAACCGGCGCCGCCTGCACGCCCGGTGGTGGACCGGCACACGATCCTCTACCCCGGCCAGAACCTCCCCACGGCCGCCGACCAGCCGACGTACACCGAACGGGACCTGTACGTCTCCGAGCGGACCAAGAAGCGGTTGGAAGAAGAGTCCGCGCCGAAGAACACCAGCGACAACTACCGGTCCCAGCGCAACCTGTTCAAGAAGTGGTGCGCCGAGCAGGGCCGCGTCGCGATCCCGTGCACCACCGCCACCTACGTCGAGTACGTCGCCCACCTCATCGAGATCGGGCGGTCCCCGAACGCCATCAACGCTGCCATGTCCGCGGTCCGCACCGCGATGCCCGAGGACATGAAGCCCGGCACGAAGCGGGCCCGTGGCATGCTCAACGAGTACAAGAAGGTGTGGGCGAAGCGCACCGCCGTCCGCAAGGCGCCCCCCGTCACCGACGAGCTGCTGCGGGCCATGGTCGCCACCTGCGATCTGCGGACCCCCGCCGGGCGGCGCGACCGATGCATGCTCCTCCTCGGCCGCGGTGCTCTGAACCGCCGCATCGAACTCGCCGACCTGTCCATCGCCGACGTGGCGGTCGACGACGACTTCGTCACCCTGCACATCCGGTCGTCCAAGACCGACCAGGAAGCCAAGGGCGAGCACACCGACATCCCCGCCGACCCCGATCCGCTGCTCGACCCCGTGGCGGCCGTGCGGGACTGGCTCACCGCCCTGCATCACCTGGGCGTCCGCGAAGGGGCGTTCTTCCGGGCCCTGACCTCCCGGGGCACCCTGCAGAACCGGGCCGCCGCCAAGGAGCGCGGCGACTACGTCACCGGCGACGCCATCAACGACTGGGTACGCGGCCGCGCCCACAAGGCCGGGGCGAAGAACTGGCAGCAGATCACCGCCCACGGGCTACGCCGTGGCGGCGCACAGGCCATTGCAGAGGCCGGCGGGGACCCGACGAAGCAAGGCAGGTGGAAGGCAGGATCGGCCGTGGTCAAGCGGGAGTATCTGGACCGCGCCCAGTCGAGGGCGGAGAATCCATGGCTCAAGGTGCAGGCGAAGCGGCGCGAGGAGCCAGCGTGACCCCGAAGCAGTACAGCGCCCCGTCCGTCCGGCAACTGTCCGCGGTGGTCGACGGGATGACCGGTCGGGTGTCAGAGGGCCGGTTGCGGCAGTTGCAGATGGTGGTCGGGATGTTCGACCGGGCAGTGCGTCGGGACGAGATGCCGGGCCGGGCGTCGCGGACCGCGCAGCAGTTGTTCACGTGGGCTGCGCTGCGCCCGTTCTGGGGCCTGGCGGTGGCCGGGCAGTTGCGGCACTGGCAGAAGGACGTCGGGAAGCCTCTGCCGGAGTGGACACAGCGGATCGTCCGGGACTGCCTGAAGATCCTGGCCCGCGAGGTGCTGCCGCCGGGGAAGACGGTGCGCTTGCCGTCGATCGCAAACCCGGAGGTCAAGCCGACGGTCGACGGCCGGTCCCTTGACGCCCTGTACCGGGGGATGGTGGATCTCGCGGGGCGGGGCCCGTTGGAGCGGGACGGGACCACCCTGTCGTACGAGGACCGTACCCGGCTGCTCGCGATCGTCGCGGTGCTGCTGGATGCGGCACCGCGGTCCGGGGAGCTGGCGACGCAGTCGTTGTCGGACCTGGCGGCGGGTGAGACCGCGGTGGCGGTGCGCCGGCAGCAGCAGAAGGCACCCCCGAACCGGGTGGATGAGGTCGCCGCCCTGGCGGAGGTGGGGACGGAGGCGGCCCGGTCGGTGTTGGGTGGTTGGGTGGAGCGGGTGTCGGAGGAGACCCGGCAGCGGGTCCTGGCGGCGGTGGAGGAGTTGGAGCCGTTGCCGGACGTGGAGTGGTACCCGCTGCGGGAGGGCTCCCGGGTGGCGGTGCGCCGCTGGCTCCGGGTGCGGCAGGGCCTGGTGGAGTCGCTGCCGCTGGAGGGTGCGAAGACCGCCCTGTGGGTGTCGCTGTGGCCGTCGAAGGCCGGGCCGCCGGGGATTCCGTTGCGCGCGCAGGGGATCCGGCAGGCGTACGCGCGGGGCATCGTGGCGCTGAACTGGGTAATGGCGGGCTCGCATGGGTGGGAGCCGCTCCCGACCACGATGGAGCAGATCCGGCGGTCCGTCGACGCGGTCCCGTTGGACGAGACTCCGGCCAGCTGATGCCAGCGGGCGGTCAGGACCGAGTGCCCGTACGGTCGGCGTGGGCGCCCGTGACAGGACGGCGCTCGTGTGGCCCCGCGGTCACTTCGCACGTTCCGCGGGGCCGCTTTCTGTTCACGCGGCGGGTTCGAACGCGGCGGCGATCTGCATGAGCAGCGTCTCTGCGGCCATGAGGTGGCCGGCGAGCGTGCCAGCGTTGGCCAGGTCGATGGGTCGGATTTCGGCGACGTAGGCGCGGGCGCTCTCGATCGCGACGACCTGCTCGGCTACGCGGGTGGGGTCCATGGTGGTGTCCTCTCTTTTGGGTCAGGTTCCGGGGAGGGTGTCCTGCTCGACCTGGTGAACGGCGGCGGCGCGGGGCCGGCGGGTGGGATCACAGTCGGGGCCGTAGCCGATGAAGCGTGATTCTGGGGCGTCGAGTTCGCGCCCGCAGCGTCGGCAGTAGCGGTACCGGTATTTGGCCGCGGGGGTGCCTACGAGGGCTTGCTGTTGGTTCCGATCGTCTCGGTCCATGGGGCCATTGTCCTGGAAGTGGTAGCGGGGTGGTGAGGTCGCGGACTACAATCGCCGTTATCTGACGGGTACGCCCGCAGGAGAGGCCACCACCCGGTTCGGGGTCGGTGGCCTTCAGTGTTCCTGGGGTCAGGCGGTGCGGGATGGCCGGTTCTTGGGGTCGTTTCCGGTGCCGCAGCAGGTCGGGCAGTTCCCAGTGTTCGGGTCGCAGCCAGTGCAGCCCGCGCCATTGCACTCCGGGTGGGCACCTTCACCTTTGCAGGTGCGGCAGTCGTACATGTGGCTCTCCTTGTCGGATCAGGCGGCGAGCGTTGTATCGGATCGCGTCAGGCGGTGGGCAGGAAGGTAGTCGCGGCCGAGTTCGCGGGCGATGAGCTGTGCGGCGCTACGGACCACGATGACGTTGCCGGCGGGGGTTGTTGCCTCCGGTCGGTCGATGGTGAACGGGATCCGGTGAAGGGTGTAGCTGAGTACCCGGTCGAGCCGGATGGTGCGGGATTCTCCGCTGGCCCGGTCCATGGCCTTGATGACGATGTGGCCTTCGCGGGTGGTGCGGATGTCGTAGATCTCCAGGCTTCGGACGGTCTCGATGAGGCGGCCGGTCTTCTTGCCGGCGTCGTCCTTCTCCTCCTTGAGGAAAGTGAGGGTGGTGACGTGCTGGCGGTCGATGGAGCGGTACAGGTCGGCGAGGGTCCGGGTGGTCGTCTGCCGGTTCGTGTTCTTCATTTGGTGCCCCCGCGGTGTGTTGGTGTGTGTCAGACACTACCCGTTTCCCATTGCGTGAGCAATAGGAATGCGGGTAGAGTTCCTCCTGTCGGGACAGCCCCGGCAGCAGGCGCCACCCCCAACGAACATGGCGCCTGCAATAGAAATGGAGGACACTGGCGTGGCCAACGCCCCCAAGAAGCGCCCGCCGAACCCACGGTCCGACCGGCGCTCGCCGAGAGGACACTTCACCGTGCCCACCAGCAACGACCTGCGCAAAAAGCTCACTGCCGCAGCCACAAGGCTCCGCGAGATCAACGAACCCGGCCTCGCCGACGCCATCGACATTGCCCTGTCCCCCTCCGGCTGGGGCCAGCTGCGCCGCACCGACCCCACAGTGAGCGGCGTGAGCGGAGGCGGTGACGCCATGGAACGCAACATGGCCATGCGGATGCCCCGCGAGTTGCGCGAGCAGATCAAGGAGCGGGTGCAGGCAGCTGGCAACACGCTCACCCAGGACGTCAACGAGGGGCTGCAGAAGTACCTGGACGGCCAGTTCGAACCCCTCGCCCCGGGGCGCAACCCCTACGGGTCCGGTGTCGACATGGTCAACCTGAACGTCCGCCCGAAGAACAACCTTCGTGAGGCGGTTCCGCAGCAGGAGGCCGGCCACTCTGCCGCCCTGGTCGGCGCCGCTTACCTGATGAGCAAGTACAAGGTCGGCCCGTACGCCCCGAAGAAGCCGGCCGCGAAGTAGCCGCCGACCTGGTGCGTGGTCTGGACGCCGACAACTAGACCGCGCACCGGCAGCACATCACCACAACCTCACACCTCACAGGAGTGACCTCATGGCCACGGCCGTCGAGGCCCTCGCCAGCACCACGGCGGAGGGTCCCACCTCGCACACCCAAAACTCGGATCTGCCCAGCGTCTACCAGCTGATGGCCCTCGTCATGCGCGACGTGCGGAACCTCGGCAAGGAGGGCTACAACGACCACCAGAAGTACAAGTTCCGGGGCGTGGACGGCGCCATCGGAGCCCTCGCCCAGCCGCTGAGGGACCACGGCGTGTTCATGACCCCGGAGGTCCTGGACTGCCAGACCGAGGTGCGCGGCAAGATGAACGCGGTCCGGATGCGGGTCGCGTTCCACTTCTACGGGCCGGCCGGTGACCGGGTCACCGCAGTCACCATGGGCGAGGCCTCGGATGTGGCGGACAAGGCGTCGAACAAGGCGATGTCCGCGGCGTTGAAGTACGCCCTGATCCACACGTTCATGATCCCGGTGGATGCCGGGTCGCTGGACGACGGCGACCGCGACCACCCGGTGGGGCAGCGGTCCCCGGCAGACGGGTACATGGAGCGGCTGCGGAAGCCCGCCGTGTGGAACAACGTCACGGCGCTGCAGGCGATGCACACCGAGGCGAAGGCCGACGGGCTCCTCAATGCGAGCGTGCACGGCCCGGACGGTGAGACGACGCTCGGCGCTCTGCTGGTGGCCCGCGGCACGCAGCTGAAGGGCGAGGCGGCGGCCCGGGAGGAGCGGAAGGCGCAGGAGGCGCCGGCCGCGGCCGCGCAGGTTGCCGTCGAGCACGGCGTGGCTGCTGACTCGGTGGACCAGCTCATGGCCCAGGTGCAGCGGCACTGGAACGACCCGATGGAACTGACGAAGGACATGGCCGAGGCCACCCGCCGCAACCTGGCGCAGAGGGAGGTCGATGGCCCGTTCGGCGGGATGGTCCCGTTCGGCGAGATGGTCACCGCCCGCATTGCCGAGCTCAAGGAGCAGGCCCGCCTGGCCGAGCAGAACGGTCCGCAGAGGAGCGCCGCCTGATGGCCGGGGGTTGGGAGACGGCAGCCTGCCGAGGCCTGAACCCCCGCCTCTTCTACCCGGGCCCCGTCAGTAACGCGTCCATCGCCCAGGCCGAGCGGGCCCGGGCGGTGTGCGACCGCTGCCCGATCCGGGCCCTGTGCCTGGATGATGCGCTCACCTCGAAGGGGCGCGATGCCGCTGCGGACCGTGTGGGGATCCGCGGTGGCCTGGACGGGCGGGAGCGGTACGCCCTGCAGCGCGGTCATCGTCTCCCGCGCCGGCCTCTACCGATACCCGACGACGGGCGTGAGCACGGGAAGCGGCCTACGTACCG
This sequence comes from Streptomyces sp. NBC_00873, assembly GCF_045207415.1. NCBI lineage: Bacteria > Bacillati > Actinomycetota > Actinomycetes > Kitasatosporales > Streptomycetaceae > Streptomyces > Streptomyces sp. NBC_00873. The sequence continues at coordinate 53,677 of NZ_CP108805.1, forward strand.
CAAGGGCTGCCGGTGCTTCGCGTGCTGCGCGGCCGAGACCAGCAAGGAGCCCCGTCCGGTCTGTGAGTTGGCGCCGTGCGGGACCAAGGCCGCGTATCGGCGGCACGTGCGCAACGGTCAGGAGATCGACCCGGAGTGTGCCGCGACGCAGCGGGGGCGGTACAGCAGCCCGCGCCTGGTGCCGGAGGTACGGCCCGCGTGCGGTACGCGCAGCGGCTACCAGTGGCACACCGAGCGCCACGAGATTCCCTGCCCCGAATGCACCGCGGCCGATCTGGCCGTTGTCTGGTTCGTCCGCGAGAGGAGCGCTGCCTGATGTCGTACGCCGTGACGTGGTCTGACCAGTTCGCCGGCGGTGGCGGTGCCTGTGAGGGTTTGGAGCGGATCCCGGGCAGTCGGGTAGTGCAGGCCGGCAACCACGCCCAGCACGCCGTGGCCACCTACCTCGCCAACCACAGCCACGTGAGAGTCGAGTGCGCCGACCTTTCCCAGGTCGTTCCTGCCGCTTGGCCGCGCACCCACGCCATGTGGTCGTCGCCGGAGTGCACCAACCACACGGTGGCACAGGGCAAGCGGCGCGGGCACGGGGAGTTCACCGACGGGCTGTTCTCCTCGACCGGTCGGGACGAGACGACGATCCGGTCCCGGGCCACCATGCACTGCGTGCCGCGGTTCGCCGAGTACCACCAGTACCAGGCGATCGTGGTCGAGAACGTCGCCGAGGCTCGCTGGTGGGGGCCGGAGCACAACCGTGGGGCCGCGTTCGACGCATGGCTGATGCAGATGCGGGTGTGGGGCTACCACCACCGGGTGCTGTACCTGAACTCCGCGCACCTGGCCGCGTACGGTCCAGCAGCGGCAACGTCCCGGGACCGCATGTATGTGGTGTTCTGGCACGAGAGCGTGGGCCGTACCCCGGACTTCGACAAGTGGACCCGCCCGTACGTCGACTGCGCCCGCCACGGCCGCGTCCAGGGCATTCAGGCGTTCAAGGACACCGACTCTTGCTCCCCGCAGCGTCCGTGGGGCAAGCACGGCTCCCAGTACGTATGGCGGTGCCCGAACAGGCGCTGCGCGACGGTGCCGCTACTTCCCGCGGACCGGCGCCCCGGCGCAGACGCCATCGACCTGTCCCAGCCGGGCCGGCGTATCGGCGACCGGTTCCAGCCCAACACCCGCCGCAAGGTCGAAGACGGGCACCGAGCCTACGCAGGCGCCCCGTTCATCGCGGAACTCCGCGGCGGAGGGTCCACCCACCGGGCCCTGTCCGAACCGCTGTCGACGATCACCGCAGGCGGCAACCACCACCTGTGGGTCCACGGGGACGCCCCGGACATCCGTGACCGCTACGCACGGATGCTGACCATCGAAGAACGCAAGGTCGCCTCCGCGTTTCCCGCCGAATACCAGCTGTGCGCCACCGCAGAGAAGAAGTCCGACCGGGACCAACAGCTGGTCTCGCTAATCGGCATGGCCGTCACACCGAACGCGTCACGGGACCTGGGGGCGATGGTCTCCGAGTTCATAACCGGCGAACCACTCGAACCATTCAGCCTCGCAGCCTGATCCACCGGCCGGTCCCACACAGGGGCCGGCCGCAGTCTTCTCCACCCCTGTTGGGAGGCCCCTGTGGGCATCGTCGTTCTTCTGTGCCTGGCCCCCAGTGCCGCCGCCGTCGTGGTCGGCGCGTTGCGGGCGCGGCCGCGCGCCCTGCCCGAGCCGTACGTCCAGTACCGCCCGCACCTGCACCCCCACGTCGTGCTCGCCGAACTCGAAGTGCGGCAGGCCTACCGGGACCTGGCCCCCCTGTACGAGACCCCCACCCTGTCCGGGCCGCCCGCCCGATGACACCCACCCCGCACGACTGGCGCCCCAATGAGGAGGAGGCGATGTCCGTGTACCCGATAGCCGTGGCCGTGTTCGCCGCCGTGACCGTGGGCGCCGGTATCGGCTGGTGGCGGCTGCGCACCCTGCAGCACGTCATCCGGCGGGAGCGGGCCACGGTCCGCCTGACCGAGGCCGCCCACCACCGCGACACGCAGGCGTTTCAGCGCCGCATCCACGCCGCGGTCGCCGAGCACCGGACCGCCGAACTACGCGACCGGCTGCTGGCCGAGGCCGAGCAGATCGTGTCAGCCGAGTACGCCCGCACTACCCGCCACAACCAGCAGGAGGGGGACACGCCATGACCGATCCGATAGCCGCACGGCAGCAGCTCGTCGACCACGCGCACTACAAGTACCGGGGGTGCGCCCCCGACGAGGACACCCCGAGCATGTCGGCAGCGGACCCGGACGTGTCCCTGGACGCGTGGGGCCCGTACACCGGGGACGGTGCCGAACCGCAGAAGGAACGCTTCGACCGGGAGAAGGCCGCCAAGCAGATCTGCGGCCGCTGCCCGGTCCTCGCCCTGTGCCGCACCTACGCCAGCACGACCGTGGTGGACGCGGACGGGGTGGAGCACCTGGTCGAGCCGGAGGGTGTCATGGGCGGGGAGCTCGCCCTGGCCCGGCACCGTGCCCTGATCGCCCGCCGGCACGCCACCACCGTCGGCACCGCCCCCGCCGAGCAGGCCCCGGCCGTACCGGTGGTCCGGGACCTGGCCGAAGGGCGCACGAAGCAGAAGCGGGCCGTCCTCGACGCCCTCGCCCGCGAAACCGACCCCGAACGCGTGGCCTACCGGGCCGGGATGGACGTCCGCACCGCGAACTGGCACCGGTCCGCACTGGTGACGATGCTCGGCCTCGACAAGGAACGCGCGACCCGCGACCAGCTCCTCGCCGCCGCCGTCGACCAGAGCCTGCTGCCCCGCTCGACCCGGATCCGCCCCGACGGGCGCTGGGCCTACGCCGCGGCGCCGACGACGGACGGGGCACGGCAGCGCCGCATCGCTCCCGGCCGCCCCGTCCAGCTGATCCTGCCCGGCCTGGAAGACCTGCCCCGCACCCGCAGGGCCTCGGTCCGCCCGGGCCGGCCGCCCAAGGGCCGCGGCCCTGCCCCCTCACCGCGCCGCCGTACCCGGCTGCGGCGCCTCGCCGCTGTACGGACCGCCCTGCAGCCCCGTATCCCGCTCGTCCCGACACCCGTGCTGGAGCCTGCCGCATGACCACCGACCACACCCCAGCCCCCACGGTCACGGTCACCGACCTGACGCCCGCCCTAGGCGCTTCCGCCGACCAGGCGCTCGCCGACCGCTGCCAGACCTCCGGGGACTACCTCGCCGGACTCCTCGCCGCCGGAACCCTCGAAGCGGTCGGCACGCCCCGCAAGCTCCCCGAGCTGCTGTTCCCCGACTACGACCCCAAGATGGTGCGGGCCATATGGGAGGCCGCCCTCCCCGTCGGATTTCGGGCCGGGCAGATCGCCGCACGTCCCCGCTGGACCCCCGACGCCCTCAACCGGCTCCGGGCCGCCCTGAACGACGCCGGGTACACGGCCATGGGTGCTCTCGCCGCCCGGTCCGCGAGCATCCACCCGCCCCGGCACCCCGCCGACGACGAACCCCTCGACCACACCACCAGCGACGTGCGGGACGGCGGGCACCCGTGACGTACAACGCCCTCAACCGCGATGTTTTCGACGACGCGAAGCGGCGCCGGTACCTCGACCTCGTCGCCACGGGCATGAACCTCGCCGACGCCGCCGCAGCAACCCCCATCCACCACAACGTGCCCCGCCGCCACGAACGCACCGACCCCGCATTCGCCCAGGCCCTCGCCGACGCCAAAGCTCAGGGGAAGAAGATCCGGCAGGAGAACGTGGCGCACGACGAGTACCGGTACAACTGCCTGAACTGCCGGTGTGATGTGTGCTGCACCGCTGCGACCAAAGGCCGCGCCGCCCGCCGGGCCGCCGCCCAACCCGAGGGCGCGGAAGGGCAGTCCGGACCCCCGGGCGAAGTCCGCGACATCCGGGTTCAGCCCAAGTCTTTCCCTTCCTTTTTGCTGGCCAGGGCCTCTTGAGGGGTCACCGGGCCAGCCGAGCAAGATCACGTTACTTGGTGTGAATTTTTATAGGACAGAGATCGCCGCCCGCACAGCCGTGCGATGAGCAGCCGAACTGATGACAAGTCCGATGAACAACACGATCGTCAAGCAGGGGGACAAGTGGAGAGCCGAACGAGTAGGCTGGGCCTGGCGCCAGACGACCACTCAGAAATGGGATCGGTCGAACTGGCCCCCAAGACAAAGGAAAGGCCCCGCTGTAGTCCCGGGTGGTTGCACACCAGGGAGCGGGGCCGAGCCGACACACAACCCCTACGAAGGTGCCGACTGATGGCTAAGAGTACCTGGGGATTTCCCCCTGACGACAGTAGGACCCCGCGATCCGGCGTGACGATCACACCGCCGACGCAGCGAGGCCCTGTCACCACTACGCTCTCCGCGCGATGAGCAACGCGGCCGAGCAGACCTCGGCCACCGCCGCAGACGACCTCACCCTCGACCAACTGCGCGTCGAGTTGCGCCACCTGGTCGCGCTCGCGGACAGCGCAGAGCGGCCCAAGCCGACGCGCATCAACCCCGCAGGGCACGCCATGCCAGGCTACGAGTGGGAAGTCACCCAGCGAGTTCTCGCGCGCAACTTCCAGACCGTGCCCACCTGGCTGATACGAACGGTTGACGAGGAAGAGTGCGCCGACGCGGTGTACGTGTCCTCGCCTGACTGCATGTTCCCAACCGAAGACTTCATTGCCATGCCCGCCGAGAACGCTCGGCAGCTCGCCATGGCACTCCTCGCGGCGGCCGACCGAGCCGACCACCAAGCCCTCGGCATTCCTCGACTTGAGGACCGCCGGACACGACGCCCCAGTAAGGGAGATCAGGTGACGTAGCGACTTCCTGGGCGGGAGGCCCTGTGCCCTTTGGCGGGGGCACTTCCTCTACCGCCGGCCGCTGGTGTTGACGCACCGTGCGCGGCCACTTCCTACGGCTCGAAGTTGACGCCTCGAGCTAAGGCCCGAACTTCCGGATCCGGTTTGACGACCGGGGCCGAGCAGGTCGAGCGACTAACAGGTTCTCCGCGAACCCTTCACCCCGCGAACGGGGCCTTCAGCACATCCACTCCGAAGATGAGGACGGGTACATAGTGCAGCATCGCACGCCTGCTTGTCAGCTTTCGCGCGCCACTCGTGGTGATTCGCGGCAAAACTCCACCACCGACAACGGCACCCAGTGCCCTCCGATCGCGCCCGCGTGCCAGTGGCTCACCACCACCACCGGGCGGATCGCGACCGACGGCCACTCCTGGATGACCGCCGTTCACTGGGCCGCCGACCCCAAGGCGAAGCGCTACACCTCCACCCGCACCCATGGCCCCCGCACCATGAACGCCACCACCATCGTCATCGCGCAGGAGTGCGCCAACCTCAAGACATGCCGGCCCGGCATCGCCTACCTCGCCCGCAAGGCCAAGTGCTCCGAGCGGACCGTCGAGTACCACCTCGGGATGCTCCGCGAAGCCGGACTCCTCGCCTACCAGTCCAAGGGCGGCCGTGTCGCCCAGGGCATGGACGAGGCGTCCGTGTACGAACGGATCATCCCCGCCGCGTTCGACGAGGCCCTCGGGATCCGAACCATCGGCGAAGGGGTGCAACAGCGCCCTGTCGGCATCGCCGAAGAAGGCCGGAAGCTCATCGGGAAGCTCGCGAAGAAGGCCGCCCGGAAGGTGCGTCGCAGCCGCCCCCGGACCCCCGTTTCTGGTGGGAAGCGTTGCACCCTAATGGAGGGTGGTACTTCTCCGGCTTTCCCTGCGGCTAGTTCTATCCCCCCCTCTGAGACAGGACTCGCCAGCGGGAGCAGCAGTCACCCCACCCCGAAGAAGGCCACCAGCGGGCCGCGGAAGCTGAACCGGGTCGGCCGCCGCTACCAGCTGGCCACCGAGCTCATCACCAACGTGCCGTGGCTGCAGCGCGCTTCCGCAGCCCGCATCTCGTGGATTGCCCGACACTGCGCCGACGCCGGGTGGACCTGGCGGGAAGTGCAGGCCGCCGCCGAGGAGCACAGCCCGATCGACCCGGCCGAGGCTCGCCGCCCGTCCGGGCTCCTCGCGCACCGCCTGAAGGGTGTCCACGTGCTGTACGCCGCCCCGGCCAGCCGCCGCCTAATGGTCACCGCGTGGGAAGACTCCCGCGCCCAGGAGCACTTCCGGCACGCCGAATACGACCAGGCCGCCGGGCCCGTCACGGTCACCGAAACTGCTCTCGAGGCCATGCGCACCATCCACGCCGTGCTCCAGCCGACCGCGGCGGGCGAGGACTGCACCGAGCACGAGGAAGGAGCCCTCGACATCGAGACCCTGACCCGCGCCGAGGTTCTCGAGCACCGGGCCTTCGCTGCGCACGACCCCGAGTACGTCAGCGGCCTACTCGCCGCCCTCGGCGACCAGGACGCCCGTCGGCTTCTCACGCACCGCCTCGTCGACCAGGCGCTCACCCTGCTTCGCCTGAACGCCCCCGCCCCCGCCAACGCCTTCTGACCGGAGACCACCATGACCAGCAAGAAGCGCAACACCAGCAGCCGGACCGCGAAACTGCGGCGCCAGGCAAAAGCCCGCGCTGAGCGCAGCACCCGCACAGCCCCGGACTGGGCCCCCCTTCCCGCCGCCCTTGAAGCGTTCGAGCAGGCATGCGCCATCGGGTACCTCCGTGTGCGGCGCCCCGATGGGCAGATCGAAGAGCTCACCCTGACTCGCATCCGCGACTACCTCAACGCCGCCTACGCAGCCTCCGACGAATCCCCCCTGGAGCCGGGAGAACTGGCCGACCTCCTTTCCGCCGACCTTCGTGACGGCGAGATGGCCATGTGGACGGACGGTCTGTGGTCGGTCAACGAGGACTACTTCGCCACACCGGAGGCCCAGCCGTGACCACGGAACCCTCCGGCGCCGACCTCGCCCGCCAAGCCCTCGCCGCATACAAGTCGACCGCCCGCCCCGGCACCCAGCCGAAGCCCCGCACCCGGCTGCGCCGTGCCGACCGCGGCACCGGCCGCGACCCCGTCGGCCTCGGCGCCCTCCTCGGCCGTATCAGTGCCGAGCAGGGCTGGGAGGCCAGCCTGTCCGCCGGCAGCATCGTCGACCAGTGGGCGGACCTGTGCCCGCAGTTCGTCGGCCGTATCGAACCTGCCCACTACGACCCGGAGCGCCGCGTCCTCGAGCTGCGGCCCTGCTCTCCCGCCTACGCCGCCCAGCTCCGGCTCCTCGGCGGGCAGCTCGCCAAGCAGATCAACGACAAGTTGGGCAGCGACGTCGTCCGCGCGATCCGGCCCCTGCCCGTCGGCGCCATCACCACCACACCCACGGACCGGCCCGCCGTGGACCCTGCACCCGCAGCCAGCCCCGCCCCGGCCAGACCCCGTACGCCCCCGCCCGCTGGCTACCAGGCCGCGCGCGCCGCGATCCGCCCGACGTCCAGCAGTGTCGACGCCCGCGTCGTCGAAGCGATGGAACGACAGGCCCACGCCATGCTCCGCGAACCCGAGACCGCGTTCACCGACGCTGCCGTCGCCCGCCAGGAACTCGAGGAAGCCGCCGCCACACAGAACCCCGACCCGCTCCTCGCAAGCATCCAGGCCGCCCTCGCCTACAAGCACGCCGGGGCAGACAAACCCATCCGGCGGGCCTTCGACGTCGCATGACCACCACCCTGAACGGAGCCACACCATGCCCCAGACCACCGCACAGAACACCCCGGCGCCCGCTCCGATACCCCTGTGGGAACGGCACCAGCTGTTCCAGGAACCTGCCTGGCCCGAGGGCTTGGCCCTCGAAGACGAGGACGGCCAGGGCGAGGAGTAGCCGCCTCGAGTTTTACGGCCGTAAAACAGCCGCCCCCGCACGTCTCTCCGACCCTGCCCACCCCATCTGGCAGGATGCTCCCCGTACATCCGGAGTACCGGAACATCGGGAAGTAATCGGAGACAGCAAAATGCCTTACATCACCGTGCTCTTGAACAGGAAGGGCGGGGTGGGCAAATCGCTCATCACGGTCAACCTGGCCGCCGTCTACGCCGAGATTCTCGGCGCCAGCGGAGTCGACGGCACCGACCCGTCCGTGGCGGTCGTTTCGATAGACCCCCAGGCCACCAGCGTTGAGCACGCCGACGAGGTCAGGAAGGCTGGCCGTGACGTCCCCTTCCGTGTGGTGAACGCCCACAACAGCGTTGCGCAACTTCGTCGCCTTCGCCGCGCCAAGGCCGACTTCATCATCGTCGACACCCCCGGTTTCATGCCTCTCAACGAGGAGGACGAAAACGACGAGTCGATCGATCCCCTGGGCGACGGCACCGTAGGCGACGCGCTTCGCGCCATCCTTGACGTCGCGGACGATGTGATCGTCCCCCTTGAGGCCGAGGGTGCTGCATTCAGGCCGACGAAGACCACGATCGAGCGGGTGCTCATCCCGCGGCAGATCCCCTACGGCGTGCTCGTCAACAACTGGGACCCACGTGACGGAGAGGCCGACCGCGACCGGACCATCAGCATGGTGGAGCGCAGGGGATGGAACCTCTACAACACGACCATCCGCCACTACAAGCCGCATGCCCGCGGTATTACCAACGGGCGGTTCTGCACCCAGTACGAGTCGAACCATACCGCGACCAAGGCCAAGCAGGACTTCGTGGCCCTCGCCCTTGAGCACCAAATCCGCCGCCAGAAGCAGGCGGCCCTGTGATGGTGTCCAAGCACGACGAGTTCGACGACTTCCTCAACGATGATGACGAGGGCTCGATCGTCGACACCAGGGCTGACGGCCGGCTGCTTCGAGTGCCGCTGAATCGGCTGTCCCCTAACGGGGTCAATCCGCGGAAGGACTTCGGCACCAAGGCAGAGCTGGAAGACTTCGGCCGCAGCCTGAAGCGCCGCCAGCTCCAGGCCCTGCCCGTGGTGACACGCACGGCGTACCTGAAGCAGTGGCCCGACCACGAAGAGCTGATTGGCAACGTCGACTTCGTCATTGTCAGTGGAGAGCGCCGTTTCCGCGGCGCCTCCGCGGTCGGTCTTCCGGCGCTTGAGTGCGTCATCAACGACGACGTGGCCGAGACCCGGCGGACGTTTCTCGACGCGGTCGTGTCCGAGAACATCGACCGTCAGAACTTCGACGCGATCGAAGAGGCGAACGCAGTCGACGTCCTGGTGCAGGCATTCGGCACGGCTCGGGCTGTAGCCGAGCACTACGAACGAGGCGACGCCTGGGTGTCCCAGCGCCGCATCCTGCTGAGGCTGGCCCCCGAGGCGCAGGACCTGGTGCGGCGGCGCGATCTGCCACTGGAGCACGCGCGCAAGCTCGGGAAGCTGGTCAAGGACCACAGTTGGTCATCGGAAGAGCAGCTGGAGTGGTGGGCGCAGCAGCAGCAAGCCAGGCAGGCCGCCGCGGCTGGCAGGAAGGCCAGCAAGAAGAACGCTGCGCCGGTGCCCGCCCCGGCTATCGGAGTGCAACCCCAGGGTTCGGGAACGGCGCCGAGTTTTACGGCCGTAAAAACCCAGCCCGCCGTGGATGCGCGGGAAGCCCGTTCGCCGGCCCCCGTAGTCGCGGTGCAGGCTGAGTCAGCAGCCCCGCCCCCAGTCGCCGTGCCGGAGGCCGCAGGAGTTCAAAACCCGGCTTTGAACGGACCGGAAGCCACGGCGCCCGGCCAGACGCTCCAAGTCTCGACCGAGGCCGCTGACGTACCCGAGCAGCGTGCCGATCCTCTGGTTCGGCCGCCGGTGAAGATGCCGTGGGACGACGGGGTGGCAGCCATGAAGATCGTGTTCTGGAAACTCGACGAGGAGCAGCGGCGCCTTGCGATCGGCCAGTACCTCGAGATGGTCGGTGGCCCGGAGGCGGCGGCAGCCGACCTGGCGGCCGCGGTGTCGCCGGCGTACCGGCAGGCGCTCGTCGAGCACCTGAGCAGCGAACTGTAGGAGTACCGGACACGGCCCCTCCATCGCCGTGGAGGGGCCGTTGTCATGAGTGGTCGGATCCGGTCGAAAAGTAGTGCTGTGCCAGGGTTTTTCGATCACACGTCCGAGTGATAACCGGCCCCAGCTCTTCCACTTGCGTAATGCACCGACTTGGGTCGGTGGAGCCGACGCCCCCGCAGGGCGCACGGCCGCAGGGGCCGAGGTCTCCCCTCGCGGGATCGCAGCGCCTCCGCCCCTGCACCCTCACCACCACCGGGTTCATCCAACGTCTCCCGGTGCGGTCACTCCCGGACTACAATCACCGTCATCTGGCGGGTATGCCCGTGAGGTCTCGAGCCCCCGCGGCTCAGTGGGTCGTTGTCGGCAAAACTCCGCCCCCCGAACCGCAGGGGCTTCCTCATGCCCCGACCCGGCCGGCCGCCGCGGGGATGGCCGGGACATTACTCCCGACGGGGTCACAGGAGAATCAAAACTCCGGCTCTACGTACCGACATGGCGACATTAGTGTCACAGTGGGGCTCCCCGGCACTGGCCACCGGCAGCCACACCGGGGGAGGCGCGGTACTGCGGGTGCCGCGCTGCCCTTCCCAAAGCCGGAGGAGCGGAGACGCCCCATGCCCTCATCAGCAGAACCCGTACAGCCAACCGGCGCCCCCACTGGGCCAACAGCACGCATCTTCCAGCTCGACCGGCACGACCGGCGGGTCGGCCGCCAACGCAGCCGCCGCCCGGCACCCCCGCCGCCCCTTCATACCGAGCCGACACCGCAGCAGCGCCTCGCCGAAACAATGGAGGCCCTGTTCCTGGCCCGCGACCGGACACTGACCGACGAGCCGACCGCGGAGGCGTACCGGACCACACTGGACGCGGTGATGCTCATGCTCGACGGATCGCTCGCGGAGCACCTGGTAGGGGAGGAGGAGCACCGGCACCTGACCGGAATGATTCAGGGGATGCAGGCCGCGCCGAACGAACTGTGAATCTGCCGTACGACATTGCTGGCTGATCTGTGACGAGTCGCCAACTCCCCCTTGCGCACCGTTGATCACTTACCACTATCTGTTCAACTCCAGTCAGACTCGTGCCAGACTGGGCCGTCCGGAATGACCCGGAGTAACAGGCTCCGGCCCCCGGCGCGCGCCCGGCACACACACCCCGTCACGCAACGCGCCCCCGGGTCGGATTACGGGATGGGGACACCAATGGGCATGGGGCACGACGACACCGCCGCACAACGACTCCGCCTCCTGCAGCAGGAGTTCACCCAGCCTGTACGGACCGGACCCGGCGATGGCCGATCATCCCGCCCCACCCACGCCCCAGCCCCACTGAACCTCGGCGTCGTCGACCGCATCCGCGCCGCCGTCTACGAAGTTGAGACACACACCCGCACCGCGACGCCCGACGCCGGCCAGTACACCGGCGAGGAATCCCGCGTCTACGACTGGGCCCGCCAGCACACCGCCCACCTCGCAACCGAGCAGCAGAACGCCCGCGAGGCGATCATTTACCGGCAGGGCCTCGAGCACGCCATCGCCGCGGGCGACCCCACCGTCGTGCGCCGCCACCCCTGCCCGCAGTGCGGCTGCTGGGGCCTGTACTGGCGCGAGGCAGCCCAGCGTGCGGTCTGCGTGAACCACTACTGCACCGACGACAACGGCGTCTCCAACATGTGGGAGTTGAAGCGCCTCGCCCACGACCACATCGCCCGGAAAAGTGCCGTAGCCCAGCGTGCAACCTGACCGCCCCCTCGGCGGTCTACCTACCAGCACCACAACTTCATCACACAACACCCTCAAGCGGATTCACTGAATCCACCCCCCTGTATCGGCCGCCGTAGCTGCGAACTGTGGCCGCCCGATCCGGGAGCACGCCGTGGCCATACAAACGATCGTCCCGTACTCGGTCGCCAGCGACATGACGGAGCTGGACGACATCAGGGACCAGCTGAAGGACACCGGGCACCCGGTGGCCACCACCGACATCGAGCGGTGGATACGGGAGCAGGACCTGTACACCGAGAAGTACCGGCACCGGGTGTACGTGTCGTACAGCGACATTCTGATGGCTCATAAGGACTGGATCGCCGACAAGGCCTGACCAGCCGGCCACCACCTGACCGCCCCTCACCCCTGGGCCCCCAGCCCGGAGGTGGGGGGCTTTCTCATACCCTCACGCATTCCTATTGCTCACGCCATGAGAATTCGGGTAGTCTGGCGGAGCCGACAACGACCCGCACACAGCGGGTCGGAGTACCCCATCCCTGGAGGCCACCATGGCTAACGCCGTGATGACGCACGCCCCGACCCAACCCCGCGAGATACACCCCCACCACCTCGCAGCACCCATCGCGGACCAGGTCAACGACCTCCTCGACCAGGCCGACTGGCACGCCGACCGCCTCGAGCTCAGCGCCAGCGCCCTCCTCCACCACCAGGCCATCCAGCTCATCGGCATCCGCCCGCCGGCCTCCGGCGAACTCGCACGGTGCACCTGCCAGAACTGCTACTGCAGCGCCATCTTCGACGCCGCCACCGCCCGCACCTACATGGACGGCCCGATCGAGTTCGTCCAGTGCGAGACCTGCGCCGACGAACACCGCCTCACCGGCGACGAATAACCCCCAGCTCCCCGGCCCCGAGTCGAGCACCACACCCGATGGGTGCGCAGTAGCTCCCGGGGCCGGGTGCCCGCCTTCCACACCACGCCCGGACCGGGAGACCGCCATGACCCTGACCCTGACCCGCACCAGCACCGGCACCATCCTCGACGTCGCCGGCCAGCTCCTCAGCTACTTCAGCCTCGAGCGCACCGACCTCATCAACACCGGCCGGGAAGCGCTCAGCATCGAGGCCGCCGTGTTCCGGGCCGTCACCGGACGCATCCCCAACGCCTTCACCCGCGACCCCAAGACCGCGGAACTGCTGCTCGAGACGAACGAGCCCACGCAGGAAGCACTCGCCTGGATCTCCGCCGTGCTCCCCACCGACGCCCCGCACGACCCGGACACCGGCATCGACGACCACCTCGAGCACATCCGCACCTGGGTGACCACCAAGGACTTCTTCACCGGCACCCTCCCGGAACCCTTTGAGGTCCTCCAAGTCCTCCAGCAGGCCAAGCAGGCCGCCGAGGTCCTCACCGCCGTACCTGCCCAGCGCACCGCCGCCTGACCACCCGTCCTCCGCCCCAACGCCCAGAACGGACACACCCCATGAGCATCCTCACCATCACCCTCAACACCCTGGACGACCCCCGCGACCCCGACCACGCCCACGGCCGCGCCACCGCCTACGACGCCATCCACGACGGCACCCCGCTCGACGCCCTCGAAGCCCGCCTCGAATGGATGGAAGACCCCACCGTCAGCGGCACCACGTACACCGCCGCCTACCTCTCCGGGTACCGCGCCCAAATCGCCGACTGGCGGGCCTCCGAGTACGCCCTGCGCGCCGCCATCACCCACAACCCCACCTACTGGGTCGGCGGTGTCCGATGAGCGCCCCGCTGACGCCCGATGCGGCACTGGCCCGGCTCCGGCAGTACGGCGAGCGCACGTCGGCCTGGTCGACCGCGACGTACAACGACGGCACGGAGAAGGCGCTGCACGAGATCGCGCTGACCCTGGCCGCTGAGATGCAGCAGCTGCGTGACCGGGTTGCCGAGCTGGAGACGCAGTCGACCTGCCTGTCCCAGATGACGACGTCCCTGGGGACCTCGACGTGCGCGCTCCCGGCACGGCACAGGGGCGACCACCGCAACGCAGCGAAGAACCACTACTGGAGCGACGAGTACGCGGCTGGCGTGGCGGAGCCGGAGGCCATGCGCGAGCAGCACCCCGCCCCGCGTCGAGTCCCCGACTCACCGGACTGCGCCTGCCCGGCAGAGACGGACGCCGCCACCCAGTGACCTGGCCTACCGCACCCGAGCTCATAGCCGCCGCGCTGGGAGTCATCGCAGCCCTCATGATCTGCGCCTCCCAGCACGGCATCGGCACCACCAACCCGCAAGACCCGCCGGACGACGGAGACAAACCGTGACCAGGAAGACCAGCACCAAGCAGCGCCCCGCACCGAAGAAGCCACAGCTCCCCGCGGTTCGCGCGGTACTCCCCGTCCGGCCCCACACCGACACCCCGCCCACCCTCTACCCCGAGTTCATCACCGAAGCCCAGATCACCGCCGCCTACGCCGCCCGCCTCGCCGACCTCCCCCTCATCCCCATAACCGCATGGCAGCCCAACCCCGACGGCACCGTCCGCGCCCACTTCCCCACCGGCGCCAGCCTCACCCACACCCCCACCGGGTTCGACGCCCTCACCCCCTGCCCCAACGGCGCCCACCACCACCACCGCATCACCACCGGCCACGACCTCCGCGACGCCGCCGCAGCCGCAGTCCGCTGCACCCAGCTCCACGGCCGGCCCCGCACCCTCACCCTCGCCCAAGCCGCAACCACCACCGCCGACACCCAGGCCCTCAACCGCAACGACATCGACACCGGCCTCGCCCAGCGCACCGCGGCCGCCGACGAGGAGACACCGAAGGAGCACCCCCAGCCGTGACCGACAGCCCCCTCGACGCGTACGTCAGCCAGCTGGCCGCCACCCTCGCCCGCTCCAACGTCACCGCCCTCGTCCTCGCGGTGAACGGCAACAACCAGCTCGGAGCGCCCCTCCTCAACCACCCCGGCATCCGGAACTGGAACGGCAACCTCACCCGCGTCGGCCACCACGACAAGAACGCCTTCGCCCTCGAAGCCGATGCCGTCCTCCCCGCCTACATGTACGCGGACAGGGCCCACCACTGGCACGCCCACCTCAACGACCAGGGCGCATGGGTCCGCTGCCAGGCAGACGCCGACGGAGCCGTACCCATCACCATCGCCATCACCCAGACCCGCGACCAGGAGGACCAGTCGTGAACGACGCCGACATGTACAGCTACACCGACCCCACCGACGCATTCGGAAACACCCTGACCGTCATGCCCGTCGAAGCAGTCGTCTACCACGGCGAGATCCCCGTCGTGTCCCTCGGCGTGAACATCCACCCGGACTACACCGACCCGGAAACACCGATCGTCTACATCCCTCTGGGCGACGTCGAAGAGGTCGTGGCCGCCATCCGCGCCGCAGCCGCCCAGGCCACCAAGCCCCGGTGACCGAGTACGAGATCGCCTGCCTCGGCAAAACCCGGTTCACCAGCCGAAGCGCCGGACGACGCCGAGCCCGGCAGATACGAGGCGAAGGCGGACCCCGCTTCCACACCTACCGCTGCCCGTTCTGCCACGGCGTCCATTTGGCCCACCAGCTAGGGCACGCCACCTACCTCCGCGACACCCCATACGGCCCCACACTCATCCAGGAGTACGCGACATGACGAACTTCGACAGCCCCAATCAGCTCACCGAGACCATGATCCGCAGCGCTGTAGAGACCGACTGCGCCGTCATGACCTACCTGGAAAACGGCGACCTCCGAGACGCCCTCCACCTCGCAACCGTCAACGCCTACATCGCCGCCCTCGCCACAGAAGCCCTACGCCGCTTCACCCCCGACGCAGCAGACGCCGTTGTCCACCAGATCAACCAGGTGCTCGCCGCAGGCGACCTCAGCGGACCCGCCTACCGAACCGCCCAAGGGCTCGGCCACGACCCCAACCAGTGGATCGCCGAGTTCAACGAGCGCACCGCACGACGGAAGGCGAAGGGACTGTGACCATCACCGCCCCCGAGTCCTCACGCACCCACAGGCCCCAGTCCTGGCGCATCGAACTCCCCGTCGGCTCCCTCCTCATCAACGCCAACGACAGCCTCCACTTCCGCAAGAAGGCGGAGCTCGTCAAAGCCCTCCGCACCACCGCCTGGGCCACGGCACGGCAAGCCAAGCTCCCCGCCCTCCAGCGAGCACACGTCCACTACGTCATCCACCCCGACACGAAAGGCCGGCGTCGCGACCCGGGGAACTGGTCGCCCTCCGCCAAAGCCGCAGTCGACGGGCTCGTAGACGCCGGAGTTCTCCCCGACGACAACCACAAGCACCTCCTCGGCCCCGACCCCCGCCTGGGACACCCCATCAAGGGCTCCCAGCTCGTCCTCTGGATCACCGACCTCGACCAGATGACCCCCGACCACATCGCCCTCCTCAACCCGCCCGGAGACCCGTCATGACCGCCACCGCCATCGAACCCGCCGCTGTAGGAGTAATGCCGCGAAACACCGCGCCCGGCCTCGAATGGCGCCACGAAGCCGCGTGCCG
This sequence comes from Streptomyces sp. NBC_00873, assembly GCF_045207415.1. Taxonomy (NCBI): domain Bacteria; kingdom Bacillati; phylum Actinomycetota; class Actinomycetes; order Kitasatosporales; family Streptomycetaceae; genus Streptomyces; species Streptomyces sp. NBC_00873. Next base: position 69,835 of record NZ_CP108805.1, read on the forward strand.
CTGGATCGACCCCGACCTGTTCTGGCCGCTGGGGGAGAGCATGGCCGCCCGCCAGCAGGCCGAGCAGGCCAAAGCTGTGTGCGCCACGTGCCCGGTCCGGACCCAGTGCCTGGAGTGGGCGGTGGAGACCCGGCAGGACTTCGGGGTGTGGGGCGGTATGTCGGAGCGGGAGCGGCGTGGCCTGCACCGCCGGAAGGCGAGGTCGTACGGGGCGAGCGAGGTGTCTGCGTTGCAGCAGATCCTGACGGAGCGCCTGGACCTGTTCCTGGACGCCCAGGCGCGTGGCCTGCTGCCGGGGCAGATAGCCCGGGAGCTGGGGACGAACGTCCAGACGGTGAACAACGTGCTCGCCGTCCTGGAAGAGCGGGCGCAGCGCGACGCGGCCGCCGAGGAGGTGGCGGCATGACCAGTCACCGACGGGAAACACAAGCCGAACGAGACGCTCACGCTCGGTGGACTGCCCGACGTCGCCGGTTGCAGGTGCGTGGCGAGTGGATGCCCTTTGTGGATGCGGCACCGGTTCGCGCGCACATGAAGGCGTTGTTGGCGGCTGGGATGCCGGAGTCGTGCGTCGTGAGGGCTCTTGGTATGCCTCGTGGGGCTCTGCGTTCGGTCATGCGGGGTTCGGGGTCGTACGGGCCGGCGCAGAAGGTTCGGCGGGAGACGGGTGAGGCCGTTCTGGGTTTCTGGCCGAGACTTGAGGACTTTCCGGACTACGCGAGCATCGACCCCACGGGGACCCGGAGGCGCGCCCGTGCCCTTGGCGTGTTGGGCTGGACGCAGGCAACGATGGCGCAGCGGATAGGACGTCCAGAGGCGGCGTTCAAGGCTTCCCTGAGGGGCGAGCGGGTGTCCGCACGCTTCGCCCGAACGATAAAGCGGACCTACGACGAGCTGTGGGATCAGCGGCCCGAAGACCACGGGGTTCCTGTGTGGGTGGCTGAGCGTGCCCGGCGGCGTGCTCAGGCCGATGGCTGGTACGGGCCGTTGGCGTGGGACGACGACACGATCGACGACCCGGCCGCGGTCCCGCAGACCGATGCTCCGCCGCCCTCGTACACGGAGGGCGAGAACGTCGTCGACCGGTTCCTGATGGGCGAGTCCGTCGTCCTCGACAAGACGGGCCAGCGTGGGGTGATTGCCCACCTCATGGAGTGGACGCAGAACACCCCGGAAGAGATCGGGGCACGCCTGGACATGACCGGCGAGTCGGTGTCCAGGACGTGGGAGCGCATCAAGCGCAAGGCCCGCGATGAGGGCCGCAAAGCACCGTGGCGGCGGGTGTACGTACCGCTGCGCGACATGGATCTGACCAGAGACGAACTGAGGAGTGCGGCATGAGTCTGCCCACGTTGAACGGCACGGCACGTTTGATCGAGGACCCGGAACTTCGATTCGGTGCAGGGTCTGGGAAGGCCGTCGTGAAGGTGCGGTTGGCGTTCAACTCGAGGAAGAAGGACCCGAACACCGGCGAGTGGACCGATTCCGACTCGTTCTTCATCGACGGTAAGGCGTTTGACCAGGCCGCGGAAAACATCGCGGAGACGTTGCAGCGCGGCATGGAGGTCGTGGTGTCCGGCCGGCTGCGCACGGAGAAGTGGGAGACGAAGGAGGGGGAGAAGAGGTCGGCGCCGTCGTTGCTGATCGATTCGATAGGTCCGTCGCTGCGGTTCGCGACGGCCAAGGTGACGAAGGTCGCGGGGAAGGGTGCGCCGGAGGTTCAGCAGGCGCGTCGTTCTCAGGGTCAGGCGTCGGCGGATGATCCGTGGGCGCAGGGGACGCCGGGTTCGGGGCGGCCGTCCGGTGGTGGCGGCTGGGGGCAGGGGAGCAGCCAGGGTGGCGGGTCGTATCAGGGGGGCGAGCCTCCGTTTTGATCAGTAGGTGAAGGCGTTGGGTCCGGTTCCCGGTTGGGGGTCGGGCCCTTTGTCGTGCCGGGGCTGCCTTGCCTCCGTCATTTCTATTGCGAACGCCATGAGAATGTGGGTAGTCTGGCAGAGCCGACAACAACCCACCCGCCAAAGGCACATGGGGGACTCATGCAGGAACTCCGGCTCATCGACCCGGACGGCTACACCGTCTGCCTCGACACCCCCACCACGATCGTGGTCCCCGACGACCAGGCCGCAGCCGTCAAGGCGCAGCTCCTCGGCGCACCCGCCGCTGAGGACGCCGAGACGAAGCGCGCCCTGCAGGCAGACCACGCCCGCTACCTCGGGGCAGCGGCCAGCGCCTCCCTGATGGCCCAGAGCATTTACCGGGCCTCCAACTACACGGTCCAGCAGACCCCAATCACCCCGGCCGAGCTGGACGAGGACATCACCTACTACGCGTCCCGGTTCCTGCAGCACCGCGCGCAAGCCGCGGCGCAGAGCCTCGGCTACTCCAATGCGTACGCGTACGCGGCGTGGGGCCGGGAGCTGGCGGGACGCCTTGGCCGCCCGGACCTGCGCGGTGCGGCTCTGACCCAGGCCGCCGAGTCCGCCCTGTCCCACACCGGCGCACAGGCCGCCTGAACCCCCTGCCCGGTCTCCCCGCCCCCTGGGGGGCCACGGGCCGCGCCCTCACCCCACCCCCTGAGGGCGCGACTCCGCACCACACCCGTACAGGACAGCAGGAGGAAGCCATGACTCACACGATCGGCCGGACCCGTACGACCCCCCGCTACTCCGTCGTCGTCGCCCGCCCCGGCCTTCCGGCCGTGGCCCTCGGCTCGTACCAGAGCCCCGAGTTCGCCGGCCTGACCGCCTGGAACCTGGCCAACCACTTGGCAGAGCCCAGCGCGTACATCACGGTCGAGCCCCACGACGAGGACCTGTCGCACCTGCCCGCCCTTCCGACTGACCCGCAGCTGCTTGCCGACCACCTCGACGAGAAGTCCGGCCTGGACGTCCACGCCCGGCTCGCCGCCCAGGTCGGCACGAAGGCCGCCGGTCGTGTGCTCGCCGACGCGTACATGGTGCGCGCCACAGCCCTCCGCAACGCCGCCTGAACCGCCCACCCCCCGGGGTCGCCCGCCACGGCGGCCCCGGACCGCCCGAACCGCAGGAGGAAGTCATGGCCCGAATGGTCGGCAAGAACTGCCCGGAAGGCCCCGGTGGCCGCGACTGCTCCTGCTGCGGCCAGGCCCCCGGCAAGGACCGCAAGAACGCCCGCCGGACCGCCAAGCGCAGCGAGCGCAACGCCTGGAAGCGCGACACCCGCGCGTAACCCGTCCACCACCGCTTTAAGGAGTCCGCCGTGATCAGCAACCTGCCGTGGCAGCTGGTGTCCGACGGTGCCATCACCGCCGAGGCCGTCGACGTGTTCACGCGCGGCGCTTGCGCCGGCCTGGCTGTGGCGCTGCATGACGCGACGGGGTGGCCGCTGGTCGAGGTCGGGCACTGCGACGGGCTGCCGATCCACTTCATGGTCCGTGACCTGTCCGGCCGGCTCATCGACATCGAGGGCGCGCACGCGGACGAGGACGTTGCCGACGAGTACGAGTTCGTCGCCGACGACGGCGCCGTGACGTTCACCGAGATGTCCCGTGACGCCGTGTTGGCCAGCTACCGCGAGGACAGCGGTGAGCCCGTCCCGATGTCCGTCGTGCATGCCATCGCCCCCGTCGTGCTGGGAGCCCTTGGTAATGCCCTCACCGAACCCGGACGGCACTGATGTACGAGCCCGCACCCCAACTGCCCCGTGAACAAAGTCAACAGAAGGCAGGCATTGTGACCGCCTACGACGCGTACCGCACCGCCCAGTTCCTCGCCGCGGAGGGCCGCACCGACACGGACGCGGTCACCCGCACCGACATCGACCAGGCCGCCGACCTTGCCGGTGCAGGGCGGCCTGAGACCGCGACCGACCGGCACACGGTCCTGCTCGCCCTCGGCACCCTCGCCCCGGCCGCGGCCCGCAGCCAGGACCGGGGGCTGTGATGAAGATCCGTGCCGACATAGCCGCCCTGATCCGCGAGGGCCACGCCAACGCGTCCATCGCCCACCGCCTCGGATGCCACCGGAACACCGTCGCCGACGCCCGCCGAGCACTTCGTCTTCCGCCCGCCGACCACCTCGGACGCCTGTACGCGGAAGCCGTGCCCACCGGCCAGGTCAGGGACTACCAGCCGCCGTCGGGCCGTATGCCGCTGTCGCCGGCCCGGCAGGCCGCGAACCGGGCCACGCTCCTTGCTGCGCTCCGTGGGGAGGCGGCGTGAAGACCGCGATCGTCCGTGCCGCGAGAGTCGCAGTACTCGCCGCCGTAACCGTCACCACGGCCCTCACCGCGACCGCCGAGGCCGCCACCCCCGGGCAGGTGATCGCGGGCACCGGCTGGAAGCTGAGCGGCCCGGCGATGACCACGTCCCTGTCCCCGGGCACGTACACCATCGAGTTCGACAGCACGGCGGCCCGCACCCGGCTGACGCCGTACCTCAAGCTCGCCGCCGCCAACACCCAGAAGCTGACCCCCGGCGTCAAGTTCGTCGTCTCCACCACGATCCAGAGGCGCGTCACCACCGGCTGCCAGAAGAGCCGGACCCTGGTGGCCAGCCTGGAGTACCGGCCCATCGGCAAGAAGGGCTACTCGTGGGGCGGCAACTGCTACCGGCTGACCGACCACAGCTTGTTCTCGGGTGTCATGCGGTTCGACACCGAGTGGTGGTACCCGCACTGGTTCTCCACCACCGCGTCGACCAACACGTACAAGATCCGCAACGGGGTGACGCACGAATTCGGTCACGCGATCGGACTGGGCCACCCCAACAAGGACCTGAACCACGACGGGGTCGTCCGGGATTACGAGTGCCCGTTGAACAAGGACAAGTCCCGTCCCCTGATGTGCTCGCCCAACGGTGGCGTGGTCACGAGCACGGGAGCGGGCAACTACACGCCCCTGGATGTTCCCGGGCTGAAGGCGCTCGTCACCAACTACCAGTACCGGTGACCGCACATCCCCAACGGACCGACTCCGCTGGAGGAGCGGTTGAGCCCCGATCCCCTCCCGCCCATGCAACACGAACTCACCTGGAGCATCCAATGAAGATTCCCGCGGAGGTGCTCGCGGTCTTGGAGCAGCGCACCGAGACCGACGGGCCGCGACTCGTCCTCACCGGACCGCGTATGGACCCGCGGCTGTATCAGCGTGTCGACGAGGTCCTCGAAGCTGTCGGAGGTCGGTGGACGAAGAACGCCAACGCCCATTTGTTTCCTGACGACGCGGCCGAGGCGATAGCGCAGGTGCTCGCTACTGGGCGGGTCGTCACCCTGCGGGAGAAGCGCACCGATGCCCAGTACTTCCCAACCCCGGCGCCGGTCGTTGAAAGGCTGGTCGAGCTGGCTGAGCTCAAGCCGGGCATGTTGGTGCTGGAGCCGTCGGCCGGCTCTGGTGCTATCGCCGGCGCAGCTGCTGCCCGTGGGGTCACGGTCGACTGCATCGAGCGTGACCCTGGCTACGCTGCCGTCCTCACTGACGCCGGCAAAGCCCGTCACGTGCAGGTTGCCGATTTCCTCGCCGTACCCGCGCAGCCCCGCTACGACCGGGTGGTGATGAACCCGCCCTTCACCCGCGGCACGGACATGGCACACGTCGAACACGCGCTGAGGTTCCTCAAGCCGGACGGGCTGCTTGTCTCGGTCATGTCGTGGGCGGTGACCTACCAGTCCCGCGGCACCTCGAAGTTCCGGGCACTGGTGGAGCAGCGAAGCGGCACCGTCGAGGCCGTGCCCGCGAAGGCGTTCGCCGAGTCCGGGACCGATGTGGACACCGTGCTTGTCACGATCCCCGCCACGCGCCCGACGGACGCGAAGCCGACCGTTTGGCCAGCACGCGAGGTCCCGGAGCAGGAGGAGCCGGAGTTTCGTGAGCCAGCCGAGATCCTGGCCGACATCCGCGCGAACCTTCGCAACGCCCTGCAGATCTTCGACGACTTGGCGGAGATGCTCGCGAAGCCGGCGCCCGTTGCCGCCGCCTGTCCAGCCAAGGTCGCCGAATTGCTTGCGCCTCGCAAGGACCAGCTCACCTTCGACGACCTGAGCGAAGCGTCGTGACGCACAGCTGGACGGCCCCGTTACCGGCGAGGCCGTTTACCGCCAGCACACCACACCCCGACCACCACCTGAAGCGAGGCCTCATGGCTGACCCGATCGCTGTGCAAAACGCTGCCGCCCGCGCCTGGTTCCTGTTCACGCAGGACCGGCGGACCACCGAAACCGTCGAGAACTGGGAGACAGGCACGACCCCGGACGGGTCTCCGTGCCTGTCTGGCCAGGTGGTCGGCGACAACCCGGCCCAGGCGCTGCGCCTGTTCACCGCGGACTACCCGATCCCTCTCGGCAAGCCCGGGGACCAGCGGCCCACCGCCGAGTACCGGGACGGCCGTGTCGTGACCGTGTGGCGGTCTGCGGGTGTGTGGGTGGAGCTGTGGCACCCGGAGGCGCCCACGCCCCGCCCGGGCCCGCCTGTGGCCGCACAGAGGCCCGCCCGGCCCGTTCCCGCACCCCCGCGCTGCACCAACGTCCGCCGCCAGTACGCCAACAAGGAGAACTGACCCGTGACCATCTCCGTACCGCGACCTCATCAGCACGACTCCACCGAAGTCCTCAAGACTGCCCTCGCTCTCACCAGTGCGGACGCCAAGCGGTATGCCCAGACCGGGCCAAAGGAGTGGGAGGACGCTCTCCATCAGATCGCTGACGGGTTCCTCGACGAACTCCAGTTCAGGGGGAAGCTGTGACCGCCCCCGTGCAGGCGGGCCCGTCGCCAGTCGGTGGCGGGCCCGTCCCCTCTCTCACCGAGAACGAACGAACTGTCCTCCACCGGGCCGCCCAAGGCCACACGTACGCCGTGATCGCCCGTGACCTGGGGTTGGCGGAGAAGAGCGTCAGCAAGATTGCGCTGCGCCTCGCCCGGAAGCTGGGCGCCTTGAACATCACGAACGCTGTGCACTTGGCGCACGAGCGGCGGGTGCTGACGGAGCGGGAGGACTGCGGGGACCGGTCGGCGTATCTGCGGCACTGGCGCCGGAACGAGCCGGCGTGTTGGCGGTGTCTGGCGGCGAACGCAGCCCATGAAGCGGAGCGTCGGGCAGCTCGGAAGGCCGCAAAGGCCAACGCAGCGTGACCGGATCGGATGTCGGGTCTCCCCGTTTCTTGATCGAACTATCCCCGTTCCCCGGGCCGGAGACCCGTACCCGCCATTCCGCCCCGCCTGTTCGTAACCCACCGTCACATCAGCCCTTGGGAGCCCTCATGTTCCGCAGAAACCTCAGCAGAATCGTCTACCTGTCCGTGTTCCTCGGCGTCGTATTACCCGCCGGCGCGGCCTGGGTGGTCCTCGTCCGCCCGACCCGGCCGCCGACATGGGTGCCCATCGTCGTGGCATGCGCGGTGGGTACCGCCATCGAGCTGCTCGCCAACGTGGCCGAGCGGATCGTGGAACGGCGGTCCGAGCGGAAGACCGCGGCCCGCGCGAAACCCGTCACCACCATCCCCGGACCCGACACCCGGAACCCTAAGGAGAACGCAGCATGACCGAGCAGACCGCCCCGCAGCCCGCCGACGAGCTGCGCCACCATCTCGCCAAGGCCATGGCGAAGGAGGCCGGGTCGAAAGCGTTCATGGAGCCCGGCACTGCGTGGGATCACGCCCGGTCCGAGTGGCTGGCCCACGCCGACGCAGCAGTGAACGCCCTGCACCGGTGGGAACGGAAAGCTCCGGCCGGTGGGCATGTGTACCTGTCGACGGGGTGTCTGCATGGTGAGCACGCGTACTGCCAGTCGATGACGGGACAGCAGGGAGAGAAGCGGCCGGGGCGGTGCAAGTTCTGCGACGCGCGGTGTACCTGCTCCTGCCACGCGGAGGGGGCTGCGCTGTGACCGCTCGGAACTCTGCGGCTGCGCAGGCTGCTGCTCTCCGTGCGGGTGCGCGTAAGGGCCCGTGGCGGCGCCTGTTGGCCCTCCTGGGTGTCCGTACCCCGGCGATGCGCAGGGCGGACAGTCGGGCGTTCCTGTGGGGGCACGGGGCGGAAGGGGAGGAGGTCACGGCCCGCATGCTGACCGCCCTTGAGTCCCGCGGGTGGGCGATACGGCACGACCTTCGGTTACGTGGCCGCCGCTTCAACCTGGATCACGTGCTCGTTCCCCCTTGCGGGACAGCGGTGGTCGTCCTGGACACGAAGGCGTGGCACCGCGGCCGCACCACCGCCCTGGTGCGGGGCCGGGTCCACTGCGACAAGGAGGACCGGCACGAGGAGGTGGAGAAGGTGGTCAAGTACGCGCGGCTCGTCGAGGCGGCCCTGGGGTTGCCGGGCGTGGCGGTGTGGCCGCTCCTCGTCGTGCACGGCTCACCCGTGGCCGGCGGGCAGATCGAGGCCCGGGTGCCTGGCTGGGGCGGTCCGGTGTACGTGCTGGGCCCCGAGGCGTTGCTGCCGCGCCTGGCGGGTGCGCCGAAGGTGTGGGATCCGCGGCGGGCCGAGGCAGTGGCGGACCGAGTCGATACCGTGCTTCTGCCGTACATGGAGCCTGGGTGAGACGTACGGTGGCGTGGGCTGGTCATGGGCCCACCCAAGCGAGCGGCCCGTTGTCCCTGGGGGGATGGCGGGCCGCTTTTCGCGCGTTCAGCGCAGGACGTTGGCGTGCTCAGCGTCAGGGTCTGCGCTGGGAAGCGTCGTGTGGCCCTCGTCCCAGTGGTTGGACCAGGAGCACAGCCCGCATGCGTATCGGCCGTCGAGGCCGTGGACTTCGGCGTCGCAGCCGCGGCAGCGGGTGGTGGTGATCTCCGGGGTGGTTGCGACTCCGGGCGTGGTCCTGGACCAGCCGCACTGTTCGCTGCAGATCCACGACCCATCCGGACCCTGGCTTGCTGCTGCGCCGCAGTTTCCGCACTGCATGGGTGCCTCCCGTGGTGGCCTCGCCGACGGGGGACGCGGCGAGGCCAGGACCAGTGTGGCAGCGGTCGGCCGCGGTGGGCAGGGTTTCGGGGCGAGCGTGGTCGTGGCGGTTTCGGTCGGCGCGTCATTGGCATCCGATATTCGAACAGACGTAGCATCGGCGTGTGCCCAAGAACAGCCCCGCTTTCCACTTCCCCGAGGACCTGCTCGACGCTCAGGCCGCCCTGCTTGAGACCCGTGCCGTGTGCGAGGAGTACGCCCAGTCCTTGCCGTGGTCGGCTGAGCCGATGCCCGGGTGGGAGGGCGAGAAGCAGCTCCACTCCGGCTTCCGCTCCGGCAAGGCCGACAGCCCCGGGTACACGGACGAGCAGGCCGCGGAGGTCGCCCGGTTCCGGGCCCGGCTGGTCGAGCTGTCCGCCACCGTGTCCACGCACCCGTACTGGGCAACCCTGGACGAGGGTGTCGTTGCCGCACGCATGGCACTCAAGCACGCCCACGAACAGCCGGCCGAGGCGTAGCCGTGTCTGACCCGTCGCAGATCTCACGCCTGGACAAACTCCGGGTCACCCGCGAGTACCTGGCGTACCAGCTGCAGCGGACGGACGCGACGATCCGGGAGCTGGAGGCCGAAGAGAAGCAGGAGCGGCACCGTGCGGAGCAGGCGCGCGCGGACCAGGGGTGGAAGATCCAGCCCCAGCGGGGTGAGGCGCCGCCGGTGCTGCACCGGGGCGGCTGCGCCACCTACCAGTCCAGGGACGGGCACCTGCTGGACCGCGGGCAGGCGCGACTTGCGCTGACGCATGAGACGTACATCGTGATGTGCGAGATCTGCACCCCGCAGACGGATCTGATGGACGGGTAGGGCCGCCATCACGAGCAACCCTATGGCACCCCTACCATTGACACGTAATGGTAGGGGTGCCATAGTTATGGATGTCGGGAGGCGGTCAGCCTCTCACCAAGGGGAGGACCACCATGCGACCCATCACCGGCACCGACATCATCGACTTCTACAACACCTGCTACGACCTCCTCGTCCTCACCGCTAATGGCGAGTTCGACCACATCGACGGCAAGGGCTCCGCCTACGAGTTCGTCACCATCGACGACGGCGACGAGGTGCAGGTCCTCCTGGAGCGCAGCACCGTCGAGGACGGCGACTGGTTCCCCGACGCACTCACCGAAGACGGCGACCTGATCCCCTCCGTGGCCCAGGAGATGGCCGACATCATCAACCAGGACGGCATCCTCCCCAGCCGCGCCCTCAAAGCCATCCATGTCGGCGAGCATTGGAAGAAGGCCGACGAGGCAGCCAAGCGCCTCGCCGCCAAGCGGGCCGCTGCCGTCGCTGAGGTCGTCGCCTACTGCGGAGGGAACCAGTCGAAGGCCGGCCGGGTCCTCGGCCTCGACCAGTCCACGGTGAACAAGCTGGTCGCGAAGCACCGCCGGGTCGCGAATGTAGGAATGTGACCCGCTGACACAGCTGCGCCCCCGATTGGCCTGACGGCTGGGCGGGGGCGCTCTTTGTCGTTGTGGTCCAGCGTGGCACGAGGCACTGACAACGGCTCAGGAACCGTCCCTGCGCCCACGACGAATCGCACGGGTTACCTGGTCACCTATCTGGGCGGCGGACGAGCCGCTGGGGCGGACCTGGATGTTGACGTCTTCATTGCCAGCGCGGAGCCAGGCCCTGCGGTCGTCCTCGACCTGCTGGATCATCCGGAGACCTTCGATGGCCCTGACCGCTGCTTCGGCACGGCCCGCGGACGCCTCGGCCTGGGCTCGGTAGGCGCGGGAGTGGCGTGCCATCACGAAGGATGCTGCGCACAGCACGAGGGACAGGCCGATGGCGATGGTCTCAGCGATGGAAGGGGTCATGCCTCCATGCTGGCCCCGGCCGGGCAAAGCGTTGCCCCCGGTCGGGTGCGGGCCGACACAGGGGCGGATGGAGCAGAGGGTGCGGGTTCAGGCGGTCCAGGTGCCGTGGATGGCGGCGGTGTTGAACCCGGGCCCGTACGCGACCATGACACCGCGGGAGCCGGCCGGTGGCGGGTCGTCGTGGGTGCGCTCGAGGACCCGCAGGACCGATACGGCGCCCAGGTTCCCTTCGTCGGTGAGGGTGTCCGTGGAGTGCCGGGAGTCGTGGGTGTCGAGGCCGAGGGCGGTGGCGGTGTCGGTGATGATGCGGGCGCTGCCGGGGTGGATGACGGCGAAGTCGATGATCTGCGGGCCGAGCCAGTCCACGAGGTCGGGGAGGACGTCGTCGGCGGCGGTGAGGGCTTCCTTCGTGCTGTCGAAGTGGAATCCGTGGGCGTCGGCGCGACCGGAGTACCGGTCGAGGCTGTTCGGGAGGACGTGTTCGTACGTGTCGTCGGGGGAGTCGACGCGGAGGCCTGGGCCGAGGGGCTGGTCGGTAACGAGGGTCGCGGCCGCGGAGTCCCCGAACAGGGCCTTGTAAATCATGTGCTCGACCGCAGTGTCGTGGTGGTTGTACACGGCGGAGATGGTTTCGGCGGCGACGACGAGGACGGTGGTGCCGGGTCTCGCGGTGACCATGTCGACGGCCCGGATGAGTGCTTGGGTGCCGCCGGCGCACGCCAGGGTGGTCAGGGCGATGCGGCGGACGGTGGGGCGGAGGCCGAGCCGGGCGACGAGGTGGATGTCCAGGTTGGGGACGGACCAGCCGGTGGAGTGTGTGGTGATGATGGCGTCGACGTCCGTGACCGCGACGCCGTGGGCGGTGAGGGTGCGGCGTGCTGCCTGCTCGGCGAGGTCCAGAGCATCCGTGAACGCTGCTGCGGCCCGTTCGCCGATCCCGGCGGTGCCGGACACGGTGGGGGCGGTCAGGGGGCGGGTGAAAAACCGGGTCTGGACACCGGTGTTGGCGACGATTCGGAGGATCGCGGGCAGGCGTGGATGGTCGGGGTGGTGGGTGCGGATGTCGTCGGCGATCTCGGCGGTGGTGACCTTGTGGGCGGGGAACACGGTGGCGGGGCGGGCTATGTAGGCGGGCACGTCATCCTCCGGCGGGCATGGTGCTGCGTGGTGTGGGGGTGAGCCCAACCTATTCCACCGACTGTCGGGTATTGCCCCTGCTCAGGGCATTACGAACAGCGCGGGCGGTCTGGTTCCGGTACCGCCCGCCGCGTGTCCGGGTGCGCTGTTCTGCCTGGTGGGGGATGGGTGTGGTGGGTGGTGTGTCAGTGGGCGCGGAGCATCGGGGTGCGCAGGTGGGCGCGGCGGCTGCCGGGGTGGAACACCAAGACGATCAGCCGGGCGCCGGGGGCGGTCATGGGCTCCGCTGCGCACATCGTGACCCAGCCGGGCCCGTCCTGGGCGTGGAGGAGGGGCCGTTCGTCGCCGTCGGGGTGGATGTGGGCGCCGCCGGCGTCCCAGATCGGGGCGGTGTCCGGGTCTGCGATGGCTTCTTTCTCGAGGCGGCGCAGGATGTCGTCGTCGGGTCGTGCGGCGAGCGCGGCCCGTAGTTGGGGGAGGACGAGGGGCGCCCAGGTGGTCGCCCAGTCGGTCAACGTGTTCCGCCCGTCGGGGTCGAAGAGCATCCACCGCATCGTGTTCGTGGGGACACGCCCGTTGGGGAACAGGCGGGCGAACGGGGCGTTGTGGGCTATGAGTTCCCACGAGGCGTCGGTGACGTACGCCATGTGCGTTATCCCGTCGACAGCTTCCTGCCACACCCCGGGGACTTCCTTGCCGGAGCGGGGGTTGAGGGGTGCGGGCGGGTCGCCTATGCCCGCGTACCGGCACAGCGACCTCCACTCCTGCTCGTTCAAGGCGAAGAGAACGGCGACGTCGCGGAGGAAGTCGACCGGCGGGTTCGGGTACGCCCCGGACTCGAGGCGCCGGTACGTGCCCAGGCTGACGTGGCACAACTGGTCGACCTGGTGCTGGGTGAGGCCGGGGGCGCGCCGCCCTTGCCCGGTCGGGCGTTCGAACCCGTGCCCCTCCGGCTGGACGAGGGCACGGCGTTCTTTGAGAAGGTTGCGTAGAGCCTTCTTGTTCATACGGTGAATTCCCCCGTGTATGAGTCACGTTGTGCACCATGGATCCTATTTATGTGCATGGTGCTTGGCGATAAAAAACGGCAGTAGATAACCAACTGTTGACCCGTCATGCTCGCTGGTGTGGGGCACTGGCCTGCGGTCCTCTCGGACCGTGAACACAGTGCTACACGCGCGGGATTCTTGCCATACCGCTCCCTGAAAAGGGCCGGGTTGTCTCCAGGGCAAGGAAATCCGCAGCCCGCCGGAACAGTGGCGGGAAGAGTAGGGCGTGTCCCGTATTCCGTCTTGAGGGGCGGAGCTTCGCAGCACGGGGCGCGTCTCCGGTTCTTCCCCGTGGTTGTTCCTGGGGCCGCCGACTGTGGTCGGTGCCGTCACTCGCCATTCGTTGCGGCCACGGCACCGGCTACACCCATGTGTTCACGGCCCATCAGACGCCCGTGGTTCCAGCCGGGCGGCCAGTTTCCCGAACAGGACAGGGTCGGAAGCCTCAAGGCCCGACTGGGCGAGCAGCTCCCGGGCCTCGGCGAGCTTCCGTTCCGCCGCCGCAGCCCGCTCATGCGCCTGTCGGGTGACGTCCCGGATATCGCGCCGGCCAGTGTGTCCGACCCACAGCTCGTCCCACGCCCGCTCCAGGTCCCGGATCCGCCACCGCAGCCCTTCCGGGTCCCGGTCGATACGCAGATCGGTTACCTCGGCCTCGAGGCGCTGCATGTCCTCGGCGGTGTGCTTCGCCTGGTTCTCCTTGCCCTTCGCGTAGCCACGATGGAATGCCGCCCGCCGGTCCTCCTGCGGCGCTTCCTGAATCCATGGCAGCAGGTGTTCGGCGGCATCCCGGTGTGCGCTCGCTTCTTCGGGGTCGGTCTGCTCGAGCTCTTCGATGCCGATGCCGTACGTGTAGCTGCGGCACAGCTTCTCGGCGAGCTCGGCCAGACGCTCCTCCCGGGTGCGCTCCGGGGCGTCGTCCTCGGGCTGGGCGTCCGTCACTTGCTGACCTCCGTGGTGGGCTGCTGCTGCGGGTCGAGGGCGCGGACGGTGGGGCACGGGTAGCGCAGCGGGGTGCCGTAGCCGTCGACGCAGTGCGCGCAGCTGGCGGGATCGGCGTCCCAGCGCTGGTGCAGTTCCCGCACGCGTTCGATGGCGGCCTCGGCCTGCTCGGCGCGGGCCCTGAAGTACTGGATGACTGCGTCAGCGTCGCTGATCTTCTGATCGGTCTTCGCGTCGAGCTGGGCGTTGATGGCGTCAGCCTTCTTCTGTTCGGCCTCCAGCTCAGTCACGCGGGCCTCGGCCTGCTCGGCGCGCTTCCCCATCAGGGTGGTGAGGTGGGCGGCTGCGGCGGCCATTTCGGTGACCTCCTGCTCGGCTTTGTCGGCGCGCTCGTTGGCGGCGTTGCGCATGGAGGACAGCTCGTTGGCGTGCTGCTCCAACTCGGCGATGCGCTCGCGGAGCTGGGCTTCGTACCGGTCGGCGTCGGCGGCGTGCGTCTGCCGCACCTTCTCGGCGGCGGTAACGAGGTCTGCCCACTTCTGACAGTCGGACCGGAGCACGTCGCGCTCGGTGTACAGGGCGTCGAGTTGATCGTTGGTGAGGTCGCCCAGCGGAATGCGGTCGGTCACTTCTTCCTCCGTCGTGCTGCTCGCCGGGCGGCCCGGTTGGCCTGGGGTGTGGGTGCGTCATTGGGTATGACGTGCTCGCCGGTGGTGCGGAGCACGGTGCCCCACTGGGCGCCAGGGCGACCGGCGCGCTCGCCTCGAGGGGTGCTGGACGGGGTGGTCATCGGGTCGGCTCCTCGATGGCGGGGAGCGGGAACCCGGCCTGCTTCAGGCGGGTCACGAGGTCACGCGGGGTGGCGTCGCCCTTGGTGGCGTGGTGGACGTACTCAGCGACAATGCGGAGTGCCGCCCCGAGGAGCTCCTGCTCTCCAGCCGGTCCGGTGCATCGGAGGGCGGTGAACAGCTCGGCGGCTTCTTCCGGGTAGTGGTCGGCGCCGTCTTCCTCACCGCACTCGATCGACTTGTGGAGGTCGTAGTCGAGGCTGCGGAGGTAGCGCCGGAGGGCGGTCTCCACGGCGTCGGGGGTGACTGTGATGGTGGGCTCGGGCAGGTCGCTCATTGGGTCGTCTCCTCGGGGTGGGTGCGGCGGTAGGCGTCGGCGGCGGTGTGCCCGTTGACGACAACGTGTGGGGCAGCGTCGCGGGCGAGGCGGAGGGCGGTATCCAGGTCGAAGCGGTGGGCGTTCAGCCAGTCGTCACCGCGGTCGTACTCCTTGACGCCTTCCGCCCACTCGCCGTCGGTACCGAGGCATGAGCCGTGCCGGGTGACAGCCCACCGGCCCTCGCCCCGGTACTCCACGTCGATGTTGAACACGTGCCGATTGATGTCGCCCTCGGGGAGGATCGACACCTCGTAGCAAACGGCTTGGCAGGTGGCTACGGGCAGGTCGGTCATCGGCGGTCGTCCTCTCGGTGGCTGGTGCGGAATTCGACGGCGGGGCTGCGCTTCGGTGGCGGGTCGTGACGGTGGCGCCACGCCCACAGGAAGGTCCGGGTGTCGGTGGCGAGGAGGAGGGCGGCGAGGGCTGTCTCGCGGTGCCAGCCGGTCCATTTGTCGGCGTGGAAGCGCATCTGCCAGTTCGTCCAGTCGGTGAGGCGACGCCAGGGGCGCCAGCGGCCGAGCCCGTACCCGGCAGCGAGGATCAGCGCGGCAGCCAGGAGGGCGGTCATCGGGCCGTCTCCTCGGTGGCGGTCGTCTGCCACTGCGGGCAGCCGGTGACGAGACCTTCGCTGATGTCGCGGTCGGCCTCGCACCCTTCAGGCCAGCCGGGGTGCTCGGGGTACGGGCCTTCCTCCGGCGGGACGAAGTGCACGCAGGTTTTGCAGCCGCGGGCGGCCGGGTTCTGCCAGCACCGTCCGATGTGCGCAACGGCGGCGGCCTTCTTCGCCCGGGTGATCCGGCAGTGCGGGCACTGGTGCCGGGTGACGACGACCGGGATCGGCAGGCCCACGGTGGTCATCGGGTCCTCACCTCGGTTCCGAGGATCTGCCGGGCCACCGCCAGGGCGTGGCGGGTGAGCGTGTCGTGGTCGGCAGCGGCGGGCGCTGCTCCGGTGGATGCGGTGTGCAGGTCGGCGTACAGGGCCGCGTATCGGGCTGCCTCGTCCAGCCAGTCGGCGAGGGCGTTCCCGAGGTCGGGGTTCTGCATGAGGGTGATGTACGGGGCGTCCTCGTACCGGTCCCATTCGGGCTGGTCGTGGC
Organism: Streptomyces sp. NBC_00873; assembly: GCF_045207415.1. Lineage (NCBI taxonomy): Bacteria > Bacillati > Actinomycetota > Actinomycetes > Kitasatosporales > Streptomycetaceae > Streptomyces > Streptomyces sp. NBC_00873. The sequence continues at coordinate 85,975 of NZ_CP108805.1, forward strand.
CCTGGTGCTCGTCGTGGCTGCACTCGATCTGGCAGTTCCGGGCGATGTGTCGGACGGCGTTGTACGTCCAGTCGGGGCAGATGCCGGGGGTGGCGCTGGCGTTGAGGCCTCGGATGCGCATGGCGGCCTCGCGAAGTTCGGCGCGGGTGTTGGTCATCGGCCGGCCCCCTGGTCGCCAGCAGGCTCGAGTTCGTTCTCGCCGAATGCGTGACGGTGGCCGGACGGGTCGCTGTCGAGGATCACGGCGTAGTCGCCCCACTCGTCCTCGGGCATTGCGATGGTGCCAAGCGTTCCCGCAGGTGCCGGGGGGATTCCCCAGAGGCCGAGTTCGTCCACGGTGGTACGGACGCGCTGACCGAGGTAGTAGCGGCAGGGCCGGTTGGCTCTGGCTGCGTGCTGGTGGCGCAGCGCCTCCCATTGCTCAAGGAACCGGCGTGTGCGAAGAGCCAGGTGGAGGACGTCGGTAGCGACTTGGATCGTGGACTTGCGGGCGAGGGCAGTCATCTCGGGCTCCTCGGGGAAGGGGGCTGGTTTCAGGGTCGCGCGGAATGTGCGCGGGATTGCCCCCGGTCTGGAGGGTGGTGGGTCCACCCTACCCCGAAACCTATTGCGTACGCCATGAGAATGCAGGGATTGGCGGGATCGGATACGTCTCAACCGGCCGGAAGACGGAACAGGACCGGGTGGGAGACTGGCCGACATGACAACGAGCCGGCCGAAGCGCCTCACCGAAGCCAAGGCCCGCGCCATCGCCGACACCGTCCAGCTCGTGAAGTCGGCGTCATGGTCGACGACCAGCGAATGGAACGCGACAGCCGACGACGGCACGGTGCTCGTGGTCGTCACCCCGTCGTACGGCGGCGCCTCGCGCAGCGGCCGCAACGGGTGGACGTACTACCTGCCCGCACTCGGTCCGTCCGGCAGCCGGGACAGGTGGCCGACCCGTCAGGAAGCGGCGACGCAGGGCCTGATGGCGTGGATGCGCTGGGCGACCGCAGCCCGGTAGCCGCGGCCGCCAGTGCGCTGTCGCCAGGTCGGCTCATTGGGGAAGGTCTGCGGTGAGCCCGCCCCCGAAGTGCGCTACATTGAAGTCTCCCCGCCGCTGCGGGGGTGTTCCCGTTCGTTACTTCACGTCGTCCCCGCCGCTGCGGGGGTTGAAGCCCCGTCCTTGACGGGGCTTCGTTGTTTGCATCAACGCCCCCTGGCTGGCCTACGGGCCGGCCGGGGGGCGCCTTTGTGCGTTCAGGGTCAGGCCTGTGCGTTGAGGTCGCTGCGGGTACCGCGGCCGGGCCGGGCCTTCACGGCGGCCTCCACCTCGCGGGCGTTGTACACGGCCTGCGGCCGCCCGGACTGCGGGTGTGACCGGTAAGCGGCCTTCACGCCCATGCGGGACAGCGCCTTGCGTGCGGACCCGGCAGCGGAGGCGCCCGTGTAGCCGAGGTGCTCGGCGGCCTGCTCGGCGGTCAACCGTTCGTGCCGGGCTGCGATCTTCCAGAAGTCGACGCCCTCGACGACGGCCTTGACGTCGAGCCGGCCGTCGTCGTCGGTGGGGTAGTCGGCGAAGTCTTTGTCTTCGACGTGGTGGGGGCTGTAGAACTCGTTGCCGGCCAGGATGACCGAGTCGGGGAGGGCCTCGTTGATCGCGTCGCGGTAGGCGTTGACGAGCGCGTCAAGGTCGTAGTCGGAGGCGTGGTCGCCAAGTGCCGCGGCGACGGTGTCCGTGATGCGGGTGGAGTACGTCTCGACGTCGTTCCAGTCGCCGAAGTTGGTCATCGCGGCCATGGGATTCAGTCCTGTCAGTAGTTGGTGTTGCGGAGGACGCGGGCTTCTGCGGCTGCTGCTTCGGCCTCAACCTGGGCGTAGCGCCGGGCGCGGGCAGCAGAGATGCGGTCGACGTCTTCGCGGATCGCG